>REDG01000016.1 GCA_007693605.1 Bradymonadales bacterium
GCCGATCCCCCAAATCCCTAAGTGTTACCCCCTCCAGTCAAACGCCCGCAGTCCAGGAAGCAAGCTTTGTGCCAGATCGATGTCCGCATTATTGAAGTCTAGGGCGGCCAGAGAGCTTGGTTCAAATCTGGGATCGAAGATTCTTTCACAGAATGATGACAAGTTTGCGTAGTAATCGATTCAACTGGGAATCGGGATTCAAGACAAAACTAATAGAGTTCAGCCTGAAAGCTTTGCAGCCACTCGCCCTCAAACTCCTGCTCCGACATAGGAATCAGATTTTTTAGGTTTTGTTGACCTCGATACCTTCGAGTGTCGGAGCGGGCAGTCCTCCAGAACAGCTCTGCCTTCGAAGAAAAAGTCCTAAAGCGCTGTCTTAGGTCGGGGTGAGTGGCAAAGTAATCCGCTAGCACGCCCCTGTCGCTAGCACGCCTTCTGGGCCTGGACTCATACGCATCCAGGAGCGCTTTAAAGCCAGCAGCCAGGCCGTAGGGATCGTAGCGGCTCTCTCTCATGAGTTTGAAAGCGTAGTCATCAGCTTCCGCCTCTTGGGTTTTGCTGAAACTCGTTCGAAGGACACCTCCAATGACCCAATCTGCCAACTGCCCCAGACTCTCCAACTTAACTTTTTTGGCAAGAAGCTGAAACTTCACAGACGAGAAGCAGTGGCCAAGCTCCACATGAGCCAACTCATGAGCCATGATCCCGATCAAAGCCGCTTCTGCAGGAAGACCATCTAAAAGACCTTCGGTCACAACAATTACACCCCCCGGCATCGCAAATGCATTCAAGAAATGGCCGGGGCTCAAAAAGACTTCGTAGTCGAAGTCTTTTTTCTTGTAGATCATCAGGTCGTCCAAAAGCTTTTGAAGATATCTGGCTTTGTCTGATTCTTGATCGTAGAATGGGTAGCTTCTTAGCCTCGCCTTAATCGCCTCACCAAACTCTTTCTCATCGAGCTCCCCAACAGGCAAGACCCGCGACAAGAGCCGATCAGCACTCGCTGTTACATTTCCGGCCACCTCAAAAGACCTTTTCAAACTCGGGTCAATCGACTCTGTTCTGTCTTGCCGAACCAAAAATATGGAGAAGCCAATACCCGCCAGAAGGAATGCCGCCGCTAGCATCAACCTCATTTGGATGCCTCCAACTGGAGTTTATATCTTCGATAAACAAAGTTCATCCCCAACATCAAGACTCCCACACCGATAAAGACCAAGCCTCGTGTGAAAAAGTCTGTTTTTGAAAGATCATAAAAGACTAATCTTAGCATGCAAAGCCCAACCGCGACGAAACCCACACTCAAAAAGTTAGTCACCCGCAATTGAGTGCCTAAAACGAAGACCATAAAACAGAGGCCCACCCAAGCAAGAGTGAGAACCGCGGAGTCAAGGCGCCAGAACAAGAACAAGGCTGCCGTAAAAAAAACGGGGTAGAAGAGAAGTTCGATCGGTCTCTTCTCTAACGCGGCCTTTATAGGCAAGAGCAGTTGACTGATCCCTTCTAGTTTTATGCCTCTCAGCTCAAGTTTTGAATGGTGGAGGTAGAGGTACAAACCAATCAAGGCATAGCTGACGAGCCCGATAAACCAAGGCTGAAGATGCCATTGCAGAAGAGGGGATTCGATTGCGCTTGTGATCGCTACGAGATGAATCGCCGAAGCCCACATAAAAAGCACCGAATACAATCTAAGCCGAGAGACAAAGTCAAACCAGAAGCCCAGGCGGAGACAGGCGAAGGCAATGCCCACCCAAAAGATAGGATGGTACAAGCGATAAACCTCCACAAAAACCGTGCTTACCAAAAGCAGAAGGCTCGCCTCCAAAACCAGGGGCTGAAAAATAACTCCCAAACCTCGGTCTGTCAGAGTTCGTCGATCTTTTAGATTAAAGTACCAAAAAATCAGCGCACCCATGCCCGCCAGCTCAACAATGAATCGAGCCTTCACAATGCCCACAAGGAGCTCAGATTGGATCGTCTGAAAGAAGTAGAATGTAAAGAATAGAATGAAGTAAGCAAAACCAATATGACATAGGTGAATCGTCCAGTGCCGATGCTCACTCTTATCAAAGATGCGCACAAGCTCACTCATCAAAGGGGTTAAGAGAACCAAAACCAGTGGGATCACGATCGTCATGATGGGTTGAAAAATGAAAAACAATGAAAGTGCTAGATGAGCGGCGGTCAGATACATAGAAGGCCATCTGACTTTCTCGTTCTTAAACTCATAGGCCGGGAAGAAGCACGTCAAAAGACCTACAAACAGCAAGGGAGCCGCCAGTTTTAACTGATCTAACCAGAGCCCCGGATGGCTCTCTCCCATTTGAAACCAACTCACTCCAAACAATAGGGCCAAGCCAAAAAAACTGCCCAGGCCCAATCCTCTCGCCCGAACAACAAAGGCTACCATATAGAGCAACAGAAAGAGGCTGACAAAAACTCCCACTGCCCACTCGTACTCTCGAAAGCCAAAGAAGGCAGAGGCGGGAATCAGTGGTAAAAGAACTCCCGTCAGGCTGGCTTTTAGATTCTTCATCTTTGAGAAGAAGGCGCTCGTTGATTCAGAGTCTTCGGCAAATCGTTTGATCGTCCACAAATGGAGTAGAAGCCCCGCGAAAAAAATGATCGGGGCGGTCATCACTTTCTCTAAGACCGCCGACGCCTCAGGATTGAAACTGCGTGCGAAAAAAGTTCCACAAAACAGCAGAATTGAAACTTGCGACAATGCGAGGCTGACTTTGTGAATCAACCTTTCCCCCTCAGCCTGGTGGATGACGGCGAACAAATAACTCGTTAAAAAAATCAAACCAACGCGAATGCTCCAGTCCAAATCCAATTTCCCCAAACTGATCAGGGCCAGAATCAGGAGAGCTTGAGACAAAAGGGTGTCACAACGGTAGACCCAAAGAATCCCCCTTCTGCGACCCTCGCGGGCAAGCAAAAAGGCTGCGAATGCTGCTGCAAAGAGCGAAACAAACAGAAACTGCCCGAGAATGCTCACAAAGGACAAGGAAACCCCCACCATCAACCAGTTGGAAATGTGGACCACAAGAGCCCATCGATCGCCCTCCAAATTTCGATAGTCTCTTTTGTAGTGGATCAGGGCGGCAGTCAGACCAACCGAAAGCACGCCCAAGACATAGATCAACTTATCTTCAAAAAGCAGCGCTTGGGGGTCTTGATTAAACCACCAAAACAAAGAAAACAAAAAGAAGCCTGAAATCGTTGCAAAAAGGTGCTTCTCCCAAACATTTCGAACACTAAAAGCAAGCCCCCCAACGGCAACGATTGCCCCAATCAGATAGGTGACACTATCATGAACAATTGCCAATGGAATCAAACTCAAAACAACATGCAAAGAAGCAAAACTTTGCGCGCCGGCAAGATAAGCCATCATGAAATTTGAGACAATCCCAAGACTTAAAAGGGCTACAGCGAAGTCGAAACGATCAATAAACTGAAGACCGGGAATGGCGCTAGCACCGAAGCAGGCCAACAAAAACACGGCGGCTCCTGCGCTTCCGAGCCAATGGGCCAATGGACGATAGGCCTCTTTTCGATGAAGAGCGAAATCCAGCACCCAGAACAAGACAGAAACTGCCACGAGCATTCCAAAACGAACCGCTGCATCATACTTAAAGGCCGCATAGGCAAACAGAAAGGTTAAACCAACGACTACGGCTATCGCTCCAAATATCCCCGTAAGACTTTCGCCGAAGAGCTCCTGCAATCTTCCCAATCTGGCCTTGGTGCTTGCGTGTAGCCGCACAGTCTTTGCCGACCGACGAAGGGGGCCTCTGGGCGAACCAGCCCCCACAGCTCTATTCTTCGTTTCGGGGGGCTTATTGGCAGTTGCACTTAACGAAGCGGCTCTTGAAGCCTCAACATGACCCGAGCTGGTTTTTGTGCCGAAGTCTACTTTGGGAGCTTCCGGGGCCTTTGGTGTTGGAGCTGTCATCTTGCCAGCATTCGGAGCCCAATCCCCTTTTCTGCTCAAGCCAGATTCCATAAGATCGAGCCGCTTCTTTAAGCGTCGCACTCGAAGCCAGAGAACCAAAATGAGGAACGGGGAAACAAAAATGCTCGCCACGGCGCATGCCATCAAGAAATAAAAGCCCATCGGTCGATGCTCTCACACCAAGTTCTCGAAAGAAAAGCTAAACTTCGGTCGCTTTGGGCCGACTCGATCGAGAGAATGTCCCTGACCAATCTGTATGTGCGGTTGAGTGCTCAGTTGGCGGAATGGTTTTAGAGAACCCCCTCAATCCAGACTCCTTAGACTACTTCGAAGCCCAGAAATGATAACCCCAATCAGATCACCCGAAACTGCAGAGGGGTAGCTTTGGAAAGATTTTTCCAATGACTTCGCCTTCTCACTGACTTCTTGGAGCATCTCTTCAAAAGCTTCTTTAGAAACATCAGACGCCTTGGCGGATTCATACCAATGGCGGTTTTGAATTTCCGACAATCGGTAGTGCCTGGGAGACCCGACTCCCATAGCGAGTTTTGCTTCTTTTTTTTCGATCTGGCGGGCCTGAAGAGCAGGGTGGAGGCTTAAGATGTCGTACAAAGGTGTTAGGCGAAAGCCTGACTTTGAAGGGAAAACACTGAAATTTTTCGCATGCCCATCTGTTCCGGCAAGCAAATAGAATAGGATCTGAGCTTTGAAAAAAGTAGCTCTATCTCTGTCCCTATAGTCAGAACTGTTTAAAAAATCCATGATCTGCTTGATCCCGACCCCGCCTCGATTTTCATACTTCTTTGTATAGGGAATGCCTAGGGCTTGGCAGAGATCTTCTTGAGGAAGTCTTGTCAGACGGGAGCCAATCCACTTTCTATCAAATCTTTCAACGACCAAACATCGAATGTCTTTGAAGTCCAAAACTTGCGACTGGGGCACCTCAAAACCAAAGTGTTTCGCAATTTGAAGACATACCCACTCATTCTCTGCGCTCATGGTCATATCAATTCGATTCGGCAATATGCCCAAGCGAGGCTTCAAGATATGTGTTGAGGGTGTAACTCCCAAGGGACGACACCATCGATTATTCAAATAAAGAAGAGCGGTCTTTTCTTGAGCTCCTGCGATAGAAATTCGAAACTCATCACTCTCATTCATACCCAGGGGGGAGATCGAGAGATTCGAAAGAATTCTATGAATCTCCTCTTCATCAAGTGTCTTGAACTTAAGGCCTTCGGCCTTTGGAATCTCTTCATCTTTGGGGATAAACTGCAATGCCCCGACACAATCTCTTCCCATCAGGCTTAGAAGCTCGACAGGATCGGTGCTGTTTGCTTGAAACTTCTGCGCGAGTCTTTCGAGGATGACTTCATTGTCAGGAAGTAGATTGCCAAAAAAAGAGCTGACAATGGCTCCCGTATAAGGCGCGTCCTTAATGGGCATGCTCAGCGATATTGGCAATGACTTTCCGGCGATCCAGGCAGGCGTGTACTCAAAGCTCAATCTTCCTGAGCTCCCACGAACTAAAGTGCCGACCCTCTCGCCATTAAGAAGAACACTCAAATGAATGCTGAGGGATCGCTTCGCCATTAGGTTTCTGGATTGCCTTTCGTTCTGGAGCGAATCACTAACTCAAGATCTAAGCCCGCCAAGAGTTTAAACATTGTGGCCAGACGCGTTTTTTCGGCACCCCCTTCCACTTGAGAAATCGTGGGTTGTTTTACGCCTGATCTCTTGCTGAGCTCAACCTGCGGCCATTTCTGCTCGCTTCGAAATCGCTGAATGGCGGCGCCAAGTTGCTTCGCATTTCTAATAATGACTTTGGTTTTAGTCGGCTTCATATCTATCCTTTACTGGGAATAAATTGATTTTATCCTTTAATGGGTATAATTGCAACTTATCCCCTATTCGGCATAGTCACAGCAAGAAAATGGGATAATTACAGCTCGTTACAAAACAATCTCCAGCAACTGCCCACTCCCGAAGGTCCGTCCAATGGGGCGCACAAACCGAGACGCGATACAGGCCCTCACTTACCAAGCCACCCCGTACTCAGGTACAGGCATGTTGCAGGATATCCTCATGAGACAAGGCAGCCCCACCTATGGGAGCTTGAGTCTCATCGAAATATTTGCGGGCCTTAGAATGACTAAGAAAAGTCGGCTCTCTGCTTGGCAAGGAGCTTGCAATTTCATGAGGGTGGCCGTATGAGAGTGACGGGACTAACCTTAACTGTGGAGAACCGATATGAAAGCATTTACTGGAATCATTTCAACAGGCCTACTAAGCCTAACTTTTGCAACTCAAATCTTTGCTGAGGACGAAATCTTTGCTGAGGACGAAATCCTTGCTAAGGACAGTGACCTTGCTGTGCTCCTTAAAATTTTGGGAAGGGAGAATATAAATCGCCTTAAGCGACCAGAGCCCCTCATTAGTGAGCTTAGTGAGCTTGCAGAAGAGTTGAGGAGAACAGGGTATGCCATGCATAGGTATGAATGGCGTGAAGATTCATACTCTGTTAGATTTCTTCAGGCCCCTCGGATACCATGGCAGGTAGAGGAAGTGTTGAAACGAGATCGAGCAGGACTCCTAAAGCGTCTACCAGATTCGCCTGAAGTTGTTGCCTTCCGCTGGGTTGCCCGTAGGATGTGGTCTACCAAAGAGGGCTTGTCAGCTGATCCGGGTGAGCTTTTTTTCAAGAATCTTGAAGCCGCAGTGACGGATCAGACGCTTAATCCAAAGGCAAGAGCGACTGTCGTTAAGATCCTTAAGGAACTTTTCCCGGAAGAGGTAGAGGAATCTGGCTTCAGGGGAGTCATCGCACCTACAGAGGACGGCATGCTCGATGTTTCCGAAGCCGTAATTGAATTGATTGAAGGCGCCTCTGCGGGAAACATTGTGAATGTGACCGTCATCCATAAACATGGAAGTTCACAGGATAAACATGGAAGTTCACAGACTGCGACTTTTGTGGTCGGCCCCAAATCCAACACAGGGGAAGCAGACGATTTTTACGACCCCGCGCCAAAGAAACAACAGAGATAGAGACCGCTCGCTGCCTCAGTTGCAGGTCAAAGATTGCAAAGAGAGGGCCTAGCCAAGCTAAGCCCTCTCTTTTTTGCAAAAGAAAAAGGGTCGGGAGACGGAAGTGCCAGACTAGCGCAGGCTGCCAGAGCAGGTAGGCCTTGGCGGTTCATGGGAAATTGCTCGGCCCGATCGAGGGCCGGTTTATTTATCCAGGGGCGTCTACCAATTCCGCCTGGTCTTTGCGAGTGAGCTGTATTATTCAATCCCCCTGTAGATTCCGCGATCTACTGAGTGCTCAGTTGGCGGAATTGCTCGGCCGGATCGAGGGCCGGTTTATTTATCCAGGGGCGTCTACCAATTCCGCCTGGTCTTTGCGAGTGAGCTGTATTATTCAGTTTCCCTGTAGATTCCGCGATCTACTGAGTGCTCAGTTGGCGGAATTGGTAGACGCGCTAGATTCAGGTTCTAGTGGGGAAACCCGTGGTGGTTCGAGTCCACTACTGAGCACCAAATCACTTCCGCAGGTCGCAATAAGCCCAAATTCGGTAGCCCTGCTCAAGCCTGAGAAGGCCTCAAGATAGCAATTTTAAGCCGATTTGAGCTTTTTACAAAATGTGATAAGCCCAGCCCTAAGATGAGGGCTCGGTTGCTGTGGGCATTTCTTTTTTTTCTCCCCTTGGGGCGAGTGAGGGCCGTGGCGGCCGCCAGCACTCTCTTGCAGCTCGGATTCTCTTGCACATTTTTGATAAGCCATCTGCCGAAAGGCTTTTAGTGAAGAAATCAGCCCAGCCTTCTTCTGAAAAAGCCGATTGGATGCGAAGCTGCCTTGAACTTGCTGACTCTCCGAAAGATTCTTGCCTGCCCAATCCCCGAGTGGGGGCTTTGATTCTTCATCGCAATAAAGTCATATCAAAGGCTTTTCATGCCGGCCCCGGCAAGGCTCATGCTGAGGCTTTGGCGATTCAGCGCGCACGAAGTAAGGGCTTTCGTAAGTTTTCTGAAGCCAGTCTTTACATCAACCTGGAGCCCTGTTGTCATCTCAACAAACGAACTCCGCCATGCCTACCCCTCGTGCTCGACTGTCAGTTTAAAGAAATTTTCATCGCTCATCCCGACCCCAACCCTCAAGTGGCAGGTCGTTCGATTCGCGCCCTTCGTCGTTCAGGGGCAAAAGTCGAGGTCGGCCTTCTGAAAGAAGAGGCTGAGGATTTGAATCAAGCCTTCCTGAAAAACCAACAGGAAGGCATGCCTTTGGTGAGACTGAAGGCGGCGATGAGTTTTGACGGGCGATGGGCCTGTCCGAACGGAGAGTCCAAGTGGATCAGCGGAGAGAGAAGCCGAGCGCTCGTCCATCACTGGCGCGCGAAATCGCAGTTTATTGGCATTGGCTACGAGAGCCTAAAAAGAGATGGCTCAAGGCTAAACGCCCGACTGGGTCGTCGATCGAAGCCAAAGAACATCCTTGTTTTTGGAGGCCCCAAACGGCTTGGCAAAAATCTGCCGGTCATCAAAGCTAACGGAATGGATCGCGTCCACCAGATTCCCTCTGGGGTCGACCTTCGCAAGAGCCTCCAAACTCTCTATAAGGAGAAGGGAGTTTGTGAGATTTTCTTAGAAGGCGGGCCCCGACTTGCGACCTCTTTTCTGGAGGCGGATCTCGTGGATCATTGGATGATCTTCTATGGTCGCGGTTTAATTGGGGGTTCTGCCCGCTATACGATTGGAGCAGACTGGGCATTGAAAAGCCCTCAAGAATCGATTAAGTTTCAGCCGCAACGAGTGGAACTCCTCGGGTCGGATGTCTTCGTTGAAGGAAAACTTCATGTTTACAGGTCTCGTACAAAGTAAGGGCATTATGCTGCGGTCTGAGCCGCTGGCGCAGGCTAGTCGTTGGCGCATTCGGTCTGAACTCGCCCAGAGAATCAAGGGGGGCGACAGCGTCTCCGTCAACGGCGTTTGCCTGACCGCGCTTGAACCCACTCCCTCTGAATTCAGCGTAGAGATCTCGCCAGAGACTCTGCAAAGAAGTTCGTTCTCTCACCTAAAGCCCAATCAGAGCTTAAATCTTGAGTTGCCCGCCACCCCTCAGAGCTTTTTGGGGGGGCATTGGGTTCAGGGCCATGTCGATGGAGTGGGCGAGATTCTTCAAGTTGAAAAGCTCGGGGACTTTCATTCGATCGTCATACAGCTGCCGAAGGCTTTGATGATCTGGATGCCCCCGAAGGGAAGTGTCTGCGTTGATGGAGTAAGCCTGACGGTCAACGAGACTGAGTCAGAGAAAAATCAAATCAGTTTGATGATTATTCCACAGACTTGGCACTCAACCATCTTCTCGGGCTATTCGATCGGGACCCGGGTGAATATTGAGGCCGACAGTTTTGTGAAGTCCATCCACCATTTTTGGACTGAGCACCTACGCACTCAACCAAATTTAGGGAGTCGACCATGAGTTTTGATCCAGTCCCTGAACTTCTTGAAGAGCTGGCGGCGGGTCGAATGATCATTCTTCTCGACGACGAAGATCGAGAGAATGAAGGAGATTTGGTTTGTGCGGCAGACAAAGTGACCCCAGAGCTCATTAACTTTATGGCGATGCACGGTCGTGGCTTGATTTGCCTAAGCCTTGCGCCAGAAATTTGTGACCGACTGAAACTCCCTCTAATGGTGGATCAGAACCGCTCCCCGTTTCGAACAAACTTCACGATAAGCATCGAAGCAAGAGAGGGAGTGACGACGGGAATTTCAGCCGCCGATCGCGCCAGAACCGTTCAGGCAGCCGTTCAGCCTGATGCAAAACCAGAAGACTTAGTGTCTCCGGGCCATGTGTTTCCTCTTCGAGCTGAGATGGGAGGCGTTCTGAAGAGGGCCGGACAAACAGAAGGCAGTGTCGATCTTGCCAGTATGGCAGGCCTTCAGGGAGCGGGGGTGATTTGTGAAATCTTGAAAGAAGACGGCAGCATGGCCCGTCGACCCGAGCTCGAAGTCTTTGCGAAGAAGCATCAACTGAAGATGGGGAGCATCGCGGACCTGATCGCGTACCGGATGCGTCACGAGTCTTTGGTTCGGCGAGAAGCCAGTGCCGAAATCCCAACCGACTTCGGCAATTTTAAGATGATTGCGTATTCCAATGTACTCGATGGCAATCAGCATGTGGCTTTGGTGAAAGGAGAAATATCTGAAGACAAGGCCTGCTTGGTTCGAGTTCACTCTGAGTGCCTCACCGGAGATCTTTTTTCATCTCATCGCTGCGATTGTGGGGATCAGTTGTTTGCCGCCATGGCCCAAATTGGGCGGGCGGAATCTGGAGTGCTTCTCTATCTTCGCCAAGAAGGCAGAGGCATTGGTTTGGTGAATAAGCTTCGAGCTTATCAACTTCAAGACGAGGGACTTGATACAGTGGACGCCAACCACCGCTTGGGTTTTAAAGCGGATTTAAGAGACTATGGTATTGGCGCTCAAATCTTGAGAGATCTCTCTGTTCGCAAGATGCGTCTTCTCACCAACAACCCCCGAAAGATTGTGGGGCTTGAAGGCTACGGAATGGAGCTGGTCGAAAGAGTGGCTCTCGAGATCTCTTCGAAACCCAAGAATCTGCACTATCTCCGCACGAAACGAGACCGATTGGGCCACCTGCTCAACTTGACTGAAAAGCAGAGACCGTCTTCATGATCGCTATTTTCACAACACGATGGAACGAGCTCTTCTGTCAGAAACTCGAAGCCGCCGCAAGAGCTCGATTACAGGAGGCGGGCTATTCGGTAAAACACTGGGTTGTACCGGGCGCGCTAGAGATCCCCTTGGCGGTGGAGTGGGCTCTCGATCAGCATCCGAATCAGGTCGAGGCTGTGGTTGCCTGTGGTGTCATTCTAAAGGGGGAAACCTATCACTTTGAACTCGTGGCTAATGAAACTTCTCGCGCTCTCACCGACATTGCTCTCAGAAGAAAAATCCCGATAGGTCACGGAATTTTGGCCTGCTACAACTTACAGCAAGTTGAAGATCGAACTCAAGGCTCCAAAAATAAGGGGGCCGAAGCAGCCTTGGCCGTGCTGGAAATGCTTCAGCTGAAGAAAGAGATAGGAGAACCGAAATGAAAACTGAACTTCCTCCGGTTGTGATCACCCACGCTGCCGTCAAGGTGTCGAGCGTTCAAAAATCAATGCAGTTTTTTCAAGAGGCCTTAGGCCTAAAGCCCGCCTGGTCCGGCCAAAGTGACTGGGGCATGGCGAAGTCTAACGGATCGACGCTCGCCTTTATTGAAAAAAATGAAGAAATCCATCCGCCGCATATTGGTTTTGTAGTACCCCAGAAAGAGGATGTTGATCTCTTTCATAAAAACCTTAAGGCCTTAGGCGCTAAAGAGGTCGGGGAGCCCAAGGATCATCGAGATCAAAGCCGATCCTTTTACTTTAAAGATCCTGACGGCAACCAGTTCGAGCTCCTGTGGCTTCCTGAAAATTTGACGCGATAAAGCCGGCCGGCTCTTCTCGTGACAAGAAATGGAAATTGCGTAGACTTAAAAACATGAAGTCCTTTGTCCTATTGAGCGTTTTGATGATGGCCGCAGCCCCGTCCTTTGGGGCCCGAGTCAACATATCTTCAATGAAGACTCTTCATGACCACGAGACCGCCGCAAAAGCCGAGCTGGCCTTTGACAGAGATGTTTCAGTGGAGAGCTTCAAGGCCTGTAGCCCTCAAGAAAGCCGACCCTTTCCCTCTGAACTCTCCGAAGAGCTTCAGTCCACGATCTTTATCTCTAGAGAAATGAGAGATCTTCGCAACTGCAGCAGAGACTCCTGCCCTTTCAATTTCACCCCCGACGAAAGGGAGTTGATCGGCAAGCAATCTTCAGATGCTGAAATTAAGAAAACTTTTTTTCAGTTCTACAATGAGCGAGTGAGTGGAGAGAGAGAGATTGACATCTTTTTTCAAAAGTTTCTTATTCAAGACGCTCGAAAGGCCTTCTCTGTTTGTGAGTCGAAGGAACTCGATCAGCTCGTTAAGGGGCGGCCCCTAGCATCCTGGCCTTTTTGGCTATCTGCCGTTCGATACGATGGTCAAATGCGCCCGACCACGCGACTCACACAAGGCAAACATTTCGTCACGGGCAACGAGCAATGCTTCGCAGAGGCCCTGGTCTTTTCGAATCATTACGATGTCGAACTGATTAAGGTCTGGTCTTTTCTTCCAAAGGAAAGAAAACTCACGGTGGAGGTACGACATCGAGTGGACTTTTTAACCACCTGGTTTCGTCGCCTCCAAAAGCCCAGACTCCAATCCGCCCTGGAAGAGGCCCTAGAAAGCGAAGTTCGTCAGTTCTTAGCCTGCCTGCCCAGTTGAGTCCTAAGCTTCAGGCCTGATGTTTTTTACGATCTACAGAGTTAACTTCAATCGGATCCATTGAAGGCTTTTGATCGTTCTTCAATGAAGCGCCTTTGATGGTCAAGGTTTTGGAATTCAGTATACTGTGTCACGCCAAGGATTCGGGGTTCTTGGTTGGGAACTACCTGAAAGACAACCAGATAAGTCCTCTCTGTATCTTTAACCAAGACTCCTGGCACATGTAAGTCGTTGTTAGAAGTGTGATTGCCATTGGCGATCCTCTTTAGTAGCTCCATGATCTTGGCTTTTCTAGCCCAATCCAGAGCCTCTATGTCTTCTGAAAATTTAGGATGGACATTGATTCGATTGAAGGTCGCTTGCCAGTCGCTTGCAACACCTGCGCGATCCATGGGTAGATCCAAGATCTGTTCTTCTGCACCAGGATTTCGCATTGTGACTTGTGGGGCAGTTTGGCGAGCCTCTAACTGATCATAGAGCGCCTCAAACATACTGGAAAGCTTATCCCTAAGGGCTTCGCTTTTTAGTTGCTTAATTGAATTCATCATCACTTCTCGGTCGGGGATGATTTCAAGTTGATTGACAATCGAGGCGACATGATCTCGATCAAGTGCAATCAGCTCTTCGAGTTCCTCTATGTGCCGAGCAAACTGTTCACTAATTTCCGTCAGTTGATGGGTGTAAATCAGATTGAAATGAGATTCCAGCGCATCTAGGATTCGTATGAGTTTGTCTTCAGGAAACTCTTGGCTAATGTCTTCAGCCTCTTGTTGTCTGCTCAGACGAAAGATCACAAAGCGCCCGCCGTCCTCAGTTTCGACAAATCGAAGGCTCTCATGCCGCATAAATGTGCCCATGGGCACATTTCGATGAGGACCCGCTTCCTCATAAAGATAGCCATTATTCCAACCGAACCGTCGCAACTTTGAAAGAAAGTCAGATTGAAAAATTTCTAACTGGTACCCGTTGAGGCGAGAACGGTCGAATCTTGGCGAGCCGAAGGGAATCACGAGATAGTCAACATCTGATGCAGCATTCAACTCCCATATTGTAGGTGAATCCACAGTCAGCAGGGCCTCCAGCTTTGTATCAGCTGCCCCCTAAATTGATGCGACATCTGCCTGTTCTGCTGAAGGGCTTTCGACTGAGGGTTCAAAGATGAGAGAGTCTCGCCGGGAACTCCCGCGCTGCTGATCGTGGTCAATATGTGGATCAAGCAGCCTTGGATCCGCATTCTGATTTGTTTTTCTTCCCAGATTGATGACTACAATGCTGTATCGATTCCCCGAAGGTGTTTCCCATTGAATCTCCGTAGAAAGGTAGTGCTGTCCAAGATACTCAATTGGGGTCACTTTTTCTGTGTACTTCCCACGGTATGTAGATAAGGCATTAAAATGGAGTGCGGTCGGGAAACTGGAGTCGAAGTCACTTAGCTTTTGAGCTCGGATCG
>REDG01000050.1 GCA_007693605.1 Bradymonadales bacterium
TTAAAGGATGGCTGCTTCTAAGCCAACCTCCTGGCTGTCTGAGTAATCCCACCTCATTCACCACTTAGCATAGATTTAGGGGCCTTAATCGGTAGTCTGGGCTCTTTCCCTCTCGGCTATGAAGCTTATCCCCCACAGCCTGTCTCCCGGCTTAGAATCAACGGTATTCGGAGTTTGGTTAGGTTTGGTAATCGCAATCGACCCCTAGCCTATCCAGTGCTCTACCTCCGCGATCAAACGGCCGAGGCTATACCTCAATATATTTCGGAGAGAACCAGCTATCACCCGACTTGATTAGCCTTTCACTCCTAACCACAGCTCATCCCCTACTTTTTCAACAGTAGTGGGTTCGGACCTCCACGCAGTGTTACCTACGCTTCATCCTGACCATGGCTAGATCGTCGGGTTTCGGGTCTACCGCCAGCAACTTTGTTCGCCCTATTCAGACTTGCTTTCGCTTCGGCTCCGTCTAACGACTTAACCTTGCTCCTGACGATAACTCGCTGACTCATTATGCAAAAGGTACATGCTCAGGCTTGAATCATAGCCCTCACACGGCTTGTAGGCATTTGGTTTCATGTTCTATTTCACTCCCCTCGCCGGGGTTCTTTTCACCTTTCCCTCACGGTACTAGTTCACTATCGGTCAACAAGGAATGTTTAGCCTTGGAAGATGGTCCTCCCAGTTTCCAACAGAATTTCACGTGTTCCGTTGTACTCGGGGACACTAAAAGAGAGCTTCTCGTTTTCGTCTACGGGACTGTCACCCTCTTTGGTCGGCCTTTCCAGACCATTCGACTAACGAAAGCTTTTGTAACTCTTTGCCGCACTGACAGTTGCAGCTTTAGCGCCCCACAACACCGACCTGACAACGACTGTCATCTTACATCAAATCGGTTTGGGCTATTCCCGTTTCGCTCGCCACTACTCAGGGAATCTCTGCTTGATTTCTTTTCCTACGGCTACTGAGATGTTTCACTTCGCCGCGTTCGCCTCTCTCGCCCTATGTATTCAGACGAGGATTCTAGGAAGTTACTCCTAGAGGGTCTCCCCATTCAGAAATCTCCGGATCAAAGTGTGCTTGGTCACTCCCCGGAGCTTATCGCACCCAGCTACGTCTTTCTTCGCTTCTTGTTGCCTAGGTATCCACCAAATGCCCTTATCAGCTTAATCATAAAGTAGCTCAGGTTGTTCACCTCAGCTCTTCAGTTAAATTACTGATGCATTGATTGAATTGAAAATTCCAAGAAACTGCATAAATGCAGATTTCTCGGCACTTGAGTCAAAACTTTAGACTCTTATTATACGCTCTATCACCTCTTCAAATGTCAAAGAACACTTCACTCGCGTTGTTTTGTCACAATGCCGAATGGGAATAGTATGCTTCTACCCAAAACTGAAATCGAAAGGCAACGACGAAAATGAAAATTTTCTGAAATATTTTCAGGCCCTAGAAAACCCTCCGGAAGGCCTCACTCAAGGACCACATCGAGGGCCTTGATTTCTTGCATTTTGCCACCTACCAGAGTTCCGGACGGAGGCAATTTTGGGGAGTGGCGATCAACACCAAATAGTTTCAACCAGAGAAGGCCTGGCTCGGCGGATTCGATAGGCCCGCAAATCCTAAAGAGCGGAATGGACAAAATTTGTCATAAATGCGGGCTTGTTGGCGCCTAAGCCCCGAATTTTACTAGAAACTAGAGTGGCTTAGGATTTGCTCTTTGAAGGACTAACAACGAGTTAAGGAGTATGGAGCAATGAAATTTTTGATTTTGACCGTCACCAGTCTAATTGCACTAGGTATCGGCGAAGCGGACGCCAGAACGATTAACAAGGGCGACTCTTCGCTTTTGAGTCAAAGTAACGGGGGAGACCTGAGTGCTTTACCAGGGCCAGCAGAGTTTCAGAGCTGTAGATTGAGGGCAGCTGAGTCAATCCATGAATACTCACAGTCAAATGATCCTGATCAACTCCTTGAGTTTATAAGTGCAGTGGCAGACGGCCACTGCTCCGGGAGTCTAAACTGCCAGGAACTAATAAACGATTACCTCAGCCTAAGACGCAACTGCTCTCGACACTCGAGAGGCATGCAGCACAACAATTATCAAGAGGGTGACTGCGAAACCTGCTCTTCTAAGGCGAATCAAATCAATCAATCTTGTGGGGGCTTCGGCGGCGTGAATACGAACTGTGAAGACTGCCTACAGCACGATAGTGCCTGCCACACATGCGACAACAATGCAGTCTGCGAGTCGCAATGTGAGTATGAACAAACAGAGACCGCCTATCAGGAATGTATCTTAAGCTGTAATGCTCAATTCCCCTGCTTCAGGCAGTAGAACCGCTCGTAGTCAGAAAATGGTGGACCCAGACGGGATCGAACCGACGACCTCCTGAATGCAAATCAGGCGCTCTCCCAGCTGAGCTATGGGCCCACTTCGTTCGGGCCCACAACTCAGCTGAACGCGCCTTCTGTTCAGGCGCTCCTCTTTCAAGTTCGCCTCCGGCTCAACCAGCTGCCCTATGGGCCCACTTCGTTCGGGCCCACAACTCAGCTGAACGCGCCTTCTGTTCAGGCGCTCCTCTTTCAAGTTCGCCTCCGGCTCAACCAGCTGCCCTATGGGCCCACTTCGTTCGGGCCCACAACTCAGCTGAACGCGCCTTCTGTTCAGGCGCTCCTCTTTCAAGTTCGCCTCCGGCTCAACCAGCTGCCCTATGGGCCTTCCTTACTCACTTTCAAACAAATGAGTCGTCACCAAACTATTCCGAGCTTGGCTTCCTTGCCAAGTCAAATCCCTCTCAATTCAGAAGCTTTGCCAAGGGCCTAAAAAAATCTACCTAGAATCGGCTGAAATGAGGGCCGTCAAATGGAGTCGCGCTTCCTCATATAGAATCCGCACCCTTTCTTTGGTCAGGGAGTGCCCGCCATTCACTCTCAAGAAGTCTTCGTGTTGTCCGATTTGTTTAAAGGTAAGACCAGGACCACCCTCCAAACCATGATACAAGACGAGGATGGTTCGATGCCGTTCATCCTTCAAACGAGGCACGGCCCTCTTTAGTGCCCGCAAGGAATCTTCATCTTCGACACGGGCCGAAGGATCTTTCCCCCCACTGGGCAGAGAAAGCTCGCCACCTGCACCAAAAGCTCCTACCAGCTTCCTGCGCCTTGCGTCCTCGTTTAGCCAATCCGCGTATTCTCGATTCAAAACACGAGTCAAAGGGGTCGAAAGCTGCAGCTTCCTACTTGGCTGGAAAGTCTCAACGACTTTGACAAGAAGGATATTGCCGAGCCCCACAAGTTCATCAAAATAATAGCCCTTTTCCGGCAGGTTTTTCGAAACAAGGAACTGGCGAGCTATCATCTTTACAAGACTAAGATTCTTCTCAACCAAAAGGTTTCGAATTTCCAGCCTCCCTTTCATTTTTTCTTGAAGCAGGCCTTCGTCGGCTTCTGACAGACCCCAGTCCTGCCAGCCCAAGGGTCCAAGGGAGTCGAGATACAGGAAAAGCCAGTACGAAGCCGTGCGATTGAACGATTCGTCCTCTTTGAAGAAATCATCCCAACTCTTCAGAATCAAACCAGTTTGCCTCGTCTTTTGAGCATTGATTCTCCCAAAAAATGCTTCGAGCGCTGCCTCCGGCACTCGCTCTTTTAAAAACTCGACAAGCTCTCTCTCTAAGCCCTCCATGGCGAAAAACACATCCGCTCTCTGCTCATGACTTAGATCTCCAAAGTTATCTGCCTTCCTAAGAGAGGCTAAGCTTTCGAGCCTCTCTCCTGCCAGAAGAATCTGGTCGGCGCAGCCGAAAAGCGGACGACCAATAGCCCCGGCATCAGTAAACCAAAGGCCAATGATCCCTATCAAGAAAACCAGTCGAGTACGAGAACCCCACATCACGCGACCAGGGCTAGTCCAAAGCGAATCGAAAGCCAAGCTCGTCCCACAGATATTTACAGGCAACCAGAGCGAAACGAAGGGGCCGCTCCGCCGTCAGCCGTCGGGGGCCTAAGCCCTTGAAACATACTCCCCCGACTCCGTGTTTATCACAATCGAGTCTCCTGCATTCACAAAGGGGGGGACCCCCACCACAAGACCTGTCTCTAAAGTGGCGGGCTTTAGCACATTGGTGGCTGTCGCATTCTTTATGCCCGGCTCTGTCTCGGTGACCTTCAAGGTTACCTTTTGAGGCAATTCTACCGAGATCGGTTTTTCATCCACAAAGACCACATCGATACTGGAGTTGGGCAAGATGAATTTCATCACATCCCCAACAATGGCGACACTCAAATGAATCTGCTCATAGGTTTCTGAGTTCATGAAGACAAAGAACTCCCCCTCTTGATAGAGGTATTCCATCTTCACATGATCGACGCTCAGTTTCTCGACATCATCTCCTGACCGAAAACGGTGATTGTAGTTAGTGCCCGTTTCGAGATCTTTCATCTCGACCTGCATCATCGCCCTTAAATTGCCCGGCGTGTGATGAGCCGAAGACACCACCTTCACGACTTTTCCATTAAACCGAATGACCTGACCTTTACGAATTTCTGTGGCTTTCATGAAAAATCAAAATGCTTCGATTACCGAACGAAGTCAATCGACAGGGCCTCTTGAAAGCAGGAGGGACAAATTTTGCTGCCGGGCGTCAGAAATTGTCGTTTTTTTGGAGGCTTCCGATTGAAATCATTGAGAAAAATCGACGGCATCCAATTTGCAACACTTGTTAAGCTTGTAAACGGGAGGAAATAAGAAATGCGTAAATTTATGCTTAGTCTTTTATTGGCCTTTGGAAGTCTCGGCCTCAGCTCAAACGCCATTCTGCAAGCCAGCAGTGATGAGGGAGAGTCTGAAGCCGATTCTGGCAGTGGCTACGAAGAGCATTCATCCGCTGAGTTTATCTATTAAGAAGGCGACTCCCCCAAGGGGATGCGCCTGCCGAGGGACCAAACACCCTCCAACTCAGAGCTTGAGCTTTCGAAAGAACAATGACTCGTGAAAATCCTGTGGGCGCTGTGGTGTGCTCACAGGATTTTTTTTGGGAGTGTCGCTAAAGGCCCATCTGCCCCTTCGCTCATGTCGACCTTCGGTCGACACCGAGAGTTTGGTGAGAGTCTCTTCAGTATTTCGACGCAATTCTGCCCGACTGCATCTCGGTCCTTAGTGGAACTGGAGCCCGAAACACTTTACCCAAGATTCCCATGGCTCCCCCGCAAGAAACCGCAGCGGTTCTCGCTCCCTCTCCGGCCCCAGGCTCAAGCATCAAACTTGTCGAGGGGGGATTGTGATCAAATACAATTCCAATCAACTTAATCACGCCACTTCTTATATCTCTTTGCAAAACTGGACCTCCCGAGTGACCCCCAAGAATGGGAGCGGTGGTCGAGAAAGTGACTGGGATCCTCTCTACCCATGGCTGGTCTCTCTGAGCCTGAAGCAAGGGCTCGGGCAAACTCCAATCTGGGTGGGAGCTCAATTCGCCGGGGCCCGACCTAGCCGCCTCTGCGGCTCTAAACAAATCGCCCAGCGTCGTGATCTCAGGGCCTCTCTGGCTCTCAGGATCAGCGTCTAAAGATCGAACACTGAGCCCTCCAAGGCTAAAGCGAATATCCCGATCAGGACTAGAGTCTCCGACCAAGCCCAACTCGCTTTGAATCTCATGGATCCTCTCTCTGGCATCCGTCTCTTGAGCCATTTCCGTCTGGTGATAGGCTCTCAAGAAGGTCAGCAGCTCCCCAACTAACTCGTAGGCCAGTGCCAAAAGAGGCTCGGCATCCGGATCAAAGCCCAGGGGAAGAGCTCCCGCCTTCGCTTGCTCCAGGAAATTCCGCAAAGCGCTAGGATCTGAAACAAGAGAACCCTCCAACAAAAAGCGGGCCCGCCTCTGAAAATAGGCCTCTGCCTCGGCGTGATCAACTCCCAACTCAGCGTGGCGGCCACCAGTCAATTCCTCGCCATAAAGAAGCTCGAGAACTGGCTTCGCTCGTTCGTCGGTCCCCAAGCCAAACTCCTTCCAGATCCAGTAAAGAGATTGAGCCAGCCGCTTCACTTCAAACTCAAAATCAAATTGAACAGGAGACATTTCCTGAATCTCGGCAATCCCAGAAGTATCGTGATCTCCTGAGTTTGCGGCTTCTGCCAGCTCGGCAATGGCTAGAGCCTGGGCAAAGAGTGGCGAGAGATAAAAACTCGGAGCTTCAAAAATTCTATAAAGTTTGGTCAGCTCAAGCAGATCGTCTGACACTTCAGGATTTAGCAGATTCCCAATGACAGAAAGGGCGTTCCGATAAGCGCGACGGTTTTCTGGAGACAGTTGACGAATAAACTCCTCTTCCTCCTGCTTTCGCGCTCTCATCCAAGGCCCTGATTCTTTCAATTGTTCCGACATCATCTTAGCCAGCCCAAGAGAGTTTTTTAGACTGCTTCGCTCGACTAAAAGCTCCTCTAGAGCCTCTTCGCCGAAGCTCTCAATTGCATTCGAAAGGAACTCCAGTCGGCTCTCCATAAAGCGAATATCGAAGGGCAAAATGACTTCTCGCTCAAACTCCAGCTCAGGAATCGTCTGCCGTTGATCGACAGGCGCAGGATAGCCGACCACCAAATGCTCAGCTTCCGGCGAAAGATCCCATGAGGACTCCATCACAATGTAATTCTCCGTCTTCAAGGGCTGACCGTTTTCGTCGTAGACTCGCAAAAGAGCAAAATCAAAGGCGAGCCCTGGCGCGCTAAAATTTTGTTCATCTCCCCCAAACCGGACCAGGCTTTGCTCGGGTAAAAAAACCAAGCGAACATCCTCGAACACTCGGAAAATCTCCAAAACGAATCGATCAGAATAGTCGAGTCTTCGAATTCTTGCCACACGGCCAGGCGATTCATTCTCCGCCTCAAGCCGCGCAAGAACAGCCTCAAGATAGAAGGCCCCCAATTCAGCTTCTGCCCTCTCAATAGCTTGACTCACCTCATTCGAAAAATCGACTTGAGACTCAAGAAACCATACGCTCATCGGGAGCGGAATCTCTTCACTAAGTTCTCCAGCCAGAAAGCCATCCCGTAAGAGCCTTTGAGCCCTCTGGCTGCCGGCCCTCACGGCCGCCCAATCTACAGCATGCGCGGCTGTCGCCAAAAGACCGCCATTGGAAACAGTGACCGCCGTTCCCCCCGACTCTGGAAGGTGTACGACCGCCTTTTGAATCCACTCTCGTTCGCTAGGCCGAAGTCCAAAAATAGGAGTCTCAGCCACTTCCTCTAAACTCAAAAGACTTGGACGCCTTTGGTCCGAATCCGTCCCGAAAGCCTCGAAGCACGGCCCGAAGATTAAGAGAACAAAACAAGCCACAAAAGACCGCTGACGCCTAGAGACCTGAAACACCCCCAACCACTAGAGTTTTCTTACGGCCCGAGTCAAGCCCAATCCATCGCCTGCTGCGGCCCCTACAGCTTCAGCGCTTTGTCCAGTTCCCTTAAGAGCCCTGTACAAAGTCGCTTGACCAGTGAAACGAATTTGCCTACTTGAGCAAGCTTATGTTGAGAATGGTCGGAAAGCTTGGGGCGCTCCTCTTCATCGCCTTTGTCCTGAACTCGAGCCTCGTGGCAGAAAACACTTCGAGCTGCCCAGAGAACATAGCGATGGCGGGTGAAGGAAGCCTAGCTCATGGAGTAGAATTCTCGTTTTCTGCCAAAGGCAGTCGAACTAAACTGAGCGAACAGATTAAGACGATAAAAGATGCTGACGGCAATTTTAGCTTTCAGTTTTCTTCTGAAGGTCCAAGATGTCCAAGATGGAAAGATTTAAGGGCTCTTCTGCAGCTAGGACGCGGCCCGATCACCCCCCTGGAAGAATGGCATGAACAAATTGTAAGGACCCTTCAAGATCTTGACGGGGTTCTTGAGTTGTCAGATCTAGCATCCTTTCAATTGGAGACTCTCAAAGCTCATTCTGTGGTTCAAGAAAGAGTGGCGACGCTTAGGGAACTTCTTGATGACCTGAAGGATCACGGACTCTGTTGGTGGGATGGCGCGGGCCTGATCGAAGCGCATATTCGATTTCAACTATCGGAGACGACCATGGCCCGATTCTCAACCAATGCCCGATCTAAGAATCAAGAGGATGAAAGGAGGCAGCTCTCAGCAAGCACCTGGCTGCTTGCCCTACAAAGTCTACGAGAACAAGAAGCAAAACTTCGAACCAGCCCTCCCAAAACTGCGATATTCAAGTAGCCCCTTCCCAGGCAAATTTGTTGATGCCCTGACCACAGGATCGACTCGAAAACTCATTGGACCACTAGTCTTGGCGATCGTAAGATAGCAGATGCTTCCGAATTCTCATCTTCAAGCCGGCAAAGAGCCGTTCGTCCCTTTCCGAAGCATCAAGATATTCTTGCTCTAGCCCAGTTCGATATTGAACCAATTTCCGATCAGGATGCACAATCAACGGCCCTCCGTTAATCGGCATCCAACGAGCTATTCCACGCCCGGTACTCTCGTACATGGACCGGCCTTCCTGAAGGAATTCATCCCAAACTTCTTGGGTGAGACTCCAGAAACCCGATCTCTCCTCTACAAACGAGTCGACGACAGAGCAGTCTCCTTCGGGCAGTGGATGATGCCAGTTTCGTCCGAGTTCTCTTGCGAGATCAATCCGTTCGCCGTTCTGCTCTCGCACCTTTACATTCTCTTGGGCATCTAACCAGGA
This sequence comes from Bradymonadales bacterium, assembly GCA_007693605.1. Classification (GTDB taxonomy): domain Bacteria; phylum Bdellovibrionota; class UBA2394; order UBA2394; family UBA2394; genus REDG01. The sequence goes on from REDG01000050.1 coordinate 8,691, forward strand.
ATACGGATAGACCGTGATGCGGTGAGTGCGGTCTAAGCCCTGATAATCTCGGCGACCCATATCTCGATACTCCCGACCGGGAATCGGAGAATAGTTCGAACATTCCCACCTAGGAAACTCCTGAGAGTGCTCCCAAGCGCCTGTGCATGAATACCTGGGGCTGTCATCTAATGCCTTCACTTCTCTCGTCCAACGACCAGCAGTATCTTCCAAATTTTCAACCTCCCAAAGCATTCCGCCCGAGTAAGTATAGGTTCTGTCGGCCTCGTAACGCCAGCGCTGGCTATGATGCTTCATCACAAAATCAAGCTCGCCCTTCTTATTGGTCAGAAAGATGATATGTTGCAGATGAATGACATTCTCTTCGTCTGTTCTGACCCAGATCTTTTCCTTCACATTCAGCTGATAGTTCTCGGGCGTCACCGAGCTATCCAACAGGGGATACATTCTAACAAAGCGTTGAAAGTCTGAATTGACAGAAGCATGATACTCTCGATGGTCAAGCTGGTAGCCCTCAAGTAGCGCCTCAACCTCGTGGTAGTTGTAATCCACCATATAACAGCCAGACATCCCCAAAATCGCCTGACGATCCTTCTCCCTTTGCAAATTTTCGGCCTTTGCCGAACCGAAACTCACAGAAACCAAGAACAAAAACAAAAATTGAATACGAAATACAGTCATGACTCTCCCTTTTCTTTCACAAGCAACTCTACTGATACAGATTATCAATATCAAAACAAGCTCGGGGTCAAACTGAATCTAAAGGTTTTGATGGGCTCATTCAAAAAAGCTCGAAGACCCGCCTTGGTCGGCCTCGCTCGTTGGTCGCTTCGCCCCGAGCCCCTACAAAGCGCTTTGTCGAGTAAGCTCTCACAGCGAGCCAGGACTTAAGTAAGTTTCTCTTGCTCTGAAAGAAGCCTATAACCAACTCAAGTAATCGAGAATTTTTCTTCTGAGACGATAGCGATCTCACCTAGAACACTCCCCTTACTAGTTTACGAGTCTAATAAACCAAAGGTTTGGGCAGCTGACTGCGCACTAAAGCTTCAGCCGCTTAAATCAGCTCCACGAGCACTCAAAGGAGAACACATGAACCAACCAGAAACCAACAAAAACCTCAAGACTGGCAACCAAAATGCCGACAACAAAAACCAGTCGGGCAATCAGAACCAACAAGAGTCTAAAAACCAGTCTGGCAGCCGAGAAGACCTTAAGAACCAATCAGGCAATCAGAACCAACAAGGCTTCAAGAACCAGTCTGGCAATCAGAATCAACAAGAGTTCAAAAACCAGTCCGGCAATCGAGAAGATTCTAGACATGAAGGAAGAGACAAACCGACTGCTAATTGACCGACAAATCAGCTCAATAAAAAATGAGCACTCCCTCTTCGAGAGGAATTCTACAGAGAAAAGCCTTTCGGAGATAAACTTCAAGATCTGTCGACGAGCTTGAAGGGCCTGAGTCATTGATCCGTCGAATGAAATCTCTGAGGTGCAAACTCGATTAAATGACCGGGTCTTGCACTTCAGCTTTCAACTTCAACTGAAATGACTCTCGATAAAAATCGTCACGAAAAGGCATAAAGCTAAATAGGAAAAAACATGAAGCTAAATAGAAAGAATACAAGTTTATGAAATCGACCTCTCAAAGAAAACTCATAGAGTTCCTCAGTTTTTGGTCGCTGGCCCTGATTATAAGCGGTTGTGCTAGCTCAAAACAAGAGGCGATGCTTGACACGATCGGGAGCCCTCAAACTAGACCAGCGACCTTTAACGCTCTCGAACAAGATTTTCGTGCAGCCGAAAGAGATCGCGTCCACCTCATTTCTCCCGCTAGATATATGGCCGCTCAAAAGTCTTTTTCAGAAGCTCGAGCGATTCAATCTACAGGAGAACCCGAGAAGAGTTTCTCTGGCAAACTAGAGAACGCCCGATCGGAATTGGATGCGGCGATCATTTTCTCTAGGCAAAATCGAGACCGAATGAATCCCCTCATCAATGCGCGCGAGATCGCCCTTGAATTCAGCGATGCCGAGCCTGCCAACCGAGAACTGAGAAATCTTGAAACCCAGTACTTGAGTCTTGTTAAAGATCTAGACGGCCGAAATTCTAGAAATCGCGCTTTGAACCGCATCCCAGCGCTCACAGAGAGATACCAGAACCTGACAATCAAAACCCTTCAAGAAAAGCATCTGGGTGAAGCGACCAACAACCTGCGTATTGCGAAGAACGAAAGAGCAGACAGACTCGTCCCCTCGACTCTTGCAGAAACGGAACAGACCATTAAAACGGCAAGAGAATTCATTGCTCTGAACGCCAATCTTGAGTCTGAGCGAAGAATCACCCAGATGGGCGAAGAAGCCTCTACAGCTTCACGCCGGCTTTTGAACTTAACCAGACAGACCGCCTCTTCGAGAGATCTCTCTCCTGAAGACCGAGCCTTAAGAACAGAGGCAATGATGCGCACTGCAGGTCAAGACTCTGAGCGGCTTCAAGATGAACTTTCTGGATCTGAAAGAAGATTGTCGGAAGAACAAGCGAGATCATCGGAGTTGAAAACAAGATCAGAAGACTATGCGAGTCTTGAACGAAGGTTAGAGCAAGGGGATCGAAAGACGCAGCGCTTTCAAAAAGTCCAAGAACTCTTCCAAGAAGAAGATGCAGAAGTATCTCGACAAGGCGACAACCTGATCATCCGGCTCAAGAAAATGAATTTTGAGGTGAACGAAAGCAATATTCCGAGCCAATCTTTCGCTCTTCTGAGGAGAGTGCAAACGGCAATTCAGAGCTTCGACGACCCCTCCATCGTGATTGAGGGACATTCTGATTCGACCGGAGATGCGAGCTTGAATATGGCGCTTTCTGAGAGACGGGCTCAGGCTGTAAAAGAATACTTTCTATCGAGCGAAGCGCTGAGACCGGAAAGAGTCGCCGCGAGGGGATTCGGGTCAGAGAGACCCTTGGCCTCCAATCAATCAAGCGCAGGCCGAGCCATTAACCGCCGAATCGACATCGTGATCAAAAACTAAGAAGGAAAGACTAAAAAATATGAAAAATTTAAACACCACTCGTATGAAACAAAATCCAAATGTCATGGGCCTGCTTGGGCTTGGCATCTTCACTTTTCTCGTGGGCTGCGGAGACGATCAAGCCTCGCTGAGTCAGAGGGCCGACTCTGCCGCTGATAGCATTGCCAAAACAGCGGGTGATGTGAAGGATGCAATTGTGGGAGAAACCGAAGAGACGCGAGAAGAAGCCGAGGCAAGATTCGCAAACGAAGAGGCCGATCTAAAGAAGAAGATTGCTGAATTGGAAGCCAAAATAGAGAATGAAACTGTACGCGAAGTGAGAACGGCAGAAAGAGCTCGCCTCAAAAAGCTCAATGAGTCTCTGGCCAAAGCCGAAAAGGATATTCAGAGCTTCCTTGATTCTGGCTCCGCCCAGTGGAAAGGAAAGCGAGAGGCGGCCTCTGCTTCTCTAGAAGACGCAAGAGACAGAGCCTCGTCTGAACTAGATCGACTCGAACTCAAGGAAGATATCCGCTCGAAACTCGAAAGCCTTGAGTCGAAGATCGATAGCATCGAGGAAGAAGCCAAAAAGGCCAGCCCCGCAAGAAAACGAGTTCTCGATAATCGACGAGCAGAACTCGAAAAGGCCCACAAGGATTTAGAAAAAGAATCGTATCTCTTTCAGATCTCGGTCAAAGAGGAATGGGATGATTTTCAAGACTGGTTCTCTGAATACTTTGAGAGTCTATCAGACTCCGTAAAGGAACTGTTCTAAAGCCCTCAGGGTAGAGCCATCTGATAAACTTTTTTATCCAAGCATCAGCAGGGCAGCGTCGGCAACGGCGCTGCCTTTTATGTTGGTGGGGAGACCCCCCATGAACTTTTCGGCCTTGGGGGCACTGGAGGGGCCAAGAAAGCGATCTAAAGTGACTGAGGCTCAAGTCCCCCCTCTTCGACAATTCTTACCGAGCCTCTGAGCGCCCTTAGTGTTTTCTCCAACCTCCCCTGAACAGCTGCTTTGCCCATGCCCTTCCCGTCATTCAGTCGAATGAGCTCCGGATCTTGGCCAATGCCTTCGAGTGTCATGGGCCCTCTTCCACCCAAGCCAAAATGGGCTTCAACGATAAATCGGTCTGTAGGGCTCAAAAGACCCAAGATTTCTTGAACCACTACCGACAAGCGATAGTCTCGATGAAGTCGATCGACCCCCCTCAAAAGAACTGGTTCAGGCTCAGGCTCGGGTGCCTGCGTTCTTGAAAAGTCCCAATCGGATGAAACCTGTCGTCGAGCGTTCCTTCGAAAGCGCTCCAACTCATCGGAGAGATCACGAAGCATACTGAAGACTGCGAATGTCGAGAACTGAGCCCCATGGTCTGGATGAAAGCGATCAATGGCCTTCAGAAGCGATAGATGCATAAGCTGCGGTAGTTAGGGTAAGCGTTGACAAGACGCGCTTGGTCAGTGGCGTATTTGTCTACGATTTTTACGCA
>REDG01000001.1 GCA_007693605.1 Bradymonadales bacterium
GGGGGCAGTCAGGTCTCTTTCGTTTGTTCCGCTCACAAGCTATATATTCTAGGACTATTTTCACGATGAAAAGCCAAAAAGAGATAAAGCGAGAAGATTTAACGGACGAGGAGTTTGAGCGAGTGGTTGATTATTTCAAATCCTTCTTCGCTGGAAGCGAGAGCTTGAAGGTACAGCGGTACCTCAGGCCGACCGAGAAAACGGGAAATCTTTGCCCACTCGGACGACGTAGTCGGGACACTTGATTCGATAGTCTGACGAGGCAAGGTAAAGTTTTTGATAGCCGAGCTTATAGAGCTTTTTGCATACGTCCACGCCAGAACGTCCTTCCGCCAAGTGGCCATCGACATAGATTTCCGCGTCCTTTGAGATGCGATTGAATGGGATTTCTGTCTCTGACTCAGCGGAGTAAAACTCGATTCCCATTTCTGCCGCCTGAAGAGCCCAAGCTTTTTGAACGCTCTTGTCGTCTTCGATGAGCACCATTTGGCGAAAACCCTCAGGGAGTTCTCGTCTTAGGCGTATAGGAATGCGCAAACTCACTTTGGTTCCGGTGGGGAATGCGGAGGCTAAGCTCAGCCGGCCTCCAATGCTCTCTAATGAACTTCGCGCATGCTTTAGGCCGAACCCATGTCCTGCTTTTTTGTAAGTCCCACCGCTTGAGAGAAGTTTTGGAACAAGCTCACTGGGAATCCCACGTCCATTATCGATTACCTCAATTCGGACAGACTCGGTTCGAGTGGAAAGCTTTCCGATAACTTGTACTTCAGCTGAAGGCAGGTCATCACAAGATTCAACGGCATTGTTAATCAGATTTGAAAGAACTCGTGCTAGTTCAGTTTCGGACAGCGGGATCGCGAGTCCCCCTAGTTCCGGGTCTAACTCGACGGAAATCAAAACATTCACTCTTGGTGCAAACTCCAGCCTTTTTTCGTCGACGATGCGATGGATGCTCGATGCCAAATCTTCGATAGGGCGTATCTCGTGCTCCCTCTCCCCACGGTATCGTCGAAGGAGGGCGGAGGTCATCTCTTGGAGCTTATTGGTCACGGCCTCCAAGATTTCTCGGTGTTCGTCTTTCAATCTGGGCTGAATCTCTTTGCCGAGCATTCTTAACGTTGAGACCGGCGATTGGACATCGTGAGAAACTTGAGCGGCTAAGCTCGAGAGCTCTTCTTCCTTCTTAAGGCGTTCGAGTTCAACCTGGTCTTTCTGATGCTTCTCTCTCTGCCGAAGCAGCTCATTAAAGCTTCGGGAAAGATCTGAGAGTTCATCGGAGCCGGACTCATCAAGAGGCTCAAGTCCGGAGTTATTGTTTAAGTTTGCTCCGACCTGACGATGAAGCATCTTCAGGCGAGTCACAAGCCGGGTGGAGATCAGTCTCGCCAGAACCAGACTGATCAAAACAGAAAATAGGCCCAAGATGCAAAGGACAACAAAGAGGCTGTTCTGAGCCTCGATGAGTGCGGCCTTTGAAACCTGCGTTCGAATTAGATAATCATAATGTCCATTTCTCACATCGCCAGAGGTTTTGCACTGACAGCAATCCCTATGATTAGACGCCGTCCACTGGCTATAAAGTAGAGCGTCATCTGTTTCGAGGAGGTCAAAATCCATTTGTGGAATTTCTTCCAGGCGGTCGCCAAGAAGTTCAACTTCTTTGGGACCGAATCGTCCTAAGAGACCTCCGCGGGGTGAGTAGATTTCAATGGCCTGAATATTCGGGTCCTGCTGTTGAAAGCGCTTCAAAGAGCTTGATAAGAAATCAACTCGAAGGCCCACGCTGATTAGTCTATCTCCAGCCGAGTTGGGAATGATTAAAAACTTAAAAGGATTGGGCTCTGGATGGGGTTGAATAATCGGGGTTGCATCAATAATCGCTCCGTGGGAGTTCAGCCGATTCTTATAGTCAGGACAAAAGGAAAAAAGGTTTGGGATCAAGCCAGGATCTTCATTTGTCGATCGAATAAACTGTCCCTCTTGATCAATGATAAAAATGTGAGTGACGCTTGTTTTCTGAGCTAGAGCCTTTAACTCGGCTGTGCTTAAGATGCCGTGCTCGTCCAGAGATCGCACCAAAAGAGCAGAGTTGAGCATGGTTCGTTCGGCGCTCTCTTCTGTTTCTCGAATGTTTTCACCGATGAGGGAAGAGAGGGACGAGTACCTATCCTGATACTCTTCTAGAATTCGACTAGAGAAAATTTTAGATGCTAAGAGCATCGAAACCATTAAGATTCCAAGACAAGACAGAAAGATCGCCCAGAAGACCTTTCGAGAGAAGCCGATAAATTTTCTCTCTGAAGTGGTCATCTTACTCCCTTGTGAGCTCCTCGATGATCTGTCTATGTCGGGGGTAAGCGCGGGTCAATTCTGCTCGATCAGCCAATACAAATGTAGAGAATTCAAATCCAGGTGTCATCGTGGTTCCCATTAGGGACCAGGAAGAGCTGGAACTTGGATTTTTAATACGCAAAGCCTGCCAGCTTCCGGCAGGAACCGTGTATTGGGGAACCTCACCCTTCAAGAAGTTGTTTCCAAGGCTGATGATTTGGAGTCTCCCTGCCGAGTCAATAATATGAAGATCGACGGCCTCTCCTCAAGGGTAAGGCATTTAAACGCTATTTTTTGGAGTCGGTGGATGTAACGGGAGGTT
>REDG01000028.1 GCA_007693605.1 Bradymonadales bacterium
GCCGATCCCCCAAATCCCTAAGTGTTACCCCCTCCAGTCAAACGCCCGCAGTCCACATGGCTTAGCTCTGAACTCGGCAAGCCTTGGGCATCAGCATCAATCAGCTGTTGTACGCTAGGATCGGTCCAAATCAATGTGATGATTGGACTGCCACCAGATGCAGATACTCCTTGCCTTGCGGCCGATAAAACTTCGTCTAAAGTGGGCTGTGGTCGGTCTCTAATCTCAGCACTCATAACTGGAGAACCGTCGATCGATTTCATCCTAAATCGAATCCACAAGCCATCTCTTTGATACTCAAGAGTTCTGTGCCCACTAGAGCTCTGCCCAACCTTCCAGTGCCTCTCAACAAGACTTGACTCTGCAAGAGCGAGGGAAACATTGTCGCTATAGAGATCGATGGTCCTCCTTACCGAATCAGCAATGTCTGTAAGAGTTTCAGCAGAGAGTTGGAAGTGATAGATCGCATCTTCATAAAGTCTATTTGAATCTTCACTACCGCTTGTTTCAGCAAACTGAATCTGTTTGAGGGCCCTGACAAGGTCATGTGAATAGGTTGAGAGCTCACTTAAACCAAGGCTGTCATAGGTATGCGACTCCCATCCCAATGGGTCCGACATTCTCGCATTCAAGGTTTGATCTGATCGATCGGTTCCTAAACGAAAATCGTGAGCAAGAGCTATGTGTTGGAACTCATGCTCAACCATCAAATCAATCCGACCTGTTTGAAAGCTCTGATGTGATATGTAAAGTGTCTCTCCATTGGTAGCTGCTGCAACCGCTGCTAGCATAAACGGGGAATAAACAAGTCGACCGTCGTAGCGATCTTGCAGCAAGCGAGCCAAGCCTCCAAGTTGGGTGTGTGAAGGAAGAATAATAACCTCGAAATCACCCTCTGTTTCTTGAATCTCATATTGCTCGGCACTAAGCTCCAATCTCTTTTTTGTGACTTCTTGCATCGCCCACTTCAAATACTTGCTGGCTGCAGGGTCAGTAAGATTGATGGCGTCTAGTTGATCAACAAGATTCGAATGTAAACGAGTTATATTACTCTCGAATGTAGACAATGACGCCGTGCCGATCCTTGAAACGATCGCCGCTTCAAAAATGTAACGATTCGTCGCGTCTAGTCTGAATGGGAAAGAGTTTTCGCCCGGTGATGAGCTGTCGCCCGTCAAGCTCAAAAATTTCTCTATTGCACTTTCCACATTTGATCGCCCGTACATTACCACTAGAGCCTCAAAGATCTCTCTGTGTTGAGGGCTCTCATCTCCCGCAATGCCTTGATCTAAAACAAAGCGTGACAATGAGAGTGCTTGCTCTCGACTCAGTCCCGCATTTTCATAGCCTTCCATAAGAATTCTTGATTTGCGAATATTCTGCCCACGCGGGTAGGTACCATCCCAATTCTGTCTTCCCCTTCCCTGCACATGAGCTTGCAGGGTCGTTTTCAGCACAAGTCGCAACTGATCTTCAGTCAGTTTGATGCCTGATTCTGCCACGAATCGCTCGACACGAAGCAGAGAATCGGCTTCTGTCTTTCTTTGTTCGGGGCTTACAGCAAGATCGGGATGATCTTGATAAAATGTCTTTACTGTGTTTTCTGCTCTTGCCTGAGACTTGAGTCGAGCCATGACCGGGCCTAAAGAAGGATCTGTGACATCATAGACGCCAACAGCAAACTGAATCGCCAAACCGATCAGCTCTTGAGTGTCCATCTCTTCGCCAGATGACAATCTCGAAAAGGCCGAAGAAAGCTCTGCTAAAGTCTCCAGAATATCCTGCTGAGCCTGAGCAATATTGATTGATCTTGCGACATTTCGAGCAGTCGTCGCCGAGTGCCCACTTCTCATGATTCGAGCACTCATCACAGTTGTGGTGCCCATAAACAACATGCTGCCTGCAGCGCCTCGAACTGTATTCTCTGCTAGGCGTTCCCAATTGAAGTCTTCATCGGTAGTTCTCAGTTCTACTGCCACTCCACCCGCAAGTGACATTCCCCCAGCAACCCGCAGCGAGCGACTCGCCATGGCTACACGCGACATGGCACTTGCACCGCCGGTTTTAGCCATGATTGCCAGACTTAAAGCGCCAAGCCCAAGATCAAAAGCGCCCTCGGTGTAACGAGCAAACCCACCAGCACGCTTGTGAGCTGAGTATTCGATATCGCTTAGCCCCATGAGTCTTCGCTGAGTTTCCGAGAATGCTGCCGCAGGCACCTCGAGCGCCAGATTCAGCACCTCACCCACCGGGTTAAGTGGATTGCTCCAAAGGGCCAGCCTCGGCAGGGACGCGGAGGCCATGTCATCTGTTGAGCCGTAAATGGAGCTGTAATGCGGCTGATCTAACTGTGACGCCAGAAACCCTCGAAGGGGACTGACTCGATTGAGAACTCCAGAAATCGTCCCTTCATTGGCAGCGCGCTGATTCGCTCGGATGAATTGAACACCAACATCTGATCCGGCCTCCCAACCTCCACCAAATGCAGCTCCTACCACTCCCCCACCATAGTACAGAGCATTGCCCACGGTGAGATTCGCTAGACTCTCAATGAGAGCTTCTTCAGATCTCAAAATGGTACTGACAGCGCGCTGCCAAAAGGAAGGCGGCTCGACATCGGGTGCGAGAGCTTTCTCTAACTCTACCCGCTGTTCGGTGCCTAAACTTGCAAGTCGACTCCCCCCAAGCAAGTCCAGAAATTGCCATGCTTCTTTGCTCTCTAACATCCCATGGTCTTTGAACAATTCAATAAGACTTTGATAGCCTCGCCTCTCCTGCAAAGACCGAGTGCCTCGCCCGCTCATCCCCATACTACCCGTGTTGCCAACCCCCACTCGCCGAGAGGCATCTTGGAGACCACGAGCACGATCTCTTTGGTAGGCTTCAACAGCCTCGATCGCTCTTCCGATAGCCGCCATCCACTCATCGTTTGTCGCTCGGGTGGGCCGACTAGACATCTTTCTCACCAATTCAACAAGCAAGTCTTCGTGCCCGTGATCGAAATCAAAAGCTTCAAAGACAGTTCTTAGCCGTGCCTCCAAATTTTCGCGTTCTTGCTCGCCACGATGATCTCCCCCCTTCTGTCTCACCTCTCTCAAGGGTTCATAAAATTTATCTAGATCCACATGCTCTGGAAAGTCCCTTGCCAAGACCTCCAAGCGTTGATCGAGTCTTGAGATCTCATCCGAATATTTAGAGGCCTTGGCTCGGTCAGCCGGGTTAGGAGCGGCCCTTATCCAACCAAGTGCGTATCTTGCTGCATAGGACTCCTGAAAAATCTCTTTCAATTCCATCGCCACGAGAGTCGCTTCCAGCTCATCGGCATCGAAGTAGTCGTGTAATTCGCTTCTCTCGAAGCGATCGCGCGTCAACGGCTCCTTACTCAATCGCCAGCGCACCAAAGCCCTCTCTCGTTCAGCGTCGCGCCGAATTCGATCGATATTGATTCCCCCGAAGCTTGTGTTGAGCTGCTCCAGCCGATCGAAAGAATGGTCAATTCTTTGCATCACCCGAGTTCTTTCAGACTCAAGTCTCGCTCGCTCTCGTTCAGCCTCTTTCTCATCCTCTCGGTCGGTAAAACTTCGATGACGCAGACGACCATCACTCCCCCGTTCCCATCGCAGCGCGTGCCACTCAGAGTGAAGAACTTGACTCTCGGCGGTGTCAGACAAGATCGACTCAATCAACGGTTCAGCTTGCAAATAGGCATAAAGTGCATTCAACTCGGATTCGCCAATCATTCCGCCAAAGGCCGATTCTTGGAGCGCCCTTTGCAGCTCAACCGGGCTTTCGGCTCGCTGGCCCTCTAACCACTCGATTAGGCTCGCTTGCAAAAGCTCTCGAGCTTGAGTCCAAAGAGCCGCCACTTCTTCCAAACTGAATCCACGCTGAATCCAATAAGAAAAGTGTTGGTAGACCCTTTCGTCTTCAATTGGACCGTCAAAGAAGGCTTGACCTTGCCGGGCGAAGTCAATTGCCACTTCCATCGAGCTGTCAGCTAACTCCAGATACTCTTGAAGCGCTCGAGAATTTGTTTGCTTGGAATCAACCGCCTCGGTGTCACTCCGAAAAGCAGAAAAAACAGAGAGAAGTGAATGCTTGTCGGCGGGCGGGCAAACGGCTGCGCTCCCAAGACTCGCACCAAGCGGAAGAAAAAAGGTAGCCAGTAAAAGTGCTAAAAGCTTTCTCACTAAAATCCTCCAGAAAAATGAGCCTCAGGCCCCTAAAGAAACCAGAGGCGACTCCTCCTTAAACCTCTTCGGTCCGTGCAAACTGAGGCACCTCTTGCTCACTTGAGCTCCTGTGGGGACTAAAATGGAGCAAAGCTCATGCCATCCAGCCAGCTTAAAAGGAGCTGTAATTTCAAGCACAACTAGCTCTCAAACTGTTCGCTATGCAAAGAGTTTAGACTCTTGAACCACTAAATCCGATTTGATTCTTTTTCTAACCGTTGAAGACATGCCTGACAGGGGGAGGGCCTTGGAGGAGAAATGCTCTCGACACCCGGCGAGACGAACTTGGCGCTATCAGCACAAAGCCTCCTAAAGCTTGGGGATTCCGCTGGGGTAGTCTTTGCTAAAGCAGGCGTGACAAACTGAAGCCCCTTGAGTCAGTTGCCTGAGATCCTCTAGAGACAAATACTCCAGGCTGTCGGCAAAAATAAAATCCCGAATCTCTTCAATCGACTTTTTCGAAGCAATGAGTTCGTTCTCGGTGGGAGTATCAATGCCATAATAACAAGGCGAAATGGTGGGCGGAGCGGCGATTCTCAAGTGAATCTCTCTAGCTCCAGCCTCTCGCAGAAGCATATTGATTTTGCGAGAAGTGGTGCCTCGAACAATGCTGTCATCCACGACGACGATTCGCTTTCCCTCAAGGCTTTTGGGAAGTGGGTTCTGTTTGATTTTCACTCGAAAGTCTCGGATGCTCTGATGCGGCTCAATAAAGGTTCGACCAATATAGTGATTCCGAATGAGGCCCATCTCAAAGGGCAATCCACTTTGTTGAGAATAGCCAATGGCCGCCGGAATTCCTGAATCAGGCACCCCCATGACTAAGTCGGCCCGAAGGGAGGCCCTCTGATCTCTCTCTGCCAAGAGAGCGCCGGTTTGTTTGCGAAACTCATAAACGGAACGGCCGAAGCTGTTGGAGTCGGGCCTCGAAAAGTAAATCCACTCGAACACACAAGGAGCTGTTCGTGGGGCTTTCGAGTTTAACTTCCATCGATCGACGCCCTTGCTATGAAACTCATAGACCTCGCCGGCCTCAAGCTCCGCCTCCCACGAAGCCCCAACCAGATCAAAGGCGCAAGACTCGCTGCCGATGGCATAACCCTCTTGAAGACGACCGACACAAAGAGGACGAAAGCCGAAGGGATCTTTGATGGCCGCCAATCTCAACTCCTTCGAATCACGATACAAAATCAAAAGACTGAAAGCACCCGCCACTCGCGACAGAGTCGCATCGATTCTCTCTCGAAAACTTCCCTTCGTTCTCGCAAACAGATGAAGAATCACTTCAGTGTCGACCGAACTCTGAAAAACACTGCCCTGAGACTCTAGCTCCAATCGCAGCTCCTGCGCGTTGGTGAGCGTTCCGTTGTGAGCGACCGCCAACTCTCCCCACTCGCCTTGAACCCAAAGGGGCTGAAGATTTTTGTCGGCCTGATTGCCAACGGTTGAGTAACGAACATGCCCGATGGCTGTCTCCCCCTGCAGTTGATTCAGGGCCTCTCGATCAAAGACCTGCGAAACTAAGCCCGAGCTCCTGCGCCCCCAAAAACTTTCGTGAGTTCCACTGACGATACCCGCCCCCTCTTGCCCTCGATGCTGTAAAGCAAACAGACCCAAGTAATTTAAATGCGCTGCTTCTGGAACCTTCCAGATTCCAAAAACCCCGCAGTTTTCTCTCCAAGAACTCTTCAATTGATCTAACCTCTCTCTTTGGGGTGAATGGGAATTTTTAAACAGGAAAGCAGGACTCCCAGGCCGCTTTCAACTCTTCCACAGGACCTTGGCACAAGGGCCGTAAACGAAAGACTCCGGTGTCGGTGAGTTTTCCGAGTCGCCAAGAATGCAGCTGATATTCCCGACTCAGCTTTAAAAATGAAGCTCGCTGCTCTGGTCGAATCTCTACCACAACTCTGCCGGAAAACTCTCCAAACAAAAGAAGGTCTCTCCTCTTCTGGCTAGTCGACCAATCCCCATCAAAGCCGAAGGGCTTTTCGCCGGAAACACAAGCCTCTGCCAAGGCCACGGCCAAACCGCCGTCAGCCACATCCCGAACAGAAACGAAGAGCTCGTCCTCATGAGCTTTAATCAAAGCCTCCACCAAAGACTTTTCCGCTTGCCAATCCACCTCTGGCCAATCCCCTCTCCACTGATGCTCGGGCCAAAACCGACGAGCATAGAGACTCCCAAAGGGCATCTCTAAGTTGGGAGGCTTCGCTTCAAGAAGCCAGACATCATTTCCGCTCTCTTGAAAGCTCTTGGGCCGACACTTTCGCACATCTTCAATCTCTCCGAGCATCACAATAAAGACCGTCGGAAAGATATCGACGCTTCCGGCCTCACTCTTGGTTTGATTGAAGAGAGAGACATTTCCAGACACACAAGGGGCGTTGAAGGCCTTCATTCCTTCATTCATGGCTTCGATGATGGCCTCAAACTGCGAGAGCACTTTAGGATTGTTGGGGTTGCCCAGATTCACTCCATCGGTCAACCCAATCGGTCTGGCCCCCACGCAAGCCAGAGAACGAGCACACTCCGTGATGGCCAACTGCGCTGCCAGAAAAGGATTCCATTCGGCCACCACTTCATCCCAAGCGCCCTTAAAAGCCGCCCCCGCGAAGTCCAAGTTTTTTTGAGGAAGCCAGAGAACCCCCGCCTCTCCCCCGGGGCCTTGAACGCTGGCCGCGCCGACCGTCGAATCGTATTGTCGAAAGAGACCTCGTTTTGAAGCGATGCCTGGAAGGGCTAGAAGATACTTCAGAACCTGCCACTCTTCACGAACATCTTGTATCTCAGCCTTCTGGGCCGGTCGCTCAACCTCAAACTTCTGAACTTCGAGAGCCAGCTTTGGAGGTTCCATCACCTGACTCACCGGAAGGTTCACCAAGGGCTCTCCCTGAAAGCTCATTTTTAGAGTGGGCTCGGCCGTCGTTTCGCCAATACACTCGGCCACACAACCCCATTTGTGAAGAATGCGCCGAAACTTTTCTTCTTGCCCATCTTGAACCACCGCCAACATTCTTTCTTGAGACTCCGAAAGCAACAGCTCAAAGGCCTGCATCCCTTCTTCACGAACCGGAACTTTATCCAGGTCGATCTTCATCCCCAGTCGAGACTTATCTGCAATTTCCATCGTGGAGCATGTCAGCCCCGCCGCTCCCATATCTTGAATGGCCAGGAGTTCGTCTGACAGCTCCGACATGCACTCTAAACAAGCTTCCATCAAAAGCTTTTCTCGAAAAGGATCTCCCACTTGAACTCGAATTTTTTGCTCCCTGTCTTGCCCACTCTCTGCTTCGAATTCGGCAGAAGCCAACAAACTCGCTCCATGAATACCATCTCGCCCCGTAGGCGCCCCCCAAATCATGACCTTTGCCCCAGGCTTTGCCGAATTTGAGCGAAAGAGTTTCGAACGGTCTAAAACCCCCAAGGCAAAGACATTCACCAGAATATTATGGTCGTAGCAGGGGTCCGTTTGCACTTGCCCTCCCAGCATCGGAATGCCCATACAGTTTCCATAGTGCGAAATTCCTGAGACCACCCCATCGAGGAGTCTTTGCTGATTTTTCAATCGCAAGTTGCCAAAACGAAGATAGTTTGCCAGCGCGACGGGTCGCGCCCCCATCGTAAAAATGTCTCGCAGAATTCCGCCCACGCCGGTGGCCGCGCCTTGAAAGGGCTCCACAAAACTGGGATGATTGTGACTTTCAATCTTAAACGCCAAGGCTTGGTCTTCTCCCCAAGCCACCAGGCCCGCGTTTTCACCTGGGCCCTGAAGCACTTGATCTCCAGCACTATGCAATCGCTTCAATAAAAACTTTGAAGACTTATAGCTACAATGCTCACTCCACATCACCGCAATCATTTGAAGCTCCTCAAACGAAGGCAGCCTCTCTAACTGGCTCTTGAGGTACTCCCACTCTTCTTCAGAAAGTCCAAGCGACAGAGCCAATTTCAAATCGGTATTCATGAAGTCCCTCTCTCAGAAAGAAACTCAAAAGCATTGTCAAAAAACAACCGACCATCATTTGCTCCAAGCGCTTCAAATGCGGCTCGTTCGGGATGCGGCATCATGGCAAAAACGCTGCCGCGACCAATCGAGCGATAGACGCCCGCAATTTGATCGACCGAGGAGTTCAAGTCTACTTCATAAGTCAGGGCGGCGACCAACTCGGAGCGATCCACTCGTGACACTTGATAGTTTCCAAACCGATGCGCCACCGGAAGCTTGAGCCTCTTTCCACAGTCCTCTTTTCGAATCCAAGGCTCAACGGCATGATTAAGGTGACAATCCACCATGTCAGAGATGAATTTTAGAGAAGAGTTGACCTGTAAGAAGCCAGGAATCAAGCGCGCCTCCAAGAGAATCTGAAATCCGTTGCAAATTCCCATGACATGACAACCCTCAGAAATCACTTCGTGAAGATTCTTCAGGGCCGGAGCATGCTTCGCAATGGCTCCTGCTCGAAGATAGTCGCCGTAGCTAAAACCACCGGGCAAAATCAACAACTCATAGTCTCCGACTTGAATCGGATCTTCATGCCAGTGTTCAACCAACTTCACCGGATAGGCCGAAAGTGCTTTGAGAGCGTCCCCTTCCCCATTCGATCCCGGAAATTTCAAGACGGCCCAACGGGACTTCACGAAGCTACTTCCTCGACTTCAAAGCTTTCCATCACCGGATTGCTGAGAAGATCTTGAGCCAATCGCCGCACCACTTGATTGGCCTCAGCGCTTGACGGAGCTTCCAGTTCGAGAAGAAAGCTCTTCTCACAAGTGAGGGTCTTTACTTGCGAGAACTCTAAATGCTGAATCTTTTGGAAAATAACCTCGGCTTGGGGGTCTAAGATCCCGTCTTTGAACTGCACTCTTACTCGAAACTTAAAGTTCTTCATGATCCTCCCAAGCCCAATCGGGTTGCCAATTTTTGGTAGCCCTCAATTAAATCCCCTTTTTCAAATCGAAAGCGATCTTTGTCGAGAGACTCCCCTGTCTCCACATCCCAAAATCGACAAGTGTCTGGGGAAATCTCATCTCCCAACAAAATGCTGCCATCAGGACTTCGACCAAACTCAAGTTTCAAGTCAATCAAGTCCACCCCCTTGGTTTGAACGAAAAAGCCAAGAATCTCATTCACCTTCAAGGCAAAGCTTCTGAGCTCCAAAAGCTCTTTCTTGTCATAATGAAACAGGGAGACCAGCAAATCTTCTTCGACCTTGGGATCGTTTTGGGCATCGTTCTTCAAAAAGTACTCAACAACCGGAGGCTCAAGACTCTTTTTGTCCTCCGCTGGAAATCTTTTGGAGAGTGAGCCGGCCACCCGATTACGAACCACCACTTCGAGGGGAATCATCTTGAGTTCGAGAGTGATCAGAGAGTCTGGTGGATCAAAAGAGACAAAGTGGGTGGGTAAGGCCTCTTTCTCGAGTAGCTCAAAAAAAAGCGCACAGAATCGAGCGTTCAGAGCGGCCTTTCCGACCACGGTCGCTTTCTTTTCACCATTAAAGGCGGTCGCAATGTCCTTAAAGCGCTGCCGAACCAAGCCCTCCCCCTCGCGATAGATCTTTTTGGCTTTGCCCTCGTAAAGAAGGTCTTGCATACGGCCAGCTAAGCACTTTTTCAAAATGTCGGCCAAGCCTTGATTCAAATTCGATTCTGCAGGACCTAAAGCCCCCGGACAGGTGGGCCCTTAGCGCCAGTCCGGCGGCTGCCTTTAACTTGCGAGCCCAAGCCAAACAAGGCTAGATTGCCCGCTAGGGATGGCTGATCCGAGACAAAGCCCGATGATGAAGCAATGGAGATCGCTTAAGGCGCAGGCTGGGGGGAATCTTTTGTTCTTTCGTCTGGGAGATTTTTACGAACTGTTCGAACAAGATGCGGTGCAGGCGGCTCCTCTGATGGGGGTGACTCTGACCTCCAGAAATAGAAAAGCAGAAGATGAAGAGCCCATCCCTCTGTGTGGAGTGCCGGTTCATCAGTTTGAGGTTTATGCTCACAAGCTTTTGGACAAAGCCAAAGCAATCTCGGTGGCAGAGCAGACCGAAGATCCCCAGTCGACAAAGGGCTTGGTTCGACGAGAAATTGTACAGGAACTCACGCCGGGAATGCGCCTCTTGGCCAATGAGGATCGGCCTCACTACACGGCTCTTATCGTCGGGAAAGAAGAGGATTGGATTCTCGCCGCTTGTGATATTGCGACTGGGCATGCGCTTATTGAACGAGGCGAAAGCCTAGAGGCTCTAGAGGATGCAGTTTCTCGACTTCCCATCGAAGATTTACGCATTCCCCATGGCACGAAGCTTTCTTGTTCGGTTGGTTTTCAGCGAGCTTGCCACCTACTCCTTCCCCGTCAGGCCCGCGCCAGACTCATGGAGGCCTTTTTATTGACGGATCTTTCAGACCTTCCCCTTCAGTCTGAGCTGGAGATGCAATGTTTAGGAAGTCTAATCGAAATCTGTCAAAGGGCTCAGCCCCTAACGCCTCTTCGATTTACCCCCTTTCAGGAGCAAGCGCATTTAGTGTGGATGGGGGCCAGCACTCGAAGACATCTTCATTTGTTTGAACCCAAAGAACAGAACCTTTTCCAGCTTTTGGATCAAACCCAAACAGCCTTTGGCCGCCGAGAGCTAAAGAGCTTGATGATGCACCCCACACAATCGTCTAAAGAAATTCGAAATCGCCAAGAGCTGCTTCGGTACTTGAAGCAAAAGCCTTTCGAGAGGTCTCAGCTCAGAAAGTCTCTCAAAAGAGTCTACGATCTTGAAAGGCTTCTTCGAAGAAAGCGCCAGGCTCCCCAACTCTTTCAAATTGCTCAAAGCCTGCAAGCCAGTTTAGAGGCCGTGAGAGCTCTGTCTGATGAACTCCCGTTTTTCCGAGAACTCAAAGAGGAGTTTTCGGCTTTTGAACAACTTTCTCAACAATTTGAAAGAGAACTATCCTGGAGCGAAGAGCCTCATGCGGGTTGGATCGCTGAAAAAGTGAACCCCTCTCTTGATGAGCTGCGCGAACTACAAAAGAGGGCTCAAAAGGCTCTGAGCGATATGGAGCTCTCCCTTCGAGAGAAGTTTAAGGTCACGCATCTAAAGATTAAATTTCATCAAACGCATGGATTTGTGATGGAAGTTTCTCGCTCTCAGCGAGATAAGATTCCCGAGGGCGTGCCGAGAGTTCAAAGCCTAACTCAGGCGGATCGTTTCAAGCCTAGTGAGTTGAAAGACTTGGAGTCCAAGATCTTAAGCCTGGAGAGAAGAATTCGAGAGGCTGAAGAAGCCGAGATTCAGCGCCTTTACGAAGAACTCGAACGAGTTCGCCCAGCCTTGAGCCCCGCTTTGAAGAAGCTCGCTCGTCTTGATTGCTTTCAGTCTCTTGCAGAAGTCTCTACACGAGAAAACTGGTCTTCGCCCCAGGCACTCGACAAGATCGGCCAAGTTCGGCTCGAAGAAGCTTGGCACCCACTAACAAAGGAAAACTTTATCCCTTTGAGTTTTGAGCTCGACCAAGACCGACAACGTTGCCTTCTTTTGACCGGACCGAATATGGCAGGAAAGAGCAGCCTTCTTCGAGTGGCCGCTCTTTGCGCCTTTTTGCACCAGATTGGAAGCGACATTCCCGCTCGTGCCGGACACTTGAGCCGCTTTGACCGCATCTCCTGTCGCATGGGGGCTCATGATGATTTACTTTTCGGCAAGAGTACATTTTTTGTGGAAATGAAAGAGGTGGCCCAAATGCTTCAAGGAGCGACCGAACAGAGTCTGCTTCTCTTTGACGAGATCGGTCGGGGAACTTCCACCTATGATGGAATGAGTTTGGCCTGGGCCATTACCGAAGAGGTTCATGGACTCAAAGCTCTCAGCATTGTGGCCACTCACTACTTGGAACTTGCGGCCCTAGAGCAAAGCTGCAAGGCATTGAAAAACTACCACTTAGGAGTCAGAGAGATTCGAGGCAAATTGATTTTCACGCGAAAACTCGAAGCCGGTCCTGCTTCTCAGAGTTATGGCATTCAGGTCGCACGGCTCGCCGAGCTGCCGCCTGCTTTGCTCGCCAGAGCCGAAAAGAAGCTGAAAGACTTGGAAAGGAAGCGGAGCCCGAAGGCCCCCTTGTTCGAATGGGTGGAGTCCCAGCGCTATGTCTAGACGAATGGGTCGAGTTTATGATTTGAAAAGTCTTTTTGATCGGCTGAACCGAATCTATTTTGACGGGAGATTGTCAGACATTCAAGTGGAGTGGGCCAACCGAAAGCCCGAGCGCGCTCTTCGCTCGGTGACCCTGGGTGAGTACTTTGCCGACCGAAAACTCATTCGAATTTCAAGGCGGCTCGATCAGGCCAGGGTTCCACTTTTCTTTCTAGAGCATATTTTGTTTCATGAAATGCTCCACGCGGTTTTTCCCAGAGACTCTCACAAAATGCATACCGAAAAGTTTCGAAAGTTTGAGCGAATGCAGCCCGACTACGAAAGGGCCAAGGCCTGGGAGAAAAAGAATCTAAAGCTTCTTTTTGAGGCCGACCAGATGAATCTCTTCACCAGAAAGAAACGAATTGAGCTCTAGAAAATTTAATTCCGCTTTCCAGAGGTCTCGATCCCCCTCCTCCCTCGTCCCCCTGTCAGAGCCCGCCTTCTTTACTGCCCCCGCCTCTCCCAACGCCGTCGCCCGTTATTATGCCGCCGACAAAGCAGCCGAAGATTCGCCTCACTCGACTCTCCCCCTCTCGAAAACTCCAATATATCATCCCACTCCAGCCCAAAGCTCGAACCACAGGGCCTTCCCGTCCTTGGCTCCACAAAAACACAAGCCCCAGCATCTCTCTTCCACACCTCCGCTCGCACAGATTTTGGAATATGCCGACTTCGCTTCCCTTTAGTCCGAACTTTCACCCCTTCGCCGCCAGCGGCTGAAACAAATTCCGTAGCGGAAGCAGCCCGCCCCCGACTGCTCTCCAGATTCTCAGATTTGATGCCCGGGCTTAGAAAAACCCGTCAACAAAAAAATAAAAATAAGTCCCTTAAAAACATATTTTTATTTTTTGGGAAGGAACGAGGGGGTGGCAGTTAAAAAATGAACGGGCCCAAAGTCATGGAAGTCTAAACTTTCACTTTTTAGAAGAACGAATCTGCAGCAAGATCTCGTTTATCAGAAAAATCACTTCCGCTCCGGCAGTGAATCCCTTCCCCAGTTTGAGAAGTCAAACCCGACTCCAAAAACATAGAAAAATGAAGATGAGTTTTTCGAGTACTCATTTTCAATTTTTTGGGCAGAGGAAGGGGGCTAAGAAACGAATGTCTCAGGAGTTTTTGCAGAGTCGCACCTGCTCATTGGGGTGGGGTTTCTAAGGGATTGAATTTACACGTTTTTTTCTATTGTCTTGGATTTTTTTCTGGTACTCCTCTTGCAGGCTAGTAAGGCTAGGTGCTCTACGATGTGGTTTTTTAGAATATGTCTCTACCAGGCTTTTTTTATGGCGGCTCTCGTCGTCTATGATCGGTCGCCTCTTTTGGCCTCGGCCCTTCGCTCTTCGTCTCCTTCCTCTTCGGCGAAGAGCTGCTCGTTGAGCTTTACGCGCCTCAGTCTTATCCAGAGAGTTAAAGCGCTTGAGGCGGAAAAGGAGGGGCTGGCCAAGAAGCGCGATGCCCTCAAAAAAGAATTAGACAGGCGTTTTCAAACGAGCGCGCCTACTCGCGATCAAGCCCCTGAAGGCCTGAATTCAGGTAATCCTCTGGCAACAACTTCTGAACTGCTTGGTATGATGTCGCCCCTCATTCTTGATCTCGCCAATACAACAGCAGCGAAACAAATCATTGCTGATTATGGTTTTCGTATACTGCAGCTTGAGAGGCAAATTCACGAGCTACATCTTGAACTCAATGAGTTGGCAGCATCCCAAAACGAACAGCCCTAACGAACTAGACTTGGACTTGAATTTTTCTGAGGCTCCAATTTTGGGGTTGCATCGATCTGAGGGCAAGCATCCCGCAGTGGGGCCCCCAATTCCCCCTGAGTCTTCACTTGATCTCTAGGGGCTTTTTATTCAGGTTAGAGCCGTGAAACTGGATTTGGAACAAGTCTCTCGGCTGGCCTATCTCTCTCTGACGGAGAGCGAAAAGGCTCGTTTTGAAAAGCAGCTAGAAGAGATTTTGAATTTTGTCGATCAACTGCAGCAAGTGCCCATGACCGCAGAAGAAACAAAGAAAATGGGGCAGTTTCATGTCCAAACCGCCTTTTATGAGTCCCTCAAACTCGACCCTCTTGAGAAACTAAGACCAGACAGCGAGCAAAGCGAAGAACTTCAGAGCCTCGTCCTCACGAACGAAGAAGCCACTCAGAATGCCCCTAAAGCCTCAGGCCTTCCAAACGAGCTTTTGTACGAAGTGCCTTCCATTATGGAGAACTAAAACTCGTGGGACGACTTCACCAGCTTTTACGAAATTTCAAAGAGAAGAAAGCCTCGTATCGAGAGTATTACTCTGACGAAATGCCCAAGATCAAAAGAAGAAACGAGGAGCTTGGCGCTTATTTAGAAATCTTTGAAGAGC
Organism: Bradymonadales bacterium; assembly: GCA_007693605.1. Lineage (GTDB taxonomy): Bacteria > Bdellovibrionota > UBA2394 > UBA2394 > UBA2394 > REDG01. The sequence goes on from REDG01000028.1 coordinate 14,762, forward strand.
TGGTAGAAACACAAGTTACTGAACTCGAGTCTGGAAAGCGCGCGGGCCGTTTGGCGGGCCTACCCTTGGCCATCAAAGACATTATCTCCATTCAAGGTCAGCGGCTCACGGCAGCCAGTAAAATTCTTGAAAACTATCGAGCGCCCCGATCAGCCACCGTCGTCGAACGACTAGATCGAGAAGGCGCCGTATTTGTGGGTCGCTCCAATTGTGACGAGTTCGCCATGGGCTCGTCAAATGAGAACTCGGCCTACGGTCCGGCCAAAAACCCCTTCGATTTAAGTCGAAGTCCGGGCGGAAGTTCTGGCGGCTCCGCATCGGCTGTAGCCGGGGAACTCTGTGTCGGCGCCCTCGGCACCGATACCGGCGGAAGCATTCGACTTCCGGCGGCCTTCTGTGGAATCACAGGCTTGAAACCCACCTACGGACGAGTTTCTCGATCGGGAGTGATCGCCTTTGCCAGCTCTCTAGATCAAGTCGGACCGATGGCCGACGATGCCCTCGATTGCGCCGAGATCCTTCAAGTCATTTCAGGCGCAGACCCTCGCGACAGCACGGCAATGAAGGTTCCGGTCGAAGACTTCGTGAAGGCTTGCGAGCCAAGCCCGCTGAAAGATCTGAAAATCGGTTACTCTCCCGACTATCTAGAGTCAGAGTCCCTGCCGGAGGCCTATAAAAAGGAGCTGCAAGAAGCCAAAAGAAGTTTTGAAAAGCTTGGCGCAAAATTTTACCCGATGACATTAGAACATCTGCCCTATTCCATTGCCGCCTACTACATCATCGCGCCCGCCGAGGCCTCGAGCAATCTGGCTCGCTATGATGGGGTGAGATTTGGTCACCGAACCAAGGCCTTTGAAAGTCTTAAAGAGATGATTGTCCAAAGTCGTTCGGAAGGCTTCGGAGATGAAGTCAAAAGAAGAATCATGATCGGAAGTTTTGCGCTGAGTTCAGGCTATTTTGATGCCTACTACTCGAAGGCCCAGTTTGTGCGCTCTTTGATTCAAAAGGAGTTTTTGGAAGCCTTCAAAAAGGTTGACCTGTTGTTCTGGCCAAGCTCCCCACGCCCCCCTTTCCCTTTGGGCAAAGAAGAGAAAGATCCTTTGAGTTTGTATTTGGCCGACATCTTTACCATTCCTGTCAACCTGGCAGGACTCCCCGCCTTGAGTTTTCCGATTGGCTACGATGAAGACTCCCTTCCGATTGGGGCTCAACTGATCGGAAGAGCCTTTGCCGAAGCGGAGTTGCTAAGAAGTCTGGCTGCTTATGAACGAGAACGACCCTTTGAAAAGAGGCCACTCGCATGTCATTAGAAGAGTTCTCAAAGTCGCATGAAATCGTCATTGGGCTAGAAGTTCATGCCCAACTCACAACAGACTTTAAACTGATGAGCCCGGCGAGTAACCGCTTTGGAAAGTCGCCCAACTCTTCGGTTTCAAGCGTCTGTACGGGAATGCCAGGGGCTCTGCCCGTATTGAACCAAAAGGCCATTGAGATGGCCGTCAAAACCGCACTGGCCCTTCACTGCAAGATTCAAAGCCCCAATGTGTTTTCGCGAAAGCATTATTTTTATCCGGACCTTCCGAAGGGCTATCAGATTTCACAATATGATTTACCCTATGCTAAATCGGGCCGCGTAGAGTTTTATCTGGAAGGCCAGAAAAGGTCGGTGGGGCTTCAACGAATTCATATGGAAGAAGACGCCGGAAAAAATCTTCATTTCGGCGATCAGGGAATTTCTTTGGTGGATTTGAATCGATCTTCCGTTCCTCTGATCGAGATTGTTTCAGAGCCTGAGCTTCGCTCGGCAGACGAAGCGGGGGCCTATTTGCGCGCTCTTCGTCGGGTGCTTCGCTACTTAGAAGTTTGCGACGGCAATATGGAAGAAGGCAATTTTCGCTGTGACGCCAATGTGAGCATTCGAAAACAGGGGGAAACACGATTGGGAACTCGAGTGGAACTCAAAAACATCAACAGCTTTCGCAATCTTGAGCGAGCGATTCAGAACGAAGCGCTTCGACAGTGGGATCTTTTGAAGCAAGATAAGCTCGTTGTACAAGAAACTCGAAGTTGGGATGCGAACGAGAACCTATCTCGATCAATGCGCTCTAAAGAAGAAGCGGCCGACTATCGTTATTTTCCAGAACCCGACCTGTTACCCCTCAGCCTTTCAGACGACTGGATCGAGAACCGAAGAAAGGCCCTTCCGGAGCTGCCGCTCGATCGCATGGAACGCTTTATGAAAGACTTCGAGCGATCGGCCTATGATGCTGAAGTTCTCACGAGCTCGAAACAGCTGGCCGATTATTTTGAAGAGATTGCCCTTCCGCTCAAAGACTATTCTCTGGCCTCGAACTTTATTCAGACGACGGTTCTGGCAAGTTTACAAGATGTAGAGAAAGGCCTCGAAGATTTCTACCCCGACGCCCCGGCCTTAACAGAACTTTTGCAGGAGCTAAAACAGGGCAAGCTCTCGCTGAATATGGCAAAAGAAGTTTTCGAAGAAATGAAAACGAGCCGTCAGCCAGCTTCAAAGATCATCTCTGAAAAGGGCCTCTCTCAAGTCAACGACGATTCGATTCTACGAAGCTGTGTCAAGACTGTCATTCAGAATCACCCCGCTCAACTTGAGCAGTTTAAAGCCGGCAAAGACAAGCTTTTCGGTTTCTTTATGGGTCAATGCCAGAAGGAACTTAAGGGAAAGGGAAATCCTGCGACTTTGAAAGCTTTACTTGAAGAGGAATTAAAGCAAAGCTAGGGGGCGAAAACGGAAGACAGGAAACCTGTAAAACTGCCGGAGGTGATATGCTAGCATCGCATGACAAAGCAGGAGGTAGAATCGACATGACCGCAAACAAAAAATTTCCGAAGCTCGGAACGAAGGTTTGGTGGAATGGCGAAATGATTCCGGCCGAGTCTGCCACGCTGCATGTTTCAGCTCACAGTTTGCACTATGGCCTTGGTGTGTTTGAGGGGATTCGTGCCTACAAACAAAAAGACGGGGGCTTAGGCATCTTCAGAGGCTTTGATCATATGAGGCGCTTCGTCGACTCTTGTCGAATATCAGGCCTTCCGACCCCCTACTCGACAGAAGAACTTCTAGAAGCCTGCAAAAGTACCGTGAGGGAATCAGGATTCGAAGCTTGCTATTTAAGACCCATTGGATTTTTAGACGCCGGACCCTTAGGTGTCGCCTTTGACGCCAACACTCACCCCTTTACCATTGCCATTCTCAGTATGGATTGGGGCAAGTACCTCGGAGCAGACGCTGCGAATCAGGGGGCCAAAATCAAGATTTCCTCTTTCACCAGGCATCACCCCAATATCGCCATGACTAAAGCCAAACTCACCGGAAACTATATCAACAGCGTGATGGCGAAGGTCGAAGCGAAACAAATGGGCTTTGATGAAGGAATTCTGCTCGATCCTGAGGGTTATGTGGCCGAAGGCTCCGGAGAAAATCTCTTTGTGGTGAAGCGAGGTAAAGTCATTACGCCCTCAGTTGAAAGTGTTCTGGAAGGAATCACAAGAGATACGGTCATTCAGATTTTATCCGATATGGGCGTATCTTACCAAGAGAGGCGAATGAGCCGAGATGAACTCTATGCGGCTGATGAGGTTTTCTTTTCAGGAACTGCGGCAGAGATCACTCCCATTGCCGAAATTGATTTTCGAAAGATTGGAGACGGGCGCCCTGGAAAGCTCACACAAGAGATTTCAAAACGATTCTTTAGCATCGTCACCGGCGAAAACAGCGAAAGGAAGGCTTGGATCGATCGCGTATGAGACACGCCTTCTTGCTGGCTCTCGTTTTCTCTTTAGTGGGCTGCGCCAGTCGACCGGCTCCCGAAGCGGATATGTCCGCTCATCGAAAGACTTTCGTGGAGAGTCAGTTGACCCCTTCCGAACTCTTTCTGCACACCGAACAGTATTTGCAGTGGATGCTCGGCTACAATATTCGACTGAGAGATGAAGATCGCGGTTTGTTGGTAACCGACTGGGTCATGGATGACCCGCACCTTCGACATCAGCTCTCCCTTCGAGTGAACCAGGGCTTGGAACAGGCCTCGCTTTTGACGGCGAATTTTACGGTTCAGGAGCTCAGGGGCGACGCTTGGGTAGAGATCCCCTCTGGAGGAGAGCCTGAGGAGGACCTTCTGGTCGAAATCGAGGAGCAGGTGCGCCGCATCGAAATTGAGCGCTTTCAGTAGGCTCGGCTCTCAAACGGCTCGGAATTCGTTACAATAAGGGGGCAAGGGGGAAACTTGTCCGATCAGCGATCTGAAGCGCCGCCAGAACGATTTGGCCGCTATGAAATCAAAGAAAAACTCGCTACCGGCGGGATGGCTCGAATTTATAAGGCGAGCACCTCTGGCGATCGCGTTTTTACGCTCAAAAAGATTCTTCCAGACTACTCTGACAATGAAGAATTCATTCGAATGTTTCTAGAAGAGGCCAAGATCTCTCTTTCTCTGAAACATCCCAATATTGTGCGAGTTTTGGATTTCGGCCAAATCGAAGGCTCTTACTACTTGGCGATGGAGTATGTCTTTGGAAAAGACATCGGAAGCCTGCTTCGTGCCAGTGTCGAGAACAAAATCCATCTGCCCATTGATGTGGCTTGCTATATCATTCTGCAGTGTTGCCGAGGACTGCATTATGTTCATACCCTCACCAATGCCTTTGGCGAAAATTTGGGCGTCATTCATCGAGACATTTCGCCCCCGAATATTCTCGTCAGCTACAATGGCGAGGCCAAGGTGCTCGACTTTGGCATTGCCAAGGCCGTGCGAGCCGCCAACTCCGGAAATACTCGGTCGGGAGTCTTAAAGGGAAAGTTTTGCTATATGTCGCCTGAGCAGGCTTCAGGAACGGGCTTAACGCACCAAAGTGATATTTTTAGTTTGGGAATTGTGCTTCATGAACTACTCACCTCTCGGAGTCTTTTTTATTCCAAAGACGAAATCGAAACTCTCGAGAGAGTAAGAAAGGCGGCAATTCTTCCGCCCAGTCAACACCGCAAGGGTTTGCCTCGAAAACTCGATAAGATCGTCTTGAAGGCTCTTCAGAAGAAAACGAACAAACGCTACGCAAGTTGCTCTGAGTTTGCCGATGCCTTGCAGGACTTTTTAAGCTCAAACTACCCGAGAACCGACGCTCGCAGTGTTGCAAAGTTTCTTCGACAGATTTTTTCTGAAGATTTCTCTCAACGAATGAGAAAGGCCAAAGAAGAAAAGTGGCGGGATGTTCTTGTATCAGGGGGGGCGGACGATCAGATTCTTTTAGATCGCGACTTAAAGGCTCTGGGACATTCTCAAGCTCTGGGACCGGCCTCTACCGAGAGGCCCGTGGATTGGTTTCAGAGAGCGATCTATGATCCTCGCACCACTCGACGGCTTCGACGAACGGCTTTCTTGTCCGTTTTTGTGTTAAGCCTATTGGGAACAGGTTTTTACAGCTATTGGGACAAAGACTCTTGGCCCCATCAGACCGCTATCAGCCTTTACTCCAAATTTTCTTCTTCTGATGAGGACGAAGTCTCATCGCTCGCTTCGACTGGCCAGAAGCCCCCTGTTCCCCGGGTTGAAGCGAAGGCCGAAGAGTCTCGCAGTGCACCCGAAAGAGGATCTCTGTCTTACTGGGTTCAAGAGGCTGATCGAGCCGAGGGGCGCAGAGATTATCGGGCGGCAAGAGAGGCTTTGCAAAGAGCTCTTCGGGTGAGTCCCTTTGATGAGCTGTTACAGGCTCGATTTCATTATCTTGGAATTGAACTCGGTGAGATCGACCAATCCTGCCAGTGGTTAAGAGAGGCTCGAGAATTGCCGAGCGAAGAGAAGAACTTTGCCCATGCTCGCTGCCTTGAGGCTCAAGGCGAGGCCCAGCGAGCCTTAAGAGAATATCAAGAACTTCTGCGGCGATATCCTGAACACCCCAAACGAGCCGAAGTGCAACGGCGATTACAAGATCTTTCGCAACTTGTTAGTCGTTAATGGGTGCTTTGAGATCAGTCCCATAAGCTTCCATCAGCTCTGATAGAAGTTGATATCGCTGATCCGAATCGGGCTCCAAAAGAAAAGACTGAACGAACTGATCAAAGGCAGGTTTCGGAAGATCTGAAATGCGAAGGTTCCGACGCCAGCGCCAGCCGGCTCGAGTATTGGTGGTGATATCCTGACGGTTTCTTAGCACATCCGGATCTCGCACCCATTCCATCTCAAAGCCGGCCAGTGTCATGGTTTCGAGGGCTCCCAGCCAGTCGCCTTCGATCTTTCGATGAAGATCATCCACATCTTCCACCAAAATGGCGATCGCCCAACTGGCCCCGGCCGTTTCTGGATTTAAATTCTGCAACAAAACATCGATCACACCGCGACCACGACGGCTCTCCACTCGGTCTAAATCTTCTTCTAGATGAGCCCCCAAATCCTCCCTCAAACGACGAGAGTAGATCTCTTCCGCTTCTGCGGTGGGCAGCATCTCGCGAAGCACTCGATGAAAGCTCTCTTGAGCCTGCAGCTCGGGATTTCGCCACGAAAGAGATTGAGCAGCTAGGCTAAAAAAACCTCGATCCACCTCAAAATTGATTCGATCAGCCCCTTCGATTCTCAAAGAGTCGTAATCATCCCGCGCAGTCTCTCGAACTCCTTCAAAAAAGCGTCTCTCATCGGACATGACAACCAAACCCCGAACCGCAAAGGCCGCCGTAGAATACTGCCCAGTTTGAATGATGGCAGGCAAAATAAAATCTCGCCACGGGTAACGGTAGATTTCCCCTGCGACCATCGGCCCTCGAAAATTGCCGGAAAGACGGGGTGGGAAAACTCTGATCCGACCCAACCAGCCCCAAAACCCAGGCCTCAAATCATAGTTTTTGATTCGACTGCCCAAACGATGATAGCGCCAATGCTTAAGAGGATTAGGAGACCGTCCGGGCCGATAGCCTTGGCTCGCCATAAACTCCCGATAGGCAAGCTGCCGCTCTTTTGCCATTCTTTTATTGTCTCCATTGTTCAGACCAAGGATTCGTTGTTTTGCGTCAGCGGTTTGTTGACTTCGAATCCCGTTGGGGTCGGCAAGGTAGCTCATCATCGCCCCGCAGGCCCCATTTCTTGCATCGATATGCCTTTGGGCTTTCTCTTCAATGGAATGTACAAACCGGGGGAGTTCGCTTTGAGCAAAATTGGGGCCGTACAATCTTTGCCCAGCGCGAAGAATCCGCTGTCGATTTCGGTCTTGACGGCCAGAGGCAATCTCTCGCATTCGCTCCATCGGATCTGAACCAAAGGGGCCCCGCAAGGCGGCTGAACTTCGAATGGCATCTCGCAAGGGCAGTTGGGCCTTTGCGACTCGCTTTGCCCACTCCAGAAAAATGGTAGCCGCTGAAGGAAGTGTCACCTCTAACAACCAGGGCGAGCTCATTAGATTCTGAGGCTGAAACTCTCGCCTACTGGCCTCCTCTGCCATCTCTTCATCGAAAGACTGCATGGCATGCCAAAAGCTCGCCTCCGAGATCCTTGAAAGCTCCTCTGGCCCAAGCGCCCCCCAAAGAACTTCAGAGTCCTCCAGCTCATCCCCAGAAACAGAATCAGCAAGAAATCCAGAAATAACCAAGAAGGAAAAAGCCAAAGCCAATGATCTACAGGAGCCTCCCTTAGCCCAAACCAACATCCCAAACATGCTTCTGGTTAGCACGGCCGCATAGCTTGTGGAACAGAAAATCTCTAGGCCCCCAAGCCCTTGAATATACAAAGAAATTGAGCCTAGAACTCAGGCAAAACGGAGGTCGTCAAACCGACGAAACTAATAGGGCAGAAAACGAACCAAGCCGCCTGTCCTCTCTCCTCATTTGATGATCCCACTTCCGCTGCGGAAGTGGGAAGTGAAGAGGCTCAAGAGACTCAGCCCGCCAGAGCCGACCGCAATTGAAGCCTGCATTTCGTATCCGTATTCAGAATACTGAACGATTAGGCGGCACCCGGATTCGAATGGACCGGCAGTTGTCATTAAAACCATAAGGTGATACCTTATGGTTTGTGCTCAATCTAGACCCTCTCACGGCTAAGAAAGACAGGCTCGATCAACTACGGCCATTTCCATTCGAGGCGCTTCGCTCTCTCGAGGCGTGGTTTCGAGTGGAGCTGACCTATACCAGCAATGCCCTCGAAGGAAACACTCTCAACCGGAGAGAGACGGCTCTCGTTCTAGAGAAGGGCCTGACAGTCGGCGGGAAGTCTTTGGTGGAACATCTTGAAGCCAAGAATCATGCTGCTGCACTCGACTGGCTTCACTCGCAACTAAAGCCACAGCCTCACCAGATAGGAATCCAAGATGTTTTGAAGATTCATGAGATGATTCTAAAAGGAATTGAGGATCAGCACGCCGGTCGCTTTCGCTCAGTGCCGGTGAGAATTTCTGGCTCTACCGTGGTCTTACCCAACCCTCAGAAAGTTCCTGAGCTTATGAATGGTTTTATCTCTTGGCTGAAAGGCTCAAAGAAGCTTCATCCAGTTGAGCTGGCGTCGGAGGCTCATTACCGTTTGGTGAGTATCCACCCCTTTGTGGATGGCAATGGTAGAACGGCAAGGCTTCTCATGAATCTGATTTTGATGAGGGGAGGCTATCCTCCCGCCATCATTCGAAAACGCGATCGATTGGCTTATCTGGTTGCGCTAGAAAAGGCTCAGCTTGGTGGCTCGAAGGATGACTATGAGAGGCTCATCGGCAAGTCGGTAAACCGCTCTTTGGATATCTATCTACAGACTCTCGCTGATGATCGGAAAGCTCAAGTTGAACTCGATCAAGAGCCTCTGATGAAGATTGGCGAGCTTGCAAAGAAGGCGGGCGAGACCCTACCCACCATTCGACATTGGACAAAGGAGGCTTTACTGGAAGTCGCAGAAGTAACAACGGCTGGTTACCAAATGTATGCGCCAGAGATGCTAGAGAGAGTGAAAACAATTCAAAAATTGAAAGAAAAACGACTTACACTGAAAGAAATCAAGAGAGCTCTACACGAACAGGAGTAGACAATGAAACCAAGCCTATGCGCCCCAGGCTCTATTCAGAATACTGAACTATGTACCTTTTTGTAGAGCCACCCCTTTGTTCAGGCGGCACCCGTATTCGAACCCAGATTTGCGGTGAGCGAGTACCCGAGCGAACGAGAAGGCGAGCAGTGCGCAGCCTTCGAGAGCAAAGATGCCTATAGCACCATCTATACCTGTGAGAAGCTAAGAAGCTCAGGCCCTTAACAACGACCAGACACCCGTGACCAGATTTGCGGTGAGCGAGTACCCGAGCGAACGAGAAGGCGAGCAGTGCGCAGCCTTCGAGAGCAAAGATGCCTATAGCACCGTCTATACCTGGCTCTTCGGGTTGACGCGAATTTTCAGGCGGCACCCGGATTCGAACCGGGGATGAGGATTTTGCAGACCCTTGCCTTACCACTTGGCTATGCCGCCGTTTCTCCGAGAGTTAGTGAAAAAGACCTGAAACGGCAAGTGATCAATCAGGCTTCCAGCGAGGCCACAAACGACAAAATCTTCTGTCGATCTTGCTCCTTTAAATCTAAAAACTGAACCCCAAAACCTGCCGGTAGTGAGCCATAATTGTTTTGCAGTGAGTGTCGAACCTCTCCCGTGACCTCAATCTCGCCAAGTTCCGGCAGTTCGAAACGCAATTTTAAGCGACTCCCAATGGCCGGAGGAAGCAAGCTCTGAACATACATTCCCCCCTCACCGACCGTGGTCGAAAGACAAGACCGTTCTTCAGAATCCCAGAAAAAGCGCACGGGAATCGAAATGTCTTTTCTCAGGTAGCGGCGCTTTACTTGAGTACGATCCACCACTGCAGGTTAGACGCATTTTCAAACTTCTGTCATGATCTATCTATATGATTCACCTTCTGGTAGACGCCTATAATCTTCTGCACCAGATGGAGAAAAACTGTCGCAACTTCCCTTCTCAGCGAAAACTTCCTCGAAACCCCAGCCTTGAAGACCGTCGCCGCTGGATGATGGATCTTCTGCTAGAATATCGCAATCTGAAAGAGGTGGAACTCACTTTGGTGTTTGATGGGGCCGAAGTGGCTAGCCTGCTGCCGAATCGAACAAAATTTGGAAACCTCATCGTTCTGTTTTCAGAGGAAACCGATTCAGCCGATGCACTGATTGCTCGACTTTGTGCCGAATCGCCAGGCTCCTATTATGTCGTTTCAAGCGATCTCGATGTCCAGCTCGCTGCGAAAAATCACGGCTGTACAAGCCTGCGAAGTGAGGAGTTTTCCCAGAAGGTTTTTCAAAGTCTAGAAAATCAGGCGGCTCTCAGCTCAAGTGACGACTTTGTTGAAGAAGAAGATCTTCCACTCTACCCCCGTGTGAGCACTAAAAAAAGAGGGGTCGCTCGCAAAAAACCCAAATCGGAAAGACGCCGCCGACAAGTCTTAAAGAATCTTTGAGCCCAGCTCAGGTCATAGCCCCGCTTGAGTGAAGTCTTCTCTTCGATATTCGTAAGTCAAGGGGTTGAAAGCTTTACCGTCTCGACGCAATTCGAAATGAAGATGAGGCCCCGTACTGTGGCCACTCGATCCGAGGGTCGCAATCACTTGTCCCCTTTGAATGATCTGAGATTCGGCGACTAGATTCTCTCGGTTGTGCGCGTACACACTCGACAAGCCTTGCCCATGATAGAGAACCACCGTATGCCCATAACCGCGAATCGAACCCACAAACACCACCCGGCCATCGTGAATCGCTCGAATGGGCTGACCCTCTACCCCGGCGATATCAATTCCCTCATGAAAACTTTTTCCCCTCGGCCCAAAACCCGATGTGATGCGCCCCCGGTTAACAGGCCAAGTGAGGGGCATCTGCATCGGACGATTCCATTCACCCTCGAAGCGCTTCCAAGGAAGTGAATCAATTTCCATTTCGCTTTGAGAGCTGCCCGGTCTCGCAAGTGCTCTCTCTAAATCTTCCGTTTTTAAATCGGAACCCGACGGCCCTTGGTTCAGAGCAGAAAAGAAGTCTTCTCGTCTCTTCTTTCTGCTGGGATCTCCCCCTTCTCGGAGCCAGGGAGCTAAAGCTCTCGATGTCTCTCTGAGCCAAGGAGCGGTAGAACTGGCAACCGCCGAAGTCTCCCACAAAATAACAAAGCTAAGACCTAGGAAAAGAATTAGAAAAAGACGAAGACTCATGCTGACTTCAGTCTAAATCGAACTTCAGAAAAGGTCGAAAAAACTCAACAACGCTCAGCAGCAGACAAACGAAGCTCTCTCGAAAACTCGGGCTCTTTGAGAAGCTGCGACAAGACTTTCCGATCCTTCGCTGCGAGTTCCGACCAGGCAAGTCCGACCTCCGACAGGCTGTCTTTTGACTCAACACGCACGACTTCTGCCCAAAGCCTCAATTCGTGTCGCTCTGAGTTTTCATCGGCTCGAAAACTCAGCTCTAAACAAAGCCTACTGCCTGGCTCGATCGGTAAATCCAAGAAAACACAGGCCCCCGATTGACTGAGGTTTTCGAGAGTTCCATAGCAGCGGCCAAAACTTCCGCTGACCCGAACCCCTTCTCGGTGCCTCTGTCTTTCACAGTCCCTCTTAAGTGCGTAAGCCATGGGCCCTCTTTAACCGAGCTTCACCAGCCCGACAAGCCCCCCAAAAATTATTGCCTCTGATTGCCCCAAAGGACCGCAGTCTTGGGTAGAATAGAGGGAGATGACCGAAAAGCCTCCAAAGAAGTCCTTTTCTGAAGTGGATGAGAAAACAGGGGACCATACGGTCGTCAGTCCAATCGAGACCCTGAATCCGATCGAAGGGGGTCAAACCCCTTCCCTTCTCATGATCTCAGGCCCGCAAATCGGCCGCTCCTTTCCAATTCATCAATCAGAATTCATGATTGGCCGCTCCTCTCAAAGCGATCTTCCGATCGAGGATGATCTGGTCTCTCGCTACCACTGCAAGCTGGTTGTCACCGCCGGAGGGGCCGAGCTGATTGACCTAGGCAGCACCAACGGCACCCTCTTGAACGGCCGAAAAGTGGACAAGGCACAGATTCAAGAGGGAGACCAAATACAAGTGGGCTCCACCACGATTTTCAAATTTCATTTTCAAGAGGCGGTCGAAACCAAGTTCATGGGGAGCCTTTTCGACGCGGCGACCAAAGACTTTCTGACCGGCACCTACAATAAAAAATTCTTTCTCGAACGATTACAAGACGAGTTTCATTTTGCTCACCGAAACCAGAAAGATCTCTCAATTTTAGTGCTCGACCTAGATCATTTCAAAACCGTGAATGACACTCATGGTCACCTGGCAGGAGATATCGCCCTTAAAAAAGTGGCACATCATATTTTGAGCCACACACGAAAAGACGATGTTGTGGCCCGCTTCGGAGGGGAAGAGTTTGTCATCTTGGCTCGAGACCTCTCCATCGAAAAGGCTTCAAACCTTGGAGAGCATCTTCGAAAGGGCGTCGAAGCCCTAGCGGTAGAAGACTCAGGAAAGAAACTGAAATTGACCGTGTCCGTGGGAGTCGCCTCTCTTCTGTCGAGCTCCAAAATTCGATTCGAAAGTTTTCAAGAGCTTCTGGATGCGGCAGACCAGAAACTCTACGAAGCTAAAAAAGCCGGTCGAAATCGAGTCTGCAACTAGTGGACCACTAGTTCCTTTGCGAGGGTCGGGCCGTACTGGGCTCCTGATTCGTCAAGGCCTTGAACTCGTCCCACTTCTCTTCCAGTTTTTCGTCCCAATGGGTCTCAGAAGAGCTCTGTCTGTTTTTTCGGACGGCTTCTTTGGCCGCTTCTACGGCCTCGGGTCGAGTGGTCTTCAGGTCTTTTGTCAGCCCCAAAAGCCAGCAAAACTGTATCAGCCACTTCGTGGGATCCCAATGGTACCAGCGGTGCCCGTTTCGATAGTCAAAAGGAAATCGATGATGATAGTTGTGCCAACCCTCACCACTCGTGAGAATCGCACAAATTAAAGAGTCTCGAGCCGTGATCTGATCACAATAAGGCCGTCTTCCCATATAGTGAGCCATCGAGTTAATCAAATAAGTGAGTTGTTGAAAGACAAAGAGTCGCGTGAAGCCCGCAAGGAGCAAGGCCTCTAAAGGCCTCCCCAAAAGAAAACCCGCCAGCAGGGGAATTCCAAAACAAGCGCCTAGCATCCAGAAAAGATAATAGTGATGCTGATGTCGGACCCAGGGGTCTCTCTCCAAGTCTCTGCAGTTCGAAAAGTCTGTGGTCATCGGCCCACCAAACATCCAACCCATATGAGCCCACCAAAAACTTCGTTTAACATTGTAGGGATCTCGATCAGTGTCCTCGTGGCGATGATGCCGACGATGGTCAGCACACCAAACGATCGCAGAGCCCTCGGCCGTTGAAGCCCCGGCAATCAAACTAAGAATGCGCAAAAACTGATTGGGTCGATGGGCGCGATGAGAAAAGGCCCGATGATAACCGACGCCAATACCAAGAAAGCCCAAAAACATCATTCCACAAAAGACCAGAACCTCAGCCCACTGAATGCTTCCGGTCAGAATCACATAAAGAGGCCACAGGGTCAGACCCAAGAGATGCATTCCGCCGATAAAGAAAATGACCGACCAATTGGCCTGAAACTGATCTTTCGAGCTTCCCCGATGCCCTATGACGGCATTTTTCTTTAATCTGATCACTCGATACTTCCTGCCTTAACTTCTTGCTTCAACACAAACACATTAAACAAAAGCATGATGGGAGGGAACTGAATAAGGTTGCTTAATTCTTTGCGAAGATGCCAGCTCCGAGAAGCGCAGCGACGCAGCCGACAAAGCAGATGGGCCCTTAGCGCCAGTCCCTCATTCAGAAATTTTAAATTCGACCCTATCCCCCAACTTTATCCCCAGCTCTTTGGATCGACCTCCACGAATTTCTAAAACATGTAAGGCGGGTTGCCTGCTGAAAATGCTCTCTTCTGAGAGCGGAGTCGCCTTATGATGAATGTCTACAATCTTTAGTGAGCGAGAGATAAAAATTAGGTCCAAAGAAATCGGCACATTTTTCATCCAAAATTGTTGAGTGCGCTCTTCAGAATCCTCTGAGCCCAAAAAGAGCATGCCCTCAAAGGGCGCTAGCCGATCTCGAAACATCAAGCCCCGAGACCACTCCTGTGGGCTGCGAGCTAGCTCCACCACAAAACGATGCTCTCCGATAACGACCTGAGAGTTCGACCGTCGCAGCATAGAGGCGGCATCGGCGGTCGAAAAGGCGGCGCCTTCAAAAACAAAGGCAGCGATGCACAGAAGAAGGATTCTCATTTCTCTAAGAGCTGAAGCTCCTCCAGCACCACCCGAAACAAAGGAATTGGCAGGGCCCCCTGCATTCTTCGCCCATTGATAAAAAATGTCGGGGTCGCTCGGATTTGAAGCCGATTGGCCTCCACTATCATTTCTTGAAGCTTCTCTCGCATCTCTCCCCTGTCAAGACAGCTTTGCAGGGCTGCTGAATCGTGGCGAAAGCCCCTGAGCGCTTCTTCGAGCGAAATCAATCGATTCTCTTCGAGTAAAGTATTCATCACTTTGTGCGAAAAGTCTTTGTCTCGATTTTGCTCACGAAGACAAAGGCCGGCCTCTGAGAGGCTGCAGCTATGCGACCGAACATTATCAGGAAGGGCCGGATTGCATCTTCCGTCACGAGGATAGGGAATTGAAATCAGTTCCATCTCAAACTCATTCATTAAAACCGGTAAAGTATGCAAGAACGCGGCAGCGCAAGCCGGGCAGCCATAATCGAAGAACTCGTGAACGACCAAATCAGACCCGGTGGTTCCGTAGCGCATCGGCGAGTCGATCACGATTCGTTCTGCCGTGGCTTGCCGGACATTGTCTCTCAGCCTAGAGAGCTCTTCTGGAGAAAAATCTCCCACATGACTGCTAGACATTCGAAGCCCGGCAAAACTCAAAAGTAAAACGCCCACCAAAAAGCAAAAGCCCGATGAAAATCTCGAAAGTAAGCCCATGCGGGGACTAAAAAACAAAGATAGGCCGGCTCCTGCCCATGCAAGATAGCCGAGTAAACACACTAGACAGCCCATTCTAAGTTGAACCAGAAGCACAAAGGCGAAGTACAAACAACTCAACCAAGCCAAGCCGTAGGCAGAGAGGACAATTTTTCGAGAAATGCCCTCTGTCCAAGACAAGAGCAAGCAAACAAAAAACCAAGCCGCACCGAAGAGCCCAACTGGAATTCCGAAAACGCTCGCATAGGCCGTCAAAGCCACTCGATCACAATTCCAGTACGAACTAAAACTACAAAAGCTTGGGCCCCCAAGCGTTCCGGCTTGCATAGCGAACCAGTGATTGGCCGACCACAGCAGAATCCAAATTCCCAGTAGGCTAAACAGCGCTTGCAAAAGAATGGCCGGATGCTTCAGAGCGTCAGCCCACTTTGTAACTAGCATTACGAAATCCATTTAACCCTCTCCCCACTCGAGGGGCAATGAAAGAATCCGATGTGAAAATGAGCCGCTTTTAGATAAAGTAAAATTTAGTCGTGTCTTTTGTTTCTGATTTGTTACAACTTGTTACTCGCCATCAGGGTCGACTGTGGATCATTTTGATCTTGCTTGTGACCAGCTTTTTTTCTGCCAAAGCCGTGAACCGGTTAATCGCTTACCATTATCTGCCCTTGGAGATTCCTCGGGAAGAGGCGCAACACCTTGGACGAGGCTCGCCCATTCATCGAGCCAATGTCGACTTGAACCGCATTCTACAGAGGAATCTCTTTGACTCCTCCGCCCACGAAGGGCGGGCTCGGGCCACACCAGAACCGGAAGTCGATGAGGGAGAAATTCGACCCTCTACCCTCTCTGCAGAACTCTTGGGCAGCGTGACCTTTAGCAACCCGAGATATTCGGTGGCCCTGATTCGAAACCGCTCTGAGAATACCACCCGTTACTACTCCATAGGGGACCGAATTCTGGGGGCTCAGCTGGTCCGAATCGAAAGGTTTCGAGTGATCATTCGAAACGCAGGACGATTGGAGTCTCTGGAGCTTCAGGCCGCTCGAATCAATATTGAAAGTCAAAGGCCCCAGACTCAGGTGAGTGTCAGTCCGACTCCCACACGCCGCCCTGCGCCGGCAGAGGATGTCAGCTTCGACGAAATTGCTCCGGGTCGCTTTTTGATTCCCCAAGACACCGTCGATAGTTTGTTGTCTGACCTGCCGTCTATCTTGCGAGATGCTCGCGCCATCCCTAATGTCGGGCCAGAGAATCAGATCGAGGGCTTTCGCCTCTTAGAGATTCGGCCCAACAGTATTTATGATCGACTGGGCCTGCAAAACGGAGACATCGTTATGAGAGTCAACAACGACGATTTGAATAGCGTTGAGAAAGGAATGAGTCTTTTCACCGCATTGCGCAACGAAAAATCTATCTCGATCGATATAGTTCGGGCGGGAAGCAGGTTAAACTATACCTATGAAATCCGTTAGCTTTTTGAAAAGCCCCCTTCTGCTGGGAGTTCTTTTTCTGGTATTGGCGCCGACTCCAAGTCTGGCACAAGAAGGCTTCAGTGAAATTAACGGAATGTTTGACGACGAAGACTTTGAAGACTTGGAGGAGATCTCCGATTCGGCTCCGAACGATGTTTTCGATGAAGAGATGCCCACCGAAGTTTCTCCGATCCGACGTCCAACCCAAATCACTCGTCCGGCGCCCAGAGCCCGACCCACACAAACCACTCGATCCAGACAGGGGCCAAGCGGACCGCGCAGTACTTTAAACTTTGCTGAAGAGGTGCCTAATCCAGAGGAAAAACTCCGAATGGATTTTATTCAAGTGGACATCGAAGAAGTCGTGAAGTTTTTTTCGGAGCGATTGAAGAAAAAGTTCATTTTTGACCCAAGCATTTTACAGGGGCAAATCACCATCGTCTCGCCCACAGAGGTGAGCGTGCAAGAAGCTTGGCAGGCCTTTTTGTCGGCCATGGAGATTCGTGGTTATGCCGTCTATCCTGCGGGCGCTTACCTAAAGATTGATCGTGTCGCCAACGCCCGAAAAGCGCCGATTCCACTTTATCTGCACTCCACTCCTGACGACGACAGCTATGTCACTCGAATTGTCACGCTACAGTACTTGAGTGTTCGAGACATTCGTCAGGCCGTTCGCGAACTCGTTTCGCGAGGGGGCGGCGATGTCATTGAACACGCCCCGACAAACACCCTCATCATCACAGACTATGCCTCGAATATTCGTCGAATCGTTCGCATTTTGAATATTTTGGATGTGGAGGGCTTTCAGGAACAAATCGCTGTGATCCCTCTCAATTACACCTCGGCGGCTGAGGCGGCTCGCAAGATCAATGAGATTTTTCCGACTGGACCTCAAACTGGCACTCCTCAGAGGCCGACACCAAGAACCGCACGACAACGGCAGGCGGCTCAGCAAGCGGCAGCGGCTGCTGCGGGCGGAGAGAGCGTGATTCAGAAGGTGGTGTCTGACGACCGAACCAATTCGCTGATTGTTTTGGGAAGCGAGCGAGGGATCGAACAGGTGAGAAGGTTTCTTGAACAAATTGATATTGCGGTCGAGGGGGGCGACGGTCAGATTCATGTGTATCCCTTGCAGAATGTGAAGGCCGAAGACATCGCCCAAACTCTGGCGAACCTAACCCAAGCGGCCAGCCCCAGAACGCCAACCACTCAACGACAAACACCGGCTCAACGGGCGGCTGCCGCACGAGCCGGAACTCCCCCAGAGACGGCTCAGGCCTCAGCGGATCTTTTTGACGGTGACATTCGCATTACCGCCGACCCCCGATCGAACGCTTTGATTATCATGGCCTCTCCCAGAGACTTCGAAACCATTCGCGGCATTATTGAAAAGCTGGATGTCCGACGACGCCAGGTCTTTATTGAAAGTGTGATTTTGGAGGCCCGTGTTGGAGGAGGCTCTCAGTTCGGCTCTCAAGTCACAGGCCCTCTTTTTAGAACCGGTGCGATGGGCGGACAGCCGGGCCAGCCGAACACCTCTGAAAAGTCCTCAGCCGTTGGGGGAATTGGAGCTTTGCCCAGCACGACGAATCTGCTGAGTATTCTTGGAGGCCTTGCAGGCGGCACTTCGCTGCAAGGCTTGGCCCTTGGTTTCCGGTCGGGTGGAACCGTGTCTGTGCCCTTTACCACCTCAGACGGAAAGACAGAGACCCGTCAGGTGCCCTTGCTCTCGGCCGTTCTACAGTTGGCCGCGACTTCGTCCAATATCAATGTCTTGTCCACCCCCCATATTTTGGCCACGGCCAACGAACAAGCCTCGATTGCCATCGGACAAGAGATTCCTCAAGTTCGATCTCAACAACCCGACGCTCAAGGCAACCTTATCCAGACCTTCGATCGAATTCGAATCGCGACTGAGTTGAGTATCACTCCTCAAATCAATGCCGGAGACTATCTGACTTTGGAAATCGATCAAAAAGTGAACGAACCGGGTGAGTCGATTCAAGGTCAAATCTCAACGGTCACTCGTGAGGCCAAAACGACGGCCATTGTTCAAGACGGACAAACGATCGTCATTGGAGGGATCATGCGAGATCGAACCGTGGTCGACACCAACAAAGTCCCCTTCTTGGGAGACATTCCCATTCTAGGCTGGCTCTTTAAGTCGAGAAGAACCGAAAATCAGAAGGTCAATCTTCTGTTGTTTATCACGCCGCATATCATTCGAGACACCGGCGATATGAATGATGTGTTCTTTCGAAAGTTGTCGGAACGAAATGACTTCTTAAAGAGAATTGGTGTCGACGAGATGCCAAGAATTCCCTTCTCCGGCTTTCGTCGAGAAGATTTGGAGTTCTTAGACGAGGAGTATCTGAAGAGTATTCAGCTCACTCCCCTACCCGACCGTGTTCCGCTCGAAGAGAAATCTCCAAATGCGCTTCAAGAGACGGAGGTCAAAGAGGCTGCTCCAAAACGCAGAAAGGGCGGAAGCATTCCGATTGGGCCTCGATCTCGAGAAGCCCTGCCCGTTGACTCTGATTTTGAAGACGCCATCCCCGTGCTAGAAATGGAATCTTCAGACGAACGGCCCCGTTTAGACCGACTAACCGACGAAGACCTGATGATTCTCGACGAACCCCCAAGCTGGGAGACCGACTGGAATGGCTCATTTGAAGACTAATCTTTTGAGCCTTGTCGCTGAAGAACTTACTGGAGGCGCATGAGCGATTCCGAAAAAACTCAAGTTTTGACTCGAAGTGATCGAGAGCAGCTTCAGAGCTTTTTTGAAAGCCAAGACTCAGACCGCTCAGGCCTTGATATGGACATTGGCGGCCTTCTGCTCAAGGCCTCCCTCATCACAGAAGAACAATTGCAACAGGCCCTCGACATTCAGTCTGAAGCACCCCCAAGTGCCAGAGAGAGATTGGGTGAGATTCTTGTTCGACAAAAGATTGTCACAGAGGCCCAGCTCCTAGAGATTCTGGCTCACCAGCTTGGGCTACCCTTTGTCCGTTCAGTCAACGATCGAGACATTCCGGAAGAACTTCTCAAGCAAGTTCCCACTCGATTTGCAAAACGGTTTAGTCTGCTGCCGGTTCGAATCGACCCGCATTTTGTAGAGGTGCTCACCTCAGACCCCTTGAACACGGTTGTGCTAGACGATGTTCGTATTCTTTTGCAGAAGCCGATTCGCATTGGCGTCTGCCCCTCGGCCGTCATCACCGAAGCGATCAATCGATCTTACGACAGGATCTCAACCACCGACACGAGCATTGAGGACCTGGATGCCAATGTCATTGAAGAAGCCGAGATGGAAGAGCCCGTTGATCTTCTCGACAGTGAAGATGAGGCCCCCATCATTCGCTTGGTCAACAACATTCTGGTGAGAGCGGTAAAAGATCGGGCGAGTGATATTCACATTGAGCCTTACGAGAGAGAAGTCGCCGTTCGATTTAGAATTGACGGAGACCTCTACGACATTCTTAAGATTCCAAAGCGAGTTCAAAACTCCGTCACCTCTCGAATCAAACTGATTGGCGGTTTGAATATTGCAGAGAAGCGGCTGCCGCAGGACGGAAGAATCCGCATCAAGATTGCCGGAAAAGATATCGACCTGCGGCTTTCGACTGTCCCGGTAAATCACGGAGAGAGGGTCGTTTTACGGCTACTGGACAAGGCCGCCGTGGTATTGGATCTGGAGACTCTTGGCCTCGAAGACCAGATGCTTCGACTCATGGAGGAGCTGATTCAGAAACCCTACGGGATCATTCTGGTCACGGGCCCAACGGGAAGTGGAAAGACCACCAGTCTCTATGCCTGTCTTTCGAAGATTAACCGAGAGAACATCAATATCATTACGGTCGAAGATCCCATTGAGTATCAGCTGCCAGGAATTGGCCAGATTCAAGTCAATGAGAAGGTCGGTCTCAGCTTTGCCTCAGGTCTTCGATCTATTCTGCGACAAGATCCCGATGTGGTTCTGATCGGAGAGATTCGAGACCGTGACACAGCCGAAATCGCCGTACAGGCCTCGCTCACCGGCCATTTGGTTTTATCCTCGATTCACACGAATGACGCGAGCTCGTGTGTGGCCAGGCTGGTCGATATGGGGATCGAGCCCTTTCTTGTGGCAAGTTCCCTGATCGGAATTGTCGCCCAACGGCTGGTTCGTCGGGTCTGTATGTATTGCCGAGAGGCTTATCTGCCCACTCCCGAAGAACTTCAACGAATCGGAGTCACAAAACTCCCTGAAGGGGCTACGGTTTACCGAGCCAAGGGCTGTGACCGATGTTATCACACCGGCTATCGCGGTCGGATGGGAATCTTTGAGCTTCTTCCGATCAACGAAGAGCTTCGTTCTGTTATTCTAAAGAACTCAGACTCCGTGCACATCAAACAAGCGGCTTTGGCTCAAGGCTTTCAGCCCATGAGAACGGATGGGATACGAAAAGTCTTTCTCGGAATGACCACGATTGAAGAAGTCTTGGCGACGACCTCTGAAGACTCTAGGATAGAATAATGCCTCAGTACGAATATCAAGGCTTTAACGCCAACGGCAAATCCGTTCGGGGCAGCATCGCACTGGATAGTGTGGCGGCAGCGAAGGCTCAATTGCGTCGAGACGGTGTTTTTGTCAGCCATATCCAGGAGTCTCTGGTCGTCAAATCTTCAGAGTCCGGAAATTCCACCTTCTCGCTCAGTTTTTTGCAGAGAATTCCTCAAGAAGATATTTCGAATATGACTCGGCAGCTCGCCACTCTGGTGGCGGCACATATTCCCTTGGTCGAAGCCCTCGATGCTCTCACCGAACAAATCGAAAACAAAAAGCTCCAGGCGACCATCGCCCGCGTGCGATCGGATGTGAACGAGGGATCGAGCTTGCATCAAGCCCTCTCGAAGTTCCCTCACGTTTTTTCTGAGTTGTTTATTAGCATGGTCGAGTCTGGAGAGACCTCTGGAGCCTTAGAGATTGTCCTGCTGAGGCTGGCAGACTTTCTCGAGTACCAGAATCGGCTGAAGAAAAAAGTCGTGGGAGCGATGATCTATCCCATTTTGATGATTGCCTTTGGGCTCGTGGCCGTCTTGGTGATTTTCACATTTGTCATTCCCGAGCTGGAGTCGGTGTTTCGAGATGCACAGGCGAGCTTGCCCACCATCACGATCATCGTACTTTGGCTGTCTCGCTTCAGCTTGAGTTACTGGTGGGCCATGTTGCTCGTGCTTGTTTTCATTTTCTTTGGAGTTCGAGCCTATCTCAGTAGCGCTCGAGGACGAAGGAAGTGGGATGCCGTTCGACTAAAGCTGCCTGTTTTTGGGGAACTCACTCGAATGATTGCCGTCTCTCGATTTACAAAGACTTTGAGTACGCTCCTGAAGAGCGGGGTGCCGCTGCTACTGAGCCTTAAGGTGGTCAAAAATGTGGTCGGAAACATCAGCATTCGAGAGGCCATTGAACGAGCTTCGACCAATCTCACCGAAGGTCAGGGAATCTCGGGCCCTCTTAGAAGAAGTGGTCAGTTTCCTCCGATGGTCACGCATATGGTGGCCGTGGGTGAGCGGACGGGTGAAATCGAAGAAATGCTAGAACGAGTGGCCGAACACTATGAATTTCAGGTGGAATCTAGAATTCAAAGTCTCACAGCCCGAATAGAGCCCCTGATGATCATCGTTTTGGCCGTGATTGTTCTGGTGATCGTTTTGGCCGTGATCTTACCCATGATTGAATTGAACAATGCGGTGTTGTAACAACTTGTTTCCCAAAGAAGCTTTAGCGATTCATGGGGAGTATTGATAGAGGGCCAGATTCGAAACGACGAAGACAACACTCCCATATCAGAAGCAGATCTTGACCCAGCCCAACCTCTTTGCGATGCTAGCAAAGTGAATTCGTTTTGGTATCGAAAGATCAGGAACTCAAAGAAGGCTTTAACGCTCATTGAACTTTTGGCGGTTCTGACCATCTTGGCTTTGGTTGGAGGAATTGCTGGGCCGGCCATTTATCGACAAGTCACACAAGGAAGATCTCGAACGGCAGAAGCTCAAATCGCCGCCATCGAGAAATCCTTGAACGCATTTTATCTAGACTGCGGCTTCTTTCCCAGAAGCCTAGACGACTTGATTCGGCCACCTTCTGAGGGACGACAATGTCCCAACTATGATCCGGAAGGATATTTCGAGAGAGGAAGCTTGCCTGTCGACCCCTGGGGTAACCCCTATTTTTATGAATCTCCTGGTCAGGTAAGAAGCTCCTCGTATGATCTTTTCTCGGCTGGCCCTGACCGGGAGCCTGGGACCGAGGATGACATCACCAACTGGGACTAAAAAGAGCTCTCCCTCTTTTACTTTTGTTGAAATTATTGCGGTCATCGCATTGATTGCCATTGTGGTGGGAGTCAGCGTTCAAGGCTTTCGATCGGCTTCTGGGCCCCTTCGAAGAGGAAGTCAAAACCTCATTCGAGACATTCAGGGGGCTTATCATCAGGCCTTGCGACAAGGCGAGGTCTTTCGAATGGAATTCTTCCCCGAAGATTCCCTCTATCAAATTTCGAAGTTTGAATTGCCGAGCCCGCCTCCTTCCAGAGAAGACAGCGAGGCCTTTCGAGAATGGGAAGACGCCGAGCGCGAACGGATGGATCGACTGAGAGCGCTGGGCCGAGACGAGCGACGAAGCGTCAGCGCCATCGACCGTGCGAGCTTCATTCTGGTCGAACAGCGCGCCCTGCCCCGCCAGATTCAGCTGGCTGAATTTCACCGAGAAAGAGAAAACCCCTTAGAAGCCGACTCTGCTTATATATTGTTTTACCCTACCGGCGAGCTCGATTCTGTCCTGATGATTTTTGAAGATCTTCAGGGCAGAAAAATGAGTTTGTTCACTGAAGCCCTGACGGGGCGTGTTCGCACTTTCGCTCGGGCCCTGAGTCTGGAAGAATGGGCAGAGAAGAGAATAGTCGGGTATCGTGATGAAGAGAATTAAATTTCAAAAGGCATTCACTCTCATTGAAGTCATCGCGGCTGTCTCTCTTCTCGCCTTGGCTTTGTTGGGTATTTTGCAAGGCCAATCCGGAAGCGTGCAAAGCATCGTTCGCTCAGAGGCGATGGCTCAAGCCTATCTGTTGGCTCAACAAAAGATGACCGAGCTTGAGATTGAAGTCTCTCGCACCAACTTTGAAGCCATCGATGAAGAGAGAACCGGCAGATTCGAAGAGCCCGGTCTGGAGAACTTCCGATGGATTCAAAGACTAGAGTTTGTGGAAGCCGGATGTTTCATTCCAGCCCCGCCAGAGGGAGCTGAAGGGAGTGGCGCCCAGTCTGCGGGCTACTTTGGGGCGATAGAAGATATTATTCAGCAGCATGTCAGAAGATTGAGCGTCGAGGTGATTTGGGAGGGCTCGAATCGACCGCTTCGGGCCAACTTAAGTCAGCTTTTTGTGAGATTTGCAGACATTCCTCGATTTCGGTTGAACTAAGAATGAAGCGAAAGATTAAATTGCGAACTCAAAGCTCTTTCACTCTGGCTGAGGTTTTGGCCGCTATTACGCTGTTTGCCGTGATGTCGGTCGGAATTGCTTCGTTGATGCGAGAAACGACGCGAGTCAGCGGCCGGGTGGAGTCAAGACAATTCAGCGTTTTGGCAGGACAACTGGCGATGGAGAGACTCTCGCGAGAACTCTCTCAAACCTTTCGAGAAAGACTACAAAGAGAAGAAACCCGTTTTGTGGCGCGAGATTCTGGGCAGGGCTGGGATCTGGTTTTTTCATATCTGGACAGCCCCATGCGAAGTCTGTTTGAGAGAAGAAGCCCGGGCGTCAAACTCGTGCACTACTTTCTGGAACCTTCCCCGCGAGGAACTTTCCGATTGATGCGAGCAGAAGTGCCCATCAACCTTGAAGCCCAACTCGAACTCCAAACCGCTCAGGTGGTCGCCGAAGGCCTTCTTGAGTTGGAACTCTCCTTTTATGACCCCCGAAATGATCAATGGATTGAAGATTGGGACAGCAACGGACCCTATACTGGAGGCTACTTTCCTCAGGCTGTAAGAATCTCGCTCGTGATGGTTGACCCTCAACTGCCGAGAGAAGACTGGGATTCGCGAAGTCTTCGCTTCCAGACCAGCAGTCTTTTGCTCAATGAAATTGAGGAGCACCGGCGATGATTCTTAAAAAAAGAAGAAATCCCGCCGTGGCATTGATGATCGTGATCACATCGATTGTTATTTTGAGTTTTGGAATTCGTGAGCTGGTCTTAAAAACGGGGGCTCAGGTCGATCGTGTTCGAAACTCATACGATCGGACTCAAGCCCTCTATCTCGCTCGAAGCACCCAAAACATTGCCCGCATTCTTGTAATCTTGCACACGACCGTTAGCCCAGATCGTGATTCCGCTCGTAGCACTTGGAATCAGCCCATCGTCTTTCCGATTCCCATTGAGGCCTTGAGTGCGTTGAGTGAGAGTTTTGGAGCCGAAGAACCTCGTCGCTTTGACCTGGATTTTGAAGAACGAACGATCGTGGATCGCTGCCAAGATTTTTTTGCGGGCTTTCAGGGCGAGGCCATTTCACAAGTGGAAGACCTGTCGGCTCGCCTCAATTTGAACGACCTCAATCGCCCTGAGCTTCAAGAAACGCTTCGAAGATTGATGACCAGAGATTTTCAACTCATTGAGTCATTGCGAGATCGCAATATTGACCCAGAACAAGTGGTGAGAGAGGCTTTGCAATACATCTCAGCCGAAGTGGACTTCTTCTTACCCCGCCCCATCGATTACGAATACGAGCCCAAGAGACGAGAGCTTAGCGTCACCGAGGAGTTCAAAATGCTGCCAAGCGTCGACGATGAGCTTTTTCAGTCAATAAAAGACGATATCGTGGCTGTTTCATTTCCTCGAAGACCTCGACCCAGTAAAATAAATATGAACACAGTGAGTCGAGAGCTTTTTCAGTCTTTGCTACAAGGTGTTCCAAACCCTGAAGTCATCGCCGACCGATTCGTTCGAGAACGCGATGAAGAGGGTCGTGAGTTTGGAGAAAATGATTTGCCCCAGATCCTAGAATTTTTACAACTTGAAGAGAGAATGCTTCCGATCGAGCTTCTAGATACGAAGTCTCAATTCTATCGGATCTCGACGCTTGCTCGAGTCGGCGAAACCAAGATTGAGCTGGAATCCATTCTGAAATCTCCCTCTCTCAGCGACCAAGAAATTCAACCCTTTGTAAGAATGAGGGTCAGCCCATGAATTGGATTTTCTTAGACTTTGGATCTTACCGCTTCAAGGCTTTGAAGGCTTCAATTGAGGGCAATCAAGTTGAGCTGGAGTCGAGTTTGAGCTTCCCCTGCCATCCGGAGTTTTTTGAAGGACTGGACTTTCCCACCTCTTCGGCCTGGGCTGCGATGTCGGTTCAGCTGCACGAAAACAACTGGCTGAGTGAGGAGCAGAGCGCTGTCATCTCTCAACTCCCCGGAAGTTATCTAGAGACCCGCTATCTGGAGTTTCCATTTAACTCCCCCAAAAAGATCGACCGAGTTCTCGAGATGGAGCTGGAGTCTCAGATTCCCTTTGAGATTGAAAAGCTGATCGAGAAGCACCATCTTTTGAAGGGCCCGGGTGTGAGAGAATCTGCATCGGCCCTCGTCCATGTCATTTCTTATCAGCGAGAGCTCATTCGAAAGTATGAAAAAGAACTCAAGGCCTTTCAGCTCTCTGTTCCCGCCTTCTCTGCAGACACCTTAAGCCTTCCCTCCCTTCGACTGGGCCTAGAGGCTCCGCCTGTTTTTGCTTTTCTCTATTTTGGGCATCGAAAAACTCACTGGGTCCTCATGCAACAGTCAGGAGAAGTGCTGGCTCAACGAGTCTTTTGGTGGGGGGGTGAACTCCTCATTCGGGCCTTGGCCGCAGGCCTTCAGATCTCAAACGAAGAAGCAGAGGCGGTTTTAAAGTCCACAAGCTGTCTAGATCGCTCTGCAGAGACCTCTGACGAAGATTTGGTACGAAGAGAGCTTCTAGAAACTCAGGTCGTTCAGTTTGCCAACCTCTTTCGTCAGAGTCTTAAGGCTCATCTGCAGACCGGGCTGGATATTCCGAAGCCCTTGCCGATCTTTGTGATGGGCGGGCTTTCTCGGCTAGCGGGGCTTCAAAGCCTCATCACCACTAAACTCGAAGGCGATTTTGAACTGCAGCTTCAAGACTACCCCATTGAAAACCTGACAAGCATTTGTCGCAATCTCGATAGTCTGCCTGAACTTGATTCGACCTACGGCTTGCTGGCTCAGGCGCTCTCACAGACGAGAAGCCAAAAAGGAAGAGTCTTTCACTTTTCAGAATCTGGATTTCAGCTTCAACAAAACATCAGGAGAATCAAGGGCCAGGGTTTGAGCCTTTTGAGAAAAGTAGCGGTCATTTTGATTGCCCCCGTCGCTTATCTCATTTTCAGCCTGAGTATGGATCGGCTGGAACAGAGGCAACTAGAGACTTCCGTTCGGGGCTTCTTGCAAGAGAGTCGCCTTGATTTAGATTTGGAGGCCAGCATTTCAGACATCATTAATCAGCTTCGAAGAATGAATCGCACCAGAGTTCAAATGCAGAGTTTTCTTGAAGAGGACGAGCTGAGCCCCTTGATGATTCTAACAGGCCTTTCGCGCGCCATCCCCTCTCGCGTGAAAGTGGATATGAACGAGTTTCAGGTTACAGAAACTCAGGTGAATCTCGATCTCGATACCGATGGCTCTAGTTCGCATCTTACAATTATGTCGAGCATTCAGAGCCTATACCCCAACGCCAGCTCTTCAGAGCTGCGAGCTTGCGATCGATTTCCAAATTGTCAGAACTTTAAAGTGCAATTTCCAAGGCAAGGGAGCGGCAGTTGATGGAAAAGCTTCAAGCCCTACGCGAACGCTTGCAAGAGTTGTTTGAAGTCACAAAGGAGAGGCTTGTCGAGTTTTGGAAGCCCTTGAATCCCAGAGAAAAGATGATTGTTGGCGGAGCCGTCGCGATTTTCTGTTCCGCCCTTCTCATTTTTGTGGCCAGCCAAAGTCTTCAGTGGATCTCAAGGTCGGTCGCAGGACCCCGAGTAGACATCAGCGAAGTGGAGCAGATTCGGCGAATTGTCAGTGAGTTAGGGGCAAGTCAAATGGAGATTCGGCGCTTTGAGAGAATGAGAGCCGAAATGGGAGATGACTTTAATTTTCGGGAGCATTTGGAAACCGAGGCGAGACGAGCCGGTCTTCAGATACGAGATTTACAGGCGGCCCGCCCAAGCACCCCACTGGTGGGGCCGGACGAAGAGTTTTATGAACTTCAGCTCGACTTACAGAGCCCCCTGCCTGCGAGCCTTCGCTTCTTGAATTCTCTTGATCAGACCTTAGGAATTCGAGTGGTCGGCCTTCGAGTTAAGCCCAGTTTTGCAGATCGCCAAAGAGCAGAGGTTCGGGCAGAGATTGCCTATCGGAAGGTCCAATGAAACGAAAACTGAAGTACGCCGCTCTTGGCCTCGGACTCTTTTCATTCTTTCTTGTGATCACATTTCCATTTGATCGCCTGGTGACTCCCCTCAACCGATTGAGCTCTCAAGTTCTGTCGCAAGCGACGGGCCATTCTTTTGAGTGTCGGATGGGCATCCCTCAGATCTCTTGGACGCTTTCTGTTCGAAGCTCTTCGCTTCGCTGTGAAGCGCCTCGGATGCCAGACATTGAGTTTCGCAATCTCGAGCTCAGGCTTTTGCCCTGGAAACATCGCTTGAGCCTGAGACAAGGCGAAGATGCTCAGTTGTCGGCGAGTGTTTGGATGAGGCCTTGGAGTCCTCCTCGAAGAACTCGACTTGAACTTGACCGCTTTCAGGCAGAAACTTTGTTGCCTTTGGTTTTTGGTGCCATTCGAATGACGGGGACTCCTGTCGCCTTTGATCTTGAAATGCAGGGCCGAATCACGGGTCTGGTGGACCTCCCCTTGAGAGACTTTGAGAGAGCCAATGGGGAGGTTCAGCTCCGATTTGAAGACATGAAGATTCCGCGACAGGCTTTGTTGGATTTGATCGGCCTTCAAGATCTTTCAGTCGATCCCGCAGTGATTCACGCTCGTATCGATCGAGGACATGTGAGCATTGAAGAAGTGCGACTGCAGAGCGAAACGGCCGCGATTGAGTTGGAGGGGGGCTGGCAACTGACTGAAAATTTGGAAGAGTCGACAGGAAATCTTCTCTTTCGATGGAGAATTCAAGAATCAGATGCCACTCGTCGAAGCTTTCTTGGGCCTCTGCTACGCCAGAATTTCTGTCAGTCGGTCGACCCTCAAGGCTTCTGCCAAATTAGATTCGCCCGCCTCTCTGATTTCGGCCTTTAGTGCTTGATGCGGTTTAGGGCAGATAGGCCCTTAGTTCCCTCTTCACTGATAGGCCTGTTGGCTCCAGCTTCACCTTCTAAGTCTTGCGTACAAAGCAGATGGGCCTTTTCCGCCAGTCCCAGAGGTTTTTCGCTTGTATTCGACCAAAGCATTAGTTACCGGAAAGGCCATGCTTTCGCTCTGTTTGTTTTCAGAGAATGTGAAGATTCTGTCTCTGCCTCTCAAGAAGGAGGTCTACCGCTTGGGTCGATCGGCGGATTGTGATGTGGTTTTGCATGATGAGCTGGTATCGAGGGAGCACCTCTGCTTGCGAAAGAAGTCTGGTCAATGGACTGTCGAAGACCTCTCTCGCAATGGCTTGTTTGTCGGGAAGAAAAAGCTGCCAAATCATCTACAGGCCTTAGAGCTGAATACTCGCTACGAGATGGGTGCAAGATTCTCATTTGAGCTCCAAGACTTGGAGCTCCCATCAAAGACCCTTCTCAGCTCAGGCTCTTTGACTGAACTGGTGGTCTTGGGTCGAGACGAAGCCAGCCTTCGAGTCCAGAATGCTCAACTGATGCCTGAGGGAGGCAGTGCCGCCACCCCCATCTCAATTGGCCGAGAGGGATTGAGCATCGGAAGACATCCTTCTAACGACTTGGTGCTAACAGACCCAGCCGTCTCACTTTTTCACGCCAGAATCGTCATTGAAAACAATTCTTTTTTCTTTAGCGATCTTCAGAGCACCAATGGAAGCTTTATCGACGGACTCAAAGTTCATCGCGCTGTTCTGAGGGGAAATCATGAGATTCGCATCAGCTCGCAGAGCTTTCGATTTGAAATTCAAGAGAACCGCATGAAGATTCAACGACGACAAAGAACTCGATTCTTTGAAATCTTGAGTTCTGACTCGCAGATGCAAGCCCTCTTCGACCTTGCCGAGACGGTAGCTCCGACCGATGCGCCGGTCTTTCTTTCTGGAGAGACCGGAACCGGCAAAGAATTGTTTGCCAAAGCGATTCATCAACTCTCTAGTCGAAGCTTCAAGCCCATGATCTCGCTGAACTGCGCGGCTCTTCCCTCCGAACTTGCAGAATCGGAACTTTTTGGACATGAAAAGGGAGCCTTCACGGGCGCTCAAGCCCTTCGTCGGGGAGCTTTCGAACGAGCAGAAAATAGTAGCCTTTTTCTGGACGAAGTGGCCGATTTAGATTTGAAGCTTCAAGCAAAACTTCTGCGAGTGCTTGAAACCGGTGATTACTATCGAATAGGCGCTGAAGAGCCTCGAATCTCTCAAGTGCGCATCATCGCGGCCAGTCACAAGAACTTAGAGGAGGAAGTCGCCGAGGGTCGCTTTCGAGAGGACCTTTACTTTCGACTCAAAATCATTCCGTTTGACATCCCTCCGCTCCGAGATCGACCTCAAGACATTCGCTTAATTTCAGAAGAAATCTTACCAAAACTCTCATGGACGGACGGCGTTGATGAGGAAGTTCTGGAGTTTTTGACAAGGCTTCCGCTTTTTGGAAATGTGCGAGAACTGAAAAATCATTTAATGAGAGCCATCGTTCAAAGAAAGGCCCGCTCCAGATCTTCTGGCCCCTTGGAGCTTGAAGATTTTCGATTTTTGACGATGGCTGCCATTGGCCAACGAGGCCGAGACCCCGAAGAAAACAAGAAACGACGGGAGATTGAAAAGGCCCTGAAAGACAATCATTTCAATCAGAGTCGAACGGCTCGGGCCTTAAAGCTGCCGGTCAGCACCCTTCATGATCGGATGAAGCGATACGGGATTTCAGCGAAAGCCTAGCAATAGGACTCAGCTTGCAGTCTAAGGCCCAAAGGATTAAAAAATCTTATGGCTGCAGACGAAGAATTTTTTGATCGACTGGTTCAAAATCGACGGAGCCTGAAGTCCTTTAATGGAAATGCGGTATCAAAAGCTTCGGTCGAAAAGATCTTGAATTGGGCCACTCAAAGCCCGAATCATCTTCTCAATCAGCCTTGGCGATTTCGAGTCTGCCTTCAGGGGGGCATTCAGAGTTTTGTGGAATGCCTGAAGACGAGAGTCTCAGAATCCGAATGGAAGGCCTTGAACTCTGGCGCTCAAAGACTGTTGACGGCAGGCGC
Organism: Bradymonadales bacterium; assembly: GCA_007693605.1. Lineage (GTDB taxonomy): Bacteria > Bdellovibrionota > UBA2394 > UBA2394 > UBA2394 > REDG01. Next base: position 45,673 of record REDG01000028.1, read on the forward strand.
ACTTATTATAGTGAGCGTGCAGAGGGGCGAGTCTGAACTCCGTCGAGAGGAAAATTTTGCGGCGGCTGCGGCCGCCACTCAAAGTCTTTTGCTGGGCGCCACCGCACTTGGAATTCGAAGCTTTTGGAGCACAGGCAAGCTGATGAGGCATGACGAGACTCGAAGTCTTTTTGGAATTCCTGACGAGGAGATTTTTGTCGGAGGAATTTGGCTCGGAGAGGGTCCGATTCCCCCAAGCCCCCCACGACGCCCCTTAGAAGAAGTCAGCCAGTGGTTTGACGACTTCACTACTCCATCGACTTAAAACTCATGCTGGCCCCTGACACCAAGGGACCCCGATGAAGCAAAAACCAGGAACGCAGCCGCCGAAGTAGATGGGCCCCTTGCGCTTCCTGGGGACTGGCGATAAGGGTCCAGATGCGAGAAGGCAAGGAGCGAGCATCGCAGTGTGGTTT
>REDG01000015.1 GCA_007693605.1 Bradymonadales bacterium
GATACCGCATCTTCGCTCTATAAGCCGCATTGCCATGCATTTAGATTTTTTCATTCCAGATTAAGGTTGAGCTTTCAGAGCGAAAGCTAGAGCAATTAAAGCCCGCTTTCTGATTTGATTTGGCAAATTAAAAATAGTGCTTAGAAAAACCCGTCAACTAAAAAATAGAATATTTTTTCCAGATTTAATTGGGCTGGACCCAAGCCCAAGAAAACAAGATGAGTCCCTTAAAAACTCATTTTGCTTTTTAGGAAAAACAGCCGCACCGACATCTCGTTTGTCAGAAAAATCACTTCCGCTGCGGTAATCAGTTTCAGGCATCAATGCGATAGGTGAGCCGGTCCCTCAAAAAAATAAAAATAAGTCCCTTAAAAACTTATTTTTATTTTTTGGGAACAGGCTACTAGGGACACCCTGTTTTTCAGAAAAGTTACTTCCGCTCCGGTAATGAGATGGTGCGACTAGGGCTCCGGCGCATTCCATCCTCGAAGAGTTAAAATAAGTCCTTCAAAAACTCATCCTATTTTTTGGGCAGACTCTGGGGCTTGGTCGAGAGGGAAGAGATGCATGAGAGATCGGGCTTTCGAACATTAGATCTGTAGCTTTTGATTCAATGGAACCAGAGTCACCACGCTCCAATCCTCTCTTCCCGCGTCCCCCTGTCAGCCTGTCTTCGTCAGTTCGATCGAGAGCTAGAGACCCGATGAGAGACATACCCGTCCCAAATGGGCATCAGGGCCTTTAGGGAGGGGTTTTAAGTGCTTGAAATCTCAGGATTTCAGTTGGCGAGGAACTTGCTTCCCTATATAGTTTGGCGCCGATGAAATCTCAATGGAGACATCAACCACTCTGCCTGAAGGCGAGCTTTAGCTTTGGCCTTGCCATGGTATTGGGCCTTAGTTTGCCGCATGAGCTAGCTTGGGCAGAGGATTTGAGTAAACGAAGTTTCTGCGGGACATTGATCGCCACTATGGCGGGCGGACCGAGAATTGTCATTCCTTCACGAGACGACTTAGAAACGCTGAAAGAGCATATTGAGTGGGACGACGCCACTGTCTTAGATCCGGTCATAGATTACATTGAAAAGTGGCGGGGATTGTACCCAACTGAGGCTCGCTCATCTGAGCCCTCAGGCAGACTCCCAGATCTTTTTGAAATCAAATCGATCGACAAAAGACCGGTTCAGAAAATGACCGCAGAAGAAATCTTGCTGGAACTCGGTGAGAGCTGGAGTAATCAAGCTCAGCCAGTCACTGAGAGAGAACGAGAACTGATGACGGTCGCGCTTTCTCAAAGGCCGGCGGAGAGCCTTGAGCTTTTTTTACTCAAGATGAGGCCACTTGAAAAAAGTCAACAAGCCGCACTTCCCCCTGTGGAGCGGATCACCAAGCCCAAAGCAGAGCGGATCAGCATTTTTGTGAATCAGGTCCTGCTAGCCCGGACCATTGAAGCTGAGAGCTTCCATCGAGAAGTAAGCAAGGAGGTTTTAAAGAACTGGATTTTTAGAGTGGCGAGGGAAATCCTCATTCCTCTCGAATTTGATTCTGATCAGAGCCATCTTGTCCTAGTCGAAGATGCGTGGACATTCTTAAGAAATCGAGGACCGAGCTTTGAAGATTCCTTTCATCCTCAGACTGATTCAGACCTACACAGCCCTAAGGTTGAAGATCCCTTGGCAGAAGTTCAAGCCCTAGAGGTTTGGGACCCAGAACACATCGAACAACAGGATGCTTTGAAGGCCCGAATTGCATCCCACCTAGAGGCAGAAATGAAGGTCGATAAACTCCGCTGGGGACTCTTTCATCTTCTTGAGGATGTCAATGAACGCTACAGCCCTGAGCTTCGAAGTCACAGCCCTCTCATTGATGGACAGGAGATGCCCAAAGTGACCCACCCATCGAAAACTCCAGAGGGGAAAGATTGGACTTACTTCTTAAGTAACAGAAAGGGAATTTATCGATTGCGAGAGTCTCACGAGAGAATCAGCGGGCAGATTGCATGGCTTTCAGAACGAATACAGCAAAGAAGCGATCTCGATGATTTTCAGAAACTCGCAGGATTGCTTGAAAAGAGGCAAGAACTGCTTCGGACGCTCGTCGATCTTGTAAAGAAGGTCGAGCTCAAGTTGATGTCAAATAGCCTAGAGCCAGGCCTACATAGAGAGCTTCATTTCATGCTCTCAGAGCTCTCTTCGATTCCCGCTGATCTTGCCCGGCAGAACGGGGAGCTCAAAGACTCTCTCGATCAAAGCGACTTTGACCTCCAATACGCTCTCCCTCTCGAACAATTGGATTCGGTCTTTGAGCCCGTTTTTCAATGGCTTGAAAGTTCAGTCTCTTTCCCCTTTTGGCTGAACAACCCTGATTACAACCCAGAAAAGGGCGCTGAGGTGCTTGAGAAACTTCGGCAGCAGGGCCTAAGATGGAATAACCTACCAAAATCGATGCGGACTAAGCTGGGTCGAGCAGAAGATCCATTAGCTTATCTTCAAGAGCACTTCAAACTTTTTGAGAGCTTCGCTGATATTCAAATGGTTTACGATGGACCCCCCATTCTGATGGAATTCGACCGAGTCATGGCGCAGGTGGCGCCCACCTCAATACAGTCTTCTGATTTGAATGCTTCGGGACTTGGAGGCGCCCTCGCGTGGAAAGATTCTAAGATAGCAGATCTGATCGGCAAACTAGAGAGCATTCTTCACTTGGCTCAAGATCGTCGTAAAAAGCTTCTGGCTCGCATCGACGAGCCAGGTCCCCGAAGTAGCTTCGAACACTATTTTCGATACACCAAGGCGGAGGAGATCTTTACTTTCTTAAAGTCGACCAACGAACGAGCTGGAAGAGTGAAGGCGATGGAAGTGTCAGACAAAAATCAAAGGCGACTGGAAGAGCTAGAGACAGCGATTTGGCAGGAGTTGGTCGAAGTGAATGATATCATTGAAAGACTAACTCCACCACAGCGCTGAGAATTTCAGATAATCTCGGCTTCAACGAGAGCGATATCCGAGTTGGGCCACACGACGACTAAGACTAGACGAGTTTTCTGCTGGAAAAATAAAAATCGCGCCGGGGTTGATGTAGGTGTGATGGGCTCTGTTGAGAAGCTCGATACTCAAGCCCTTGTGTAAATCCCTCTCCCATCTTCCATCTTCTGCGATTCTGTCAATCAAACGAAAAGACTCCCTCACTTCGGCGGCATCTGGAAGTTCTGAGATTAACTCGTTGGCAGACATCAGGGCAGGGAATTGAATCGAAACAGGAAAACCAAATCGATGACTCCACGGCTGCAGCCGGTCGTTCACCTGTTGGCTGCGCTCTAGGATCTCGTCAAGATCTTCGCTTTTCCAAAAGACTTGAATATCAAGGTCTGAGTCCTGCTGGACGGCATAAGCCCGCTCCCCTTGAGTTCGACTGCCAAAAAGCACAATCATCTCGGCCTCATCGAAAACCGGATCATTTCGCAAAAAATCTAAGAACTCTTCGAAAAGCTCTGAATCCAAGCCTTTGACTTGAACCGCTTGAGAGGACCCCTCCTGATTCATCGAGCGATGAAGTTTCAAGACACTTGAAACGCAGATGGCCTCTGCATCAAGGCAAAACCCAAAGGCGACAAGCAAGAGGCCAGAAGCCCAAAAGCTGCCGCGAAGACAATTCGCCCGAAAATCCCTCACCCAAGGGCCACTCTATCAGAGCTCTCGAAAAAGCTCTATCTCTTCGAAATGGGGGCGAGACAGGCTGCCCGCAGAGCGAGTTTGCGAGCTTTCCTAAGTTCCCGTCAGGCTTTTACTAAGGTCTTGTTAAGACGAGAGTTTTTGGCAGATTCCCCCTTGCTCGCCCCCCGATTCTTGCCTAAGAGGAGGTCAGATTTATGCTGACAAAGCATCGAACAGATGATTTTCAGTTTCTGGGAGGGCCCTATATGTTCAGAACAATCAGCATTCTCTTCGCGGCAGCCTTGTTTTTCTCCTGTACCAGCCAGGAGGGATCGAATCGCTCCAGTTCGGCCGAAAATACCGATCGCCTTGTTATTCTTTCTCCTCACAGAAAGTCCATTCAAGAGGAGTTCGTTCCCCGCTTTCGAGACTATTATCGCCAAGAGACAGGAAGAGACATTCGAGTCGATTGGCTCGACCAAGGGGGCACATCGGCGGGCCTTCGATTTTTGAGAGCGCGTTACGCTAGAAACTCTGAATCAGCCGAGGTGGATATTTTTTGGGGCGGCGGAGCCTCTGCGTTCATTGAACTCGATCAAGCAGGATTTTTAGAAGCCTTTCCGGTTTCAGACGAAATTCGCAGCCAAATTCCAGACAGCTTAGCCGGGGTCGCCATGCGAAACGAGGCCCAGACCTGGCATGCGACGGCGATCTCTGGCTTCGGAATTTTTTATAACAAAAGAGCTCTCGGCATGAGAAATCTTGAGGCCCCCCGCACCTGGGATGAACTCGGCCACCCACGCTTCTATAATCAGCTCAGTTTGACCGACCCAAGACAATCCGGCAGCGCTTCGATTATGAATATGATCGTCTTAGAGAGTATGGGTTGGGAGCGAGGCTGGGAGGTTCTTACCGCCATCGCCGGAAATACTAATCACTTTACTCACTCAAGTTCCGACCCGATTCGAGCCGTCGTCACAGGCGATGTATTGGCTGCGATGGCCATTGATTTTTACGCGGCCGCTCAAATTGCCGATGTGGGCGCAGAGAATTTGGGGTTCGCCCTTCCAGAGGGTCAGAGCATTCTCGACCCCGACCCCATTGCGATTTTGCGAGGAGCCCCGAATCGTCTGGTCGCGGAGAAATTTGTAGAATTCGTAATGCTTCCGAGCGAACAGAAGCTTTTGATGCTGCCAAGAGCAGAGGCCGACGGACCGCGGCGCTCAACGCTTGGAAGAATGGGAGTGAATCGGCTGGCTTATGAGCAGACCGAGGGCCGTCGCGTGATTGATTTGAATCCTTTTTCGCAAGAAAGTAGCCTGCAACTCGACATGGAGAGGTTTGCGCGAACCCAAAGGGTTCTGAATGACCTGATCGGCGCCATTTTTATCGACACCCACTCCGATCTAAAATCCGAGTGGGGCCGCTTGATTCAAATGAACGGCGACGAAGCGAGTTCTGAGAGAATGCGAGCCTTTTCAAAGCCACCTCTGACCGAGACTGAGTTTCTTGAACTTGCTGATCAGTGGGGCGACGACCGACTAAGAAATCGCACGATCAATCAGTGGGTGGATTTCGCGCGAAATAAGTACCGCCGAAGCCAACTCTGAGTTCTTGCGTTCAAGGCGGCCCCCTCACACTTGTTATATATGTCCAATATGCGCCTCGCTGCCGCCTGGCATTGGCTAAAACGGGTCCTAGCACAACACGGAAACAATTTACCGATTGGACCACTAGACAAAAGTTTTAAAACAGACAAAGTTGGGTCCCGGTGGAAGTCACTTTTCAAGGAGTGGATAAGCGATTCGGGGATGTTCGAGCGGTCAACAACCTCAATCTAGTCATTCATTCTGGCAGTCTGCACTTTCTTTTGGGACCTTCGGGATGCGGAAAGACCACAACGCTGCGAATGTTAGCCGGTCTTGAGGAGGTCAGCTCCGGTCGGATTTTTTTTGACGGAAAGGATGTCACTCGAATGCCGGCGGCCGATCGGGGAATCGGCATGGTCTTTCAGAACTATGCGCTGTGGCCGCATATGACGGTGTTAAAAAATATCGAGTACGGCCTAAAGCTAAGAAAGCTGAGCCCCGAAGAGTTTCAGGCGAGAATTGAAGACGCCGTCAGAATCACCCAGCTCTCTAAGTATTTGGATCGCTACCCAAACCAACTCTCTGGGGGTCAGCAACAGCGGGTCGCCCTGGCCCGAGCCCTAGCGATCCGACCGAATGTGCTCTTGCTCGACGAGCCCCTCTCAAATTTGGACGCCAAGCTTCGGCTGGAGATGCGAGACAATATCACAAGAATTCATCGCAAGACCAAGATCACCACCGTTTATGTGACACATGACCAGCGGGAGGCTTTGTCGATGGGAACGGAAGTTTCTGTCATGCGAGCAGGTGACCTGATTCAAAGCGGAAGCCCCAGAGAGCTTTATAACGAGCCCAAAAGCCCCTTCATTGCGAGCTTTATTGGGGAAACGAATCTGATCGAGGGGGTGGTCAAAGAGAGGGCGGATCAGTTCTGCCTCGTTGAGACCGCCTACGGCATGATTCGAAGTGAGCGGGTGATGGGAGACTTCAAGAAAGATGAAAAAGTTTATCTTTCAGTCCGACCGGAGTGGATTCAACTCCTTCTTGACCCTCAGATGAAACCCAAAACGGAGCACAACAATTTTCGTCTGAAGGTAAAGCATGTGACTTATCTAGGAGAATCCGAGCAGGTTTTCTTTGCTTGCCAACAAGGAGAGAGCGAACTGCGCGCCAATCACTATCAGACGGCGCACTACCACATCGACGATGGTGATGAAGTCGCCTTTGCGATTGACCCAACGGATATACTTGTTCTGCCTTTTGATCAAAATTTAGATTCGAAGACCTGAAGAAAGGGAGCTTAGACTTTTAGAAAACCATGTCTGGATCTACTGCTGACACCACCTCTCGCCTCTCCAGACAAGTCTCTTCTTTCGTCGGCTACTCGACCATCGTCATCACCCTCTTAGTGCTATTCTTTTTTTTAATCCTTCCGGTCTCGGTGATTATCGGAAAGGCCTTCTTGACGCCTTCTGGGGAGCTGACCTTAGACTACTTTCGACTTTTGATGGAGAACCCTCTGCAGATGGGGAGTTTGTGGAATAGTCTTTGGATCGGAGTAGCGACCACCATCTTAACAACGATTGTGAGCCTTCCCTTGGCTTTGATCAACGCACGCTTTGACTATCGCGGCAAAGCTCTGATGTCCGGGCTTCTTTTGGTTCCGATTGTTATGCCTCCCTTTGTAGGGGCGTTGGGAATTCAAAAGATTTTTGCGCAGTACGGTTCTTTGAACCTGCTTTTGATGGAGTGGAACATCATTTCAGAGCCGATCCGATGGCTAACCGAGGGCAATCACTTTTGGGTGGTGGTCATTCTAGAAACTCTTCACCTTTATCCGATCATGTATTTGAATATCATGGCCGCACTTTCCAATATTGATCCGAGCATGGAGGAGATGGCCTCCACTTTGGGTGTCAAAAAGTGGCGCCAGTTTAAAGACATCACCTGGCCCCTGGCGCGGCCCGGTTATTTTGCGGGCGCGATTATTGTTTTCATTTGGGCTTTCACTGATCTCGGAGTGCCCCTTTTGATTGGATTCAACGACACGATTCCCGTTCAGATTTTCAATATGGTGACGGATGTCAACGAGAACCCGATTGGCTTTGCTCTCGTCTTTATTGTGGTGGTAATCACCGTGGTGATTTTTTTGGGTTCTAAGCTTTTCATCTCACCGAATAAGTATGCCATGCTAACCCGTGGCCATGTTCGAAATCCGGTGAAGCCGATTCAAAGTTGGCTGGTGACTCTCGGTGTTTACGCCTTTATGTTGACGGTCGTTCTGTTGGCCCTGTTTCCGCATGCTTCTGTTTTATTGATCAGCTTCTCTGGCGATTGGTTTATGACCGTTCTGCCCTCCTCCCTGACGCTTTCACATTATGAAGCGGTCTTTCAACAAGAGATCACGGTCTGGGGAATTCGAAACAGTCTGTATTTGTCGGCTTTGGCTGTTTTGGTGGACTTGGCCTTGGGCGTTCTAATCGCCTATGTGATTGTTCGGAAGCTGGTGCCCTTCACGAGTGCACTTGATAGTCTTGTCATGATTCCTTTGGCATTGCCGGGAATTGTCTTGGCCTTTGGTTATGTGGTCACCTACACCGGCACATTTTTAGATCCCATGGAAAATCCAATTCCGCTTCTTGTGATCGCCTACGCAATTCGGCGACTTCCCTTTATGGTGCGCTCAGCGGTAGCCGGTCTCCAGCAAATGAGCGTCTCTTTGGAAGAAGCTTCGATGACTTTTGGGGCCTCTCGATTTTATACGCTTCGAAAAATCACCGTTCCTCTCGTAACCGCCAATTTGATTGCAGGTGCCCTACTTTGCTTTGCTTATGCGATGCTCGATGTTTCAGACAGTTTGATTTTGGCCATGAAGGATGTTTTCTATCCGATTACCAAGGTCATTTATGTGTTGTCCCTAGAACCCGGCACGGGCATGTTTGTGGCCAGCGCCCTTGGAATGATCGCCATGGTTATTCTGTCGGCCTGCATTATCGGGGCCTCCGTCCTGCTCGGAAAGAAAATGGGCGAGATCTTTCGGGGCTAAAATAGGCCCAATTTCCACACAAGGCAGCCCGTCCAATTTTTAGCCCAGTAAAAAATAGACATGTCTATTTTGTAGTGCTCTAACAAATGGCCGGGTTTAAAGCCAAATCTCTAGGATCTGACCCCCGCCCACAGGCCTCAGGCCTCAGCTTGACGCGTATCGAGTTCCGCGCGCAAAGCATTGAATTCATAACTGGAAGGAATTTCTAAGGCCGATTGGGGCGCCGCTTCTATCAAGCAATGTCGATGGTCAGTACGGAATGCTTAACCGTGCGAAAATCTTGATGCACCGCAGTAGCCAGAGAGGGCTTCTCTTATGAGAATTCACCATCCTGGCATTCTTCTGCAGACGCAAAGACTGCTCAATCAGAGCACGCAAGCGATCGCGCGCAGTTTGAGAAACATCAGTGCCGACCGCCTACCCGTACGGGCCGGAGACGACATTGTCGCCCTTTCTCAAATGAATGGCTATGAGCGAAGCCTCAGGGGAATTGCGGCCAGTATTCAAAATGTCAATTTAGCCAAAGGCTTTCTCACCGCAGCCGAAGCCGCCCTTCAAGCTCAAACCGATCTCATCCAGCGCATGAGAGAGCTTGGAGTTCAGGCCTCTCAAAGCAGTCTCTCTGCCTCGCAGAGAGCAAGCCTTCAAGAAGAACTCCAATCTCTGCTCCAAGAGTTCGAAAGAATATCAACGAGTAGCTTTGGAGGAAGACGACTGCTCGACGGAAGTCTCAAGAACCTAGAGGTTCAAGTGGGCAAGGAACGAGGCCAAAGCCTTTCTTTGAGCCTGGGGTCTACTCTTGCAAAAGATCTCTTTAGACGAATCAAAGTGACCGATGAAACAAACATCCAAGTTGGCGCCTACTCGGGCAATTCAAATAGCCAACGACTCGCAGATTTCAACAACAATGGGATTATGGACCTGGTGATTGGTCGAGGGGCAGCTGGGGTTCGCGTAAAGTTTGGAAACGGGGATGGCACATTCGGTGAAGAACAAATCGTGGTGGCCAGTGCTGCCGGATTTTCAATGGCCATTGCCGACTTCAACGGAAATGGAAATCAAGATATTGCCGCCATTTCGACTGGCGGAACAAAAATCTCTCTATTCCATGGAAACGGACAAGGAGATTTTTCAGTGGGGGCGGTGGTGGACATCCCCTTCAATGCCAGACTCAAAGCGGGCGATGTGAATGGGAACGGCCATATGGATATTGTGGGCGTCGCGGCAAGTGGAGCCATCGGCTTTAGTCTCTTGAATAACGGAGACGGGACCTTCGCAGCAGCCACAACTTTCGCTCTGCCTGGAGTCGTCTCTCAAGACAACAATTGGGCCTTGGCCGATCTAGATGGCAACGGTCGAGTTGACTTGGTGGTCAACGGCGTAAACGGAGCAAGGGTTTTAATGAATGATGGTCTGGGCGGTTTTACTCAAAGCTCGACGGTCGGAAATGATCCTTTCAGCTTCATTCGTCTGCGCGACCTGAACGGAAATGGTATCAAGGATCTGATTGCGATCGACTTTAATAGTGCTAGCATAAAGATTGCGATGGGCCAAGGGGATGGCAGCTTCGGTAGCGTCACGACCTACGAATCTCCAAATCCAGAGATTGGATTCGATCTCGAGGTCTTGGACCTAAACGGCAACGGCAAACTCGATATTGTTTTTCTAAGTAGTCCTGATTACGAAGACATAAACCTCTACATTCTTGAGGGCCTTGGAGACGGCAAGTTTAAGGCGCCACAATTTCGTCGGCAACTGCCTGACGGCATAGGCAATACCCTTGGAACCTCGGAATTCATAGGCTTTGGCGACTTCACCCAAAACGGGGCGCTCGACTTTTTGGTGTCCGGAATTGGAGGCAGCTCATTTATGCTTGGCCTTGGAAGGGTCGAAAATGTCAGCGCCCTGGATCAGCTCAACTTTAAGACTGCAGAGCAAGCCCAAAAAACCTTGAGCCTATTTGATCAAGCCCTTGAAACCATCCTCAAAGAAAGAAGTCGAGTTGGCTCTCTGACGAATCGCTTAGAAAGCATCGACCGACAGCTCCTCCTTCACAGGGAGACAACGGCAGAAGCGCAGTCACGAGTGGGCACTCCAAATCTTGCCGAACTCACTTCTGAACTCGTCCGAAACCAAATCTTGCAGCAAGCTCAAATTGCTGTGCTTTCACAAATCAACCTCCAGGCTCAAGCCATTCTCTCCCTCCTCGACAGCCTGCCCGACCGACCCTTTCTCAATCTATCTCGTTAAGCCTCTGATTGGGTAGATCTCGCAAGCCGAGGGCGTTCTCCCCCACAATTCAATCGTCATGGATGCCAATTTCGTAGATCTCGCCCCAAGCCCCTGAAGGATGCCTGGAAATTCCTATTGTGCTTTCAACAGCTTGCGAGGGTTCTTGTAATTTTGCGCTGTAAATGCAAAAATACAAGAATGCTGCTGAAGCGCTCGTCCTATCTTGCCAAAGCTAAAGAAATTCTAAGGGATCGCCCTGTCTTGGCCATTCTAGGCCCACGCCAGTGTGGAAAGACGACTTTTGTGAAGGAGTTTCTTTCCGAGAAGTTCGACTATTTGGATCTCGAGAGGCCCTCTGATTTAAACCTCTTACTGACGGAACCAGAACTTTACCTAAAAGAGCAGCAAAGACCCTTGGTCATTGATGAAGCTCAAAGGCTGCCTGAATTGTTTCCCCTCTTGCGATCAGAGAGCGATCGCAGAAAAAAGAAAGGGCAGTTTGTTTTACTCGGAAGTAGCAGCTTTCAGTTGATTGAGGCCATTAGTGAGTCTCTTGCAGGCCGAGTAGGATTCTTAGATTTAAACCCACTCGGCCTCTTTGAGATTAATGAAAGTGGGATCGATTGGAAAGGACACTGGCTTAAAGGGGGCTTTCCAGATGCCCTACTTCAGGGCAGATCCAAGAAAATTAATTTTAACTGGTTCGAAGATTATACGCGCACGCTAGTTGAAAGAGATCTTCCATCTCTTGGGATCAGCATCACGCCCCACCAGTTCAGGAAGCTTTGGGCCATGGCTTCTCATTTTCATGGCCAAGTTTTGAATATGAACAAATTAGCTAACTCTCTTGACCTCTCTCCACACACGGTCAAACGATATCTTGATATTCTTGAACAGACTTTCATGATTCGAAGGCTGCAGCCGTTTTCAGGCAATCTTAAGAAGCGCCTCGTGAAATCTCCAAAACTTTATATTCGAGACTCAGGCTTGTTTCATTATTTTCAGAGAATTCTTACAGAGAGAGATCTGATCTCTCATCCTTCAAGGGGGGCGAGTTTTGAAGGCTATACTATTGAGCAGCTCCTTCAAGTGCTTAGACTCAAAACTCCCGAGTATGAAAGCCTTTACTTTCGAAGCTCTGATGAAGTTGAAGTGGATCTTATTCTTCAAAAGGGCGGCCAGCTATCTCCCATTGAAATCAAAGCCAGTCTTTCGCCATCTAAAGACCAATGCAAATCCCTCTATAAATTCTTAGAGCTTAGCAAATGTAAGCGAGCATTTGTGCTAGGAATGGGAAGTCAACGCTTCTGGATCGACAAGAGAATTGAGTTCATCGGAATCGAATCCTGGGCTCAAGACAGCTTTCCCGCCTTCTGGGACGAAAAGAGCTGACTATTTCCTCTCTCCCCCCTTCCCAATTCAACCACCTCTCAGTCGATCTCGTTAAGCCTCTGATTGGGTAGATCTCGCAAGCGAGGATACTTGCCCGACTGGATCAACCAAACCGAAGAGCTCCAAGCCCCAAAGGTGGAGCTTGTTTTGAGCTGTTGAGTTGTTCGACCTAAGCCATATTGATTCGTCGGTGTCTTGACAGGAATCTGAGTATTGAAGCTTTGATTAAAAAAGCTATTCACAACTGATTGGGTCGTACCGTAGAGCTGTCGACCGATCATCCCGGCCACCCGATCGTTCTCTGCATTGTACTGGGGATTCAAAATGCCTGGGTCAACCGTCATCAGAGAGTAAGAGTTTTGCACCCGATGAGCGTAGTGGGATTGACCAATCAAACCCCCAAAATCGCATTTAAAGGGCGATAGATTGGCACAGACGCTGCGACCCGAATCGTCTGTTGGACTTCTCGGATGCAGATTTCCTATTGCATAACTATTCGAGGTGTTACCGGCGTTAGCCTCACCAAACAGTCCCCCCACACGAGAGTCCCCATAGATGACTCCTTCAAAATATGAAGTGTCGACAAAGGCTTCTGATCCCTGACCTACCAAGCCACCGACCAAGGAGTCACCCGAAACCACACCCGTTGCAAAGCTCCGCTCAATATCCCCATACATCATGTGACCGACAAGACCCCCGGTTCTTCCGCCGGCGTTTAAATCGACAATTGCTTGAGATGCGACAATAGAGTTGTAAAAGGCCGGATTGACATCTTCAAAGTCCCCCATTTGTCCAACCAGTCCCCCTGTAGCATTTCCTCGCTTCCTTGCTGAAGGAGATTTCATTGGTCGCTTTGATCCCGCAGCCTCGGATGCATATGGTCAGATTCCACGGGATA
>REDG01000026.1 GCA_007693605.1 Bradymonadales bacterium
CGAGAGATACGCTCCTCTCAGAATTTTCAGGCATTCCGGGGGTTTAAGGGGATAAGGGGATAGAGGTACGCCTTCTGTGAGATGCTCGATACGTAGTCTTCATGAACGTCGTAGACCACACGTTTTCCGAGCAGTCTCAGAGCGATGCCAACAGGGATAAGTTCAGGATCGTGAAAATGGTAGATACTAGCCTTCAGTTTGAGGGCTTTCCAAAGTAGCTCAATAGGGCTCAGGCTCATGCGAAGGATTCTGTTTGGCCACTTCTTGATGGCGACAATTTTTACGCCGTCGATTTCCGAATCATCGTGAGCTGCTGCGATCAGATAGACTTCGAAGTCTTTTTTTGCGAGAGAGCGGCACATTTTCTGAAATATTCGGTTGTCGAAAGGGTGATGTACGCTTGTGAGGTGTACAACGCGGGTCTTAGTCAAACTTGTGCTCCAGGCAAATAGCGAGTTCGTACACTCTTGAAAATAGAGTCACGGGGTCGGGAATCTTCTGAGGGCTTGGTTTACTCGACCACGGTGAATAGTACTCGTCTAAGTAACCCAAGAGTCGTTTTATAGTCTGATCCGGATCGAGGCTCTTAAAGTGTTTTCGCCAAACGAGCAAAATGAGTGGGGCTTCGTAAGCTGGTGAATTATAGGGGTAAGCATATTTGTTTGTTGTGAGACTTTCGAAAAATCTCTCGTCATCGATATAGGAAATAGCTTTCGTGAACTTGTCTGATTTGAAAAGTGGATGATCCGGGTACACAAGGCTCAATCTTGTGAGAGAGTGCATCACGAAGAGGTGGTAGCCAATCTCTCGAGTCTCAAAATGCTTTGGATTTTTCCATTGTCCGAGCTCAAATATGGCGCGGGCTCGAAGGCCGCGAGAGGTGTTCGAGTAGAACAGGTGGGAGGCGAGGCCTGTGGTGTGAGTTCGAAATGATCGAGCCAGAGAAGTATCTAGAAACGCTGAGACATCTGGGCTAGGCCCATCTAGTTCAGCTTTAATCGCTGCAAACCACGATTGGTGGTTATACGTGAAATCGACATGGCCTTGCCCTGTTTCTGCCTCTTGCCGGTGCCAAGCCCCTTCGAGGCTGTTAAATTGCAGCCGCGCTAGAATTGACTTCGCCAACGTCGTGCATTCGTTTAGCCCCAAATACGTCCCAGCTTTGCCTAAGCCCTCTGCGTGCCAGGCTGGGCCGATTACCCCATTGCAGGAGTCCTTCCCAGCTTTTTGGCGGTAGACATAAGCGTTGGGGCCTAAGTGAGCTTTGTCGTTGAGAAGATACTCGCAGAGCCAAAGTGCTCGATCTCGCAATGCAGTGTCCCCAGAGATTTTGTAGAGAATGGAGTTCAGGGCAAGCCAATGCGACGTATTCCTGAGGGGTGTCTCAGGGTCATCGTATGGTCCGTTACGGCCGCCTGCCATACGGTTGGCGCGACTTGAAACCTGTACCTGAGAACGACTACTCCACGAGGCCCACTTTTCAAGCAAGGCCACTAGCTCGTCGTTAAACGGTCTCGCGTTGTTTTGTTTAATCCTACCCATTCATTCTCTTTTGAAGTTCGATGAAAGCCAAGAATGCCTTCACACGCTCTCCTCTTAACTATTTTCTTCAGGCATACCATGGAAAGCAAAGGGCAACAAATCAACATTTAATTGGGCACGGAGCGTTGGGCAACATGGTTGCTTTATTTACGCAAGCCGGTTGGCTAGTCTTTTTGTTGCTAAAGTATGAAGAAATTGCCCTGCCCAGAACAGATCAAGCTTTCGGTTGTGATTCCATTTTGTGACGACTTGCAGAGCCTGGACAGATCCCTGGATGCCGTGCTAGCCGAGAGCAAGCGTTTTGGTTCTACAGAGGTTATCTTGGTTGATAATGGCTCGAAGCTTGATTACCAGAGCCTGACCCATAGACATGAAGTTCGGATTATTACTGAATTGGAGAAGCTCAATAGTCCCTACTCTGCAAGGAATCGCGGTATTGAGGTATCGAAAGGGGGCATCATTGTTTTGCTTGATGCAACATGTATTCCTAGGCCGGGGTGGTTGGCGGCTGGGGTTAGCGCGTTAGATGAGAAGTCTGCAGATATTGTTGGTGGCGAAGTGAGGTTTGACATTAACGAAGAATCATCGACTGCAGAAATATACGATGCTCTTGTAAATATTCGGATGAAAGAGTCCATCATGACACGGCAGGTTGCAAAGACTGCTAATTTATTTATACGCCGAAAAGTGTTTGAGGCGATCGGTTTGTTTGCGGAAGGAGTGAGATCTGGCGAAGACGTTGGTTGGACCTCTAGGGCGGTCGAGTATGGGTTTCGACTAGAGTTTTCGAGTGAGGCGGTTGTCGTCAAAGCTCCGAGGCGTCTTAGGGAGGTGTTAAGGAAGCAATGGCGGGTCGCGACTTGGCAACCTCGAATCCGACGAGCGGCGCAAGGTCAGACTCCAAAAAGAAACAGAGTGAAACGATCTTTGCCTAGGCTGATTATCCCTCCGGGCACTCTAAAAAAGATGATGCTTGAAAGGGACGACGATTTCTTTAGTCAGTTCGGTCATAAAATATTTCAGATAACATTTTTGCACAATTTTATTCGAGTATGGATGTTTGCGGGTAATGTTTGGGGAAATATAAAATTGAGAAAAGCCAAATTAGTAGGGCGCAGGGTCTAGGTTTGTTTATCAAGAGCCCCTTAGCTTAGGTCGGGGCATTCCGCTACATAGATAGGCTCGCCACCGGTCTGCTGTCGCTTGATCAGAGTGATTTCTGAAGACTATTTCTTGATTCATTTCGTATTCTTTCGGGTCGATTTTGAGAAACGCTTCTGGTCCCTGGCGCTTAATTTCCGAGGTGTCGTGGATCTTCAGACCTAAAGAGAGAAAATAGGCGAAAGGCGAATTACTAGAAGGCAGATACACCTTTTTTTGCAGATAAAGCAACAGTAGGATGGTGCCAACAGCTTGCTGCCGATTCGTATTGAAGATTGCAATGTCGATTGTACTTATAAACTCATGGTACTTCGCGGGCGTTATTAGTTCCTGGGTCGAATAAAAGCTTTTTGGAAAAAGCTCGTGACCCAGTTTTTCAATAGTAGTCCGATATGTCGTATCACCGTATGCAAGCGGGCAGTGAATTTCAAAATTCTTAAGCTCAAAACCTGCGAGTATCCGGAATATCTCTTCATGCTGGTTCGTCGGCGTCGCTGAGTTGCCGACAAGTATTTTCATCTTGTCATTTTGGTTTTTCTGAACTGATTTTTGAGTTAATGGAACAACAAGAGGGTAACTTAAATCAGCCCGCGCAAGATTCTGAGCTTCATACTTAAGCCGAGCTGCCTGGACATCACCCTCAAGTAAGGTTCCGGCGCATCCGATTCTTTGGACCAGCCGCTTCTTGAGTGTTTTGAGTAAGGGCTTCTCCTCAATTCCATAGAGATCACCACCCCATATTCGCCAACACACCGTTCTTAGCTGATCGCGGCTCATTAAATTTAGAGTGACGAGGATCATGGGAGAGAGTCGATTGTTTGTAAAGAGACCGTGCAGAAAGTAATGATCATTCTTTCTGAGGTGACATTCTATCACGAGCCTAATCAAAAAAAGAATCTTGGACTTTGCTGAAACTAATTTTTTTGAAAAACGCCGAAGAGGTTTAGTTGAGCCCTGCCCCAGGCTGTCGGAGAGTTCTGGTCGCTCCCAATACAAAAAAGTCGATTGATAGCCCAGGTCATGTTGTCCCACGAAGTCGATAAATCTTGTTCTATACTTGTGATCTACAGTTGTAAAAATATGTAAAATACGTGCCATCTTCGTAAGCCAAGTTAACTCTTCTTGGCGACCACCGAATAGCCCGGCGCTTCTAGGCTCCAGTTCTTGTCAAATCGATCCAAGATTGGGGCTACAAGCTGTAGAAAGAATTGGATCGGCAGGACCATCAGGCGGAGGAGCAGGCGAACAGGTCTGGGCCCCCTCGCAAGTCGTGCTAGGAGGTAACTAGCTTTAAGAGCAAGAGTTGAAAATGCCCCTCCTGTAGGTGAAATGCTGACGACTGAGAAATCTGCTTGAGACAAAAGGTGCCTTAGGCCATAAGGCGAATACCGATAGTAGTCGTGGGGGGCTTCATGCACCTGCCATTGCCAGGGTACAGACAATACAAGGTGGCCGCCTGTCTTCAGGATGCGATTTGCCTCGTTCAGCATACCAAGCGGGTTGTATAGGTGTTCGAGTACCGAAAAGGAGACAATCGTGTCGGCAATTTCGTCAGCCAAAGGAATTGATTTGTTCAAGTCTGCAAAGACCTCTGCTCTTAACTCATGCTTGGTCCCAGGCCAATCGACGCCACGGTAGGTACTTGCATGTTTCAAGATGTAGTCTCGGTAGGGCATCTCACCACAACCAAAGTCCAAAACGTCGCCTTGAAAATATTTAGAGTTCCTTTCGAGCATTGCGTTGGTTTTTCTATATATCAGCCAATTGTGAAAGCCTGAATTTCGATGCTTAAAGTGGCGAATGCCAAACATAGATTTCATATATTAATTTTCAACCTAGCTGAGCAGCTCTTGCCGGACCATCACTTTTTCTTGGGCATGTTGCCTGCGAAGCTCCCGATGAACGAACCCTTAATCGAGGCTTTTAAGGATTCCAGGAGTTGTGTAGAAGTTATACAGCTATTAATTTATGTGAAGTAGAACTGCTCAGATGGATTTAATATTTTTGAAAGAGGGCCTGTTGGGGTTTCAGTTCATGGGAGTTCAATCTGAGCGATTGAGAGGTCTTTGATGAACCCTTGGAGTTGTCACGAGTGGTCGTGCCCCCCAGTTCCGACTATGGTTACACCAGAGGAACTTCAATATCTTCATTGGCTGGGCTCTGTAGAATGGGATGGAGAAAGTGACGCGGTAGAGTTCGCGCCCTGGCTTGGTGCCACGACGATTGCGCTAGCATCAGGGATGGTCTCTAACCCTCGGCGTAAGTCGGGCCTACTACATACGTTCGATAATTTTGTATGGCGACCTTTTATGGAGCCTAGGTCAAAAATACAGAGGCCCAATGGATCGGATTTCTCCGATTTACTTAGAGCTAATCTTGGCTCGCTTGCTTCATCCGTCGTGATGCATCGCGTGGAACTGCCTAAAGGAGAGCATCGGATTTCGAGATACCCTCTCACTGGCGATGAGCCCCTATCGTCCGCGAATCCGTTTGATTGGGAACCTCCCGTCCCGATCGGGATCATATTCATCGATGGCGCCAAGAGCTACGATGCAATGCGACTCGTGCTCAGCCGCCTCGTGCCCCACCTCGCCCCTGGTGGCGCATGGCTTGCCTGCCAGGATTATGCCGACCCATTTGCATACTGGGTTCCGCTCCTTATGCAATTGAACTCCGAGCGATGGAGTGCCGCTCATGTGCTGTCCGCTAATACAGTAACTTTTCGAAGTGTGTCGCCAGTGCCGCAGGGCACGCCGCGTCTTCCGGCTATCGAGGACTTGAGTTCCGAGGAGGGCATTTCCCTGCTCGAGACGGCTGCCGACGCACTACGGGCGCGTGGTAACCCCAGCTCAGCACGGATGGTTCAACTCGGCATCTGTATATTCTTAGCTGATAAGGGGGATCGGGGGCGAGCGATCAAGTATCTTCGGTCACTTTGCTGGCGCTTTCCTCTAGTTTCCAGGAACTCTCGTGTTCTTCGCGAAGTGTCGGAGGCGATCGAGCGTTGTCTCGAAGTGCGGGTTTACCCGAGGCCTCTGCGTTTGATTCGGGAATGTCCCGGCGCTACTATCCGTTGGAGTCGAAAAGTTCGCTCTATGCTACGTTAAGGATAGTTCACGTACTCAGAAATGTTATGCAGCGAAGCCTGGCCTGAGCTAGGCGAGTTTGCCCTTGCGAGCGTTGGAAGCATTGACATACTCTTAAGCGTTGGAGGTCCAATTTATCAAAAATGGATATTCGGAATAAGGCTTGGGACTCTAAATTTTTCCGCCGTCCGATCTCTGAGCTGGTAGTAGATGGTGTTTTTGATGTGAACCAGGCAAAGGCTATTGTTGAGGCTGCTGATTTAGAGGGTATCTGGGGAATTGAGGCGCAGCTACTTGTGCAGCAGACATTGGAAATTAGGGTTTTGGAGGCATTGGGATTCTATCTCGTTGACTCGAAAGTGAGATTCTTAACAAGTGTTGACCTATGTCGTCTTGAAAAAGTGTTGCCACCGTATGGTCGAGTACGTTTGGCCCGCACCAATGACCTTGACCAAATTTATCGACTGACGAAAGAGTGCTTTGTTGACAATACTGAGTTTGTTTCTCGGTACAAGGCTCCGTGGCTGTTTACCTACGACGAGGCAAGTAATTACTACAAAGAGTGGAACTTAGAGTGTATGTCCGAGTATTCAGATCTTTTTGTGGTTTGGGAACTGGAGGGCAAAGTGTTGGGCTATTCTAGTTTTAAACCCATCGGCCGGGACTCGAGCCAGGACGTGTATAAGGGTGTTTTGGCTGCTGTTGATTTAGCCCATCGGGGCCGAAAGGCCTTAAACTTTATGCAAAATTATGTTTTTCATCAGATTGGTAAGCAGACGTTCATAGTGGACAACACTACTCAACTGGCAAACGTAGTAGCCCTCAGAAACCACATGGCGGCTGGAAAGACCTTGTCAGATATTCACTTGGTATTTTACCGAGTGAATGATGATAATTTGAAGACGCTCTGAGTTGGCGGATCGTTTTTGTACGTTGGAGTGGGCATATCGAGTAGGGTTTAATTCCTTGGCAACCCCGCTATGGAGGGTCAGTATGACGAAGGTGCTTAGACGAAATATAGTGCGATTCAGACGGTACCGACTGCTGAAGAGGTTGGAGTATTCTAGTTCCGAAGGCTTGTCGATTTATCAGGGGCAACGCCTACGAAAGCTGTTGGAGTACGGTTTAGCAACTCCTAGGGCCGAAAAAGAGGGGGGCGCTCATCTTTTCCGGGCAGAAGGTTTGTTGCCCGCTCAGATTTTGAAGACTCTACCGATTTTGCAGAAGGAGGTTGTTCAGAAGAAGTTAGCTTCGCTAGTATCGGCAAAAGGTCGAACAAGACGATCAATAGAAGATCGGACTAGTGGTTCGACTGGTGCGCCAACAATATTTATTCGTGATCTGGCTTGTCTTGATGCTGAGAGGGCGGCAGCAGAATTATTCTATCGTGATTGGCTAGGAAGAGAGCGCAGGGAACCAGTGGCGCGGATTTGGGCAACGGAAGCCGACCAGGCGCCAACTGGCGAAAAAGTGGGGGGATTTTTTAGGAAGAGGATATCAGAGATCTGGTTAAGTGCATTTAACCTAAATGATGCTGATATGGCAGATTTTTTTAAGTTGTGGCAATCACACGAACCCAGCATATTGATTGGCTATCCTGAAGCGGTTTTTGAATGCGCGAAGTATTTGAGGAGAAATCGCATTCGGATACCCCATTTGAAGGGTATTGTAACTGCTGGCGCCAAGCTTTTTCCTGAAATGAGGTCTGAGGTCGAGCGGTCATTTATGGCGCCAGTACTTGAAAGATATGGTTCTCGTGAAACCGGGCTAGTTGCGATGGAGTGTCTTGAGGGCCGTCGACTTCATGTTGTTGCTCCCAATGTTTATGTAGAAATTCTGAATGAAAGTGGAGCACCGGCACTACCAGGCGAGGAGGGCTCGGTAGTCGTGACTCCATTCTACTCGTACAAAATGCCATTCCTGCGGTACGTAATGGGAGATCGAGCAAAGTGGGCTTTGGACCAAGCTTGTGTGTGCGGCCGCTCTTGGCCAGTGATTGAAGAAATTGTCGGTCGTGCGCAGGATTGCTTTCGCTTGCGAGATGGAGGCACTGTGAGTGGCATGTTGGGATATTATATCATGCGGGATTGTTTTGATTTTAGTAAAATTTCTCAGTTTCAGTTTATTCAGGAGAGCTATGAGAGAGTGACCGCTCAAATCCAGCTGAGTATGCCGCATGACGAACCAGATCGAGAGTTCTTTGATGCGATTGTTAAAGCTCGAGATAGGTTTTCCCAATCTATGGGTCCAAATTGTTCTATACACTTTAAATTTGTAGATCATATACCTAGACTCTCCTCTGGGAAGCATCGGTATTTAATGTCACTTGTCGATTGAGCCGAAGCTATTTGACCCCAAAAAATGCAAAGATGCTCTTGACGATATTTTCAGGTGATCCAGCTTCAATGTGACTATGTAGTGGTAGTCGAAGTAGTCGAAGGCTTAGGTCAGTCGTATAGGTATCCTTGCCGAAGAATCTACCAAAAGACTGGCCCGCAGGTGACGAGTGAAGTGGAACGTAGTGGGACGCACTTTCTATGCCAGACTCTCGAAGGTGAGATTTCAGGTCATCTCTTGCGCACTCTGTTTGCAAGGTTAGTGCAAAAATATGGCCATTATGTTTACAGTGGCTTGGCACTTTCGGTAGTTTGATAAAACCTTTCTTTTCGAGCGGTTCAAGAGCGGAAAAGTAGTTCTCCCAAATCTTCAGCCTTCGATCTGTTGTGTCTTTCGCCTGTTCTAGCTGACCTAGGAGATAGGCTGAATTTAGTTCAGATGGTAAGAACGAAGAGCCAATATCCAACCAGGTATATTTATCCACTTCGCCCCGAACGAATTCGGAGCGATTCGTGCCCTTCTCTCGTATGATTTCGGCTCGCCTTATAGATTGAGGATCGTTTACGATCAACGCGCCCCCTTCTCCGCAATGGATGTTCTTTGTCTCATGAAAGCTAAATGTGGCAAATTTACCAAAAGAGCCAAGGGGTCGCCCCCTGTAGAATGACCAGTAAGCTTGAGCTGCATCTTCAATAACAGGGACATTGAGTCTATTGGCTACCGCCAGAATTTCGTCCATTTCACAAGCCACGCCAGCATAGTGCACTACAACAATTGCTTTTGTCTTTGGTGTTATCGCAGCCTCAATAAGAGTCTCATCAATATTCAGTGTATCCGGCCTAATATCTATAAACACTAACTTCGCACCCCTCAACACGAACGCGTTCGCAGTCGACACAAAAGTGAATGAGGGCATAATAACTTCATCACCCTCTTTTATGTCGCACAAAATTGCAGCCATCTCTAAAGCGTCAGTACAAGAGGTTGTTAGGAGAGCCTTGCCTCCCCCGAGCATGGTTTCAATCAGTTGACTGCATTTTTTGGAATACGGACCATCACCAGAAAATTTTGCTTCATGGTCATTTAGGAGTTGACCGAGATACTTCCCATCAAGACTAGACCGGTTGGGTACGTTGAACTTTATCATCCGCCCCTCTTGCCGTAGTTACTCGCCACCCAGCGCTGATACTCCTCACCACTCTGAGTGCGGCTCCAGTTCGACTGATCTAAGTACCAGCGAAGGGTCTTTTCGATGCCCTCTTCAAAACTGTGCTTTGGCTTCCAACCAAGCTGAGAGGAAATCTTGCTAAAATCAATCGAGTACCGGCGATCATGCCCAGGACGATCGGGTACAAACTCAATAAGATCCAAAAACTTCTGAGCGGGAGTTTCAGTGAATTTAGCGACCTTTTCACAGAGACGACGAACCAGATCAATGTTCGTGATCTCGCAATCTCCACCCACATTGTAGGTCTCACCCACCTGACCTTTCGTTAAGATAGTCCAGATTGCTTCGCAGTGGTCCCCCACATAGAGCCAATCACGAATGTTCTTGCCATCCCCGTAAACTGGGAGTTTCTGCCCAGAGAGCATCTTTGTAATCATATGAGGAATCAATTTCTCTAGATGCTGATAAGGCCCATAGTTATTTGAACAGTTTGAAATTAGAACGGGTAATCCATAGGTATGAAAACTCGCTCGAACGAGATGATCACTCGACGCCTTTGAGGCACTATAAGGGCTTCTTGGATCATAAGGAGTTTCTTCCGTGAAGCTGCCTGTCGGTCCAAGACTGCCGTACACTTCATCGGTGGAGACATGGTAGAAAACAAAGTCAGAGTTTTCTTTATGAAGCTTTCTGCCGACCTCTAGCAGTTGAAAGGTTCCCACAATATTCGTTTCAACAAAAGCGGCAGGCCCCAAGATCGATCGGTCTACGTGGCTTTCAGCTGCAAAATGAACAATCGTGTCGACCGCGTGCCGATTACAGATCTCAAGAGCTCGCTCGGCATCATTTATCGAAACTTTCTCAAAGAAGTAACGAGAGCCAGAATATTTTTCTTCAATGCTCTTTAAATTTTCAACGTTTGAAGCATAGGTGAGGCAGTCGAGGTTGATGACCTTGCCCTTAAAGTTCAACTGCTCAAACAGGTGGTGAATAAAATTCGCCCCAATGAAGCCAGCGCCTCCGGTAACGAGAATAGACTTTCTTTCAGTGGCCATCATCCCCCCTTTCAATCAGTCGAAGGAGATACTCGCCATAAGTTGACTGTCGGTAGTTTTCGGCAAGAGCTTTGAGCTGAGATTCATCGATATATTTCATTCGGTAAGCAATTTCTTCGGGGCAAGCAATTTTGAAGCTCTGGTTATCTTCTACAATTCGGACAAAGTTTGAAGCCTTCATGAGTGACTCGTGAGTCCCTGCATCCAGCCAAGCATAGCCCCTACCGAAGGTGACGGCTTTCAATTTGCCGTCCGACAAGTAGGCTTTGTTAAGATCAGTAATCTCAAGCTCTCCTCTTTCAGAAGGTTTTAAGGCCTTCGTTCGCGCGACAACCGAAGAGTCGTAGATGTAGAGGCCCACTGCCGCCCAATTTGTTTTCGGCTTGGCGGGCTTTTCTTCAATGGACAGTACACTTCTATCTTTCGAGTTAAACTCGATCACTCCGAAACGCTCGGGGTCTTTGACGTAGTAGGCAAAGACCGTGGCGCCTGTATTTTCTCGAATAGCAGTCGAAACAATTTTGCCAAGATTGTTTCCGTAAAAAATGTTGTCACCGAGAATGAGGGTGACACTGTCATCGCCAATGAAATCGGCACCCAGCAAAAAGGCTTCGCTAATCCCTCGAGGGGCTTCTTGGACCTTATACTCGAGCTTCAGTCCAATTTGTGAACCATCTCCCAAAAGCTCCTCAATTTTTGGGGTATCCTGCGGGGTGGAGATGATGAGAATCTCTCGAATGCCTCCAAGCACTAAAGTGGACAGAGGATAGTAAATAAGAGGCTTGTCGTAGACTGGAAGCAGCTGCTTTGAAAAAACCTTTGTCAGCGGGTAGAGCCGAGTTCCATGACCGCCCGCTAAGATGATGCCTTTCATTCCCCTTGCTTAGCGCAAAGGCCTCAGCCAGGCCAGCCTAAGCTGCCTGAGAAGCTGGGTCGAGCCGGTAGATCGTTTTACAGTTCTGTAAAATCCCCTCGCGGTGCGAGACGATGACCACTGTCCAGTCTAGGTTTTGCGACGAGATTGCCTGGGTGATCTCTCTCTCGGTCTGTTCGTCGAGGTTCGCAGAGGCTTCGTCGAGTACAAGGAGCTGAGGTTTCACTAAAAAGGCTCTGGCGAGTGCTAGGCGCTGCTTCTGGCCGGCGGAAAGGCCTTCTCCATTTTCTTTGAGGCTAAAGGCGAGGCGACCCGGTTTTTGCTCGATGATGTCATCAATTTGAGCCATCTTTAATGCCGCCCAAAGCTCTGATTCGCTATGATTCTTTCGAGAGCCATAGCGAAGATTTTGCTCGATCGAACCCTCGATCAAAAATGGCTCTGCGCCAACATAGCCAACATGAACATCGGACTTCTGAAAATAGTCTTTGGGGGACATGCCATCGATTCGTATGGAACCCCGATTGGGTTCAAGTACTCCTAAAATCATCGCCAGGAGAGTCGACTTTCCGGTGCCGCTCCTTCCCACGATGCCGAGTTGATTGCCTGAGGGGACTTCGAGGCTTAAGTTTTCGATGACCCAAGGCCCCTCACTTTCGTAGCGGAAGTAAAGATTCTGAATCTCAATTCGAGGAGCTGCTGCCGAAGTCTGGGTACTCGTATCGGTGAGATCGGGTACAGATAGCCTTTCAGGGTGAAGGGCAACCGCCAGGTCTTTCGTGGGGATGCTGTAGAAGTACTGAGCCGAGAGCTTGAAGTGGGGGAAGCAGGTGCTGGCCATCCCGAAACTCTTTGCAAAAGCAGCCAGCTGCTGAGTAAAGCGGACGAGCAAATAGAGAAATGCGACCAGAGTGGGACCTGGAGTTTCAAGTACACTTTGATTGAGGCCGATGATACTCACCAGCATGACGCCACCCATGATAATTGGCAGCGCGGCTGCAGCATTGGCAAGGAGCTTGCTTCGGATAAAACGCGTCGAGTAGTTGAGAATGTTCTGGTTCAGCCGGATACTCTCGAAGGCTGCTGTTCGGAGAATTCGCACCAAAAGCCAGTTTCGTGCCACTCGCTCGATACCGCAAACAAGGCCCCGCTGTTCTTCGGGTATCTGAGAGGCGATTCTGCTGACTCGTCTGTTTGCGAGCCACACAAAGAACGAAATAAAGAGTATGAAGACTAGGGAGAACAGGGCCTCTCTCCAGGCTAGCCAAAACATGGTGCTCAGAATGATAGCGCATTGAACAAGGTTCGGAATCGACGATGAAGCGTGGAGAGCAAACTGTGAAGCCTTCGGAAAGGTATCGCCAATACGGCTATTGACTTCGCCTGCTGAAATAAAGCTTTTTCGATGAAGCAGGTCGTAGACAGCCACGCAGCGAAGCCGGGCATTCAAAAGTTCCTGAGAAACAGCGGAGGCCTGGCACGGATAGTAGTTTCAAACGCTATTTTTTGGAGTTGGTGGAGAGTTGGTGGATGT
>REDG01000022.1 GCA_007693605.1 Bradymonadales bacterium
ATTCCCAGATCTACCCCAAAGACTTGAGCCAGAAAGACGGTCGCGACCCCCTGATAGAGAGAAGTTCCCGTCATATTGATGGTGGCTCCCAAGGGAATCACAAACTGAGAGATTGACGGTCGTACCTGAAAACGATCTTCAGCCGTTTTTATACTCAGTGGCATGACTGCTGCTGAACTAGAGGTCGAGAAGGCCAGCAGAAGCAACTCCCTCATGTCACGAAGAAAAACCCAAGCGGCTCTCCGAATCACAAGCTGCACGAATAAGAGATAGCCTCCCATCAAAATCAGAAGGCCAAGAAGCACACAGGCCACATAGGCCGATAAGCCCACCAGGGCCTCGAAGCCCACTCGAAACACGGCTTGGCTCATCAATCCAAAAACCGCCAAGGGAGCCAGTCTCATCGCCCCCTTCACCACGACCATGCAGACTTCTTGGATGGCGGCAAACAGGCTGAGAAGAAGTGCGCTTTGATCGCGTCTCAACGACAAGAGTGCAATTCCCACCACAGCGGAAAAGAAAACAACCGGAAGCATTTCAAACTCGATCATTGAACTCAAAGGATTCGAAGGAATGATTCTAAAAATCAGTTGAGGCAGACTCTCCATGGGGGCGCCTACCTCAGGGCTCGCTTCCTCTGGTGGGAGGCTCTTTCCGTGGATGAAATGGCCAGGACCAATCAGCAGACAAAGGCCAATTCCGATACAAATGGAAAGAATGGTCGCAGTGACAAAAAAGAAAACTGACTTTAGGCCGATCGATTTAAGTTGTTCTAGATTGTCGCTGGCCGATATTCCTCTCACAATGGACGCCATCACAAGTGGGATTACAATCATCTGAATTAGAGCCAGAAAGATTTGCCCGGGTAGGGCAATCCACTCGACGAGGGCCTTGGCATTGTTATACTCGACCCAATTAATTTCAGGGCTCAGCGCTAGCCCCATCAATACTCCCAGAAACATGCCCACCAGAACCTGTAGCCAAAGCCGTTCTCGAACTAGGCTTTTGAGATGACGACTCATGGCTTTTAGAGATTTTAGGGGTTCGAGGGCCTTCATTCTGAGCTGAGCCTAGCAGGCCAAAAAACCAAAAATAAAGCCTCTGGCCCCAGTATTCTGAATTGTGTATGAGAGGGGGATGTTCAGAACGCTAAGCAATTTCGGATTTTTGAGTCTTATCCTTTGCTTTGGGCTCGGTCTCGAGCTTTTGGCACAGAGGACCAACGCTCAAGTTAGGTCGCCGGGCACCGAGGATTTTTTTGAGGGGGGGCAGAGGGTCTTTCCCCGAAGTGTTCAGCAGGGGAGCCCCCGAGCCGATCGACTGGTTTTAGATGTCAACACACAAGCCCCAGAGGACTATCCCGTCGGGCCGGGGGATCAGTATCTGGTGAATTTTTGGGGAAGAGTCGAGGACAATATTCTTGTAAGCATCAATTCAGAAGGGGTTTTGTTCATTCCTCGGATTGGGGTGATTGACACCGATGGGATGAACTATGGGGAGCTTCGAGCGGCTATGGAAAAGGCGATCGGAGATTCTTTGCGAGATGTTCAGTTTACGATTTCACTTTACCGACCCAGAGAATTTCGAGTTTTTGTGCTGGGCTCTGTCAATCGGCCAGGTCCCGTCAGGGCCTCTGCGACTTTGAGGGCGAGTGAGATCGTTGCGATGGCTGGGGGGATTCCTTCGATTGGTTCCAGTCAATTCATCGAGCTCCGCCGAAGGGGAGAGGTTCAGCGAGTGGATCTCACTCGTTTTGCTTCTTTGGGGGATTTTTCTTTGAATCCTTTTGTGACTGACGGCGATGTCATTTTTGTTCCGAATCTTTCTGACTTTGTGACCATCACCGGAGCGGTGGTGTCTCCGGGCACCTTTGAGATTCGAGAGACACGAAATTTATCTGAGGTCATTCAACGACTTGGGGGCTTGAGTGTTTATGCCGATCGAGCCTCGCCTTTTCGTTTATCTCGTTTGCAATCGGATGGCACACGAACTCAGATTCAAGTCTTGCAAAGGGAAGATCAGAGAAGAACAGATCGTGAGGTTCTTTTGGAAAGTTTGGTTCTGCAAAACGGTGATGAAATTTTCATTCCGTCCACGCAGCTCTTGATTCCCTCGAAATCAAACTCGGTTTTTGTTACGGGAGCGGTCAGAGCGCCAGGAGCGAAGCCCTATCAGATATCGACCTCCGTCGAAGAGTATATTGGGTTTGCAGGCGGCCTCACAGAGCGAGCCAATTTCTCTAGTGCGGTGGTCTATAAAGCCGACGGCTCAAGCATTCGACTGAGTCCTAGGTTGTCTGTAGAGCCCGGGGATACGATCTATATTCCAGAAAAGACATTTAAGTTCTGGCAAGATCATGTATCCCTGGTGTCCACCTTTATATTGCTTGCCACGCAGATTATCGTATTTTCGGGTCGTTAAAATATGAGATGGATGCAAGCCACTATCGTAGGCCTTCTTTTTAGTCTCGGTGCGACCCATGTAGAAGCCTCTTACTCTTTCCGTCAGAGGGATCGAATTGTCGAATTTGGATTGTATTACCCCATCACTCAGCTGAAGCCTAACTTCTCTCGCAGAAACCGAGGCGGCGCCGCCGGCGTTCATGTTCACTATCAATTTTTCGTGCATCGGAATTTTGCCTTCAGCCTCTATCCAAATGTTTGGTTGGCCCCTCTGTGGTATCGCTCAGAGCCTTCAAGTAGTCGACAACGAGCCATGCTCTATTCGATGAACCTCGAAGTCGGTGGCGTGTTTCGGCCCTTTCCGGACAATTATTTTGACCCCAGTCTTTACTTAAGCTCAGGGGTCGCTCGTATGGATGCTGGCAGCGGGGTTGATGCACGGTGGGCTGTGCCGGTGACTTCTCGAATTGGCTTTAATCTTTGGAGGCAGATGGATCGCTTTAAGGATTACAATTTGGCCTTTCATGTCTACGGTGGGGCGCGATATCACCTTAGGGGGATTGAAGCCATTCGACCGCTGGTTTTTGATTTTGGAATCGCTTTTCGAGGAAGTTTTTAAACTCTCTAGTTGAGATGAACGCGTTTGGTCGGAGGCGAGTCTTTTTCGCGAATGTCGACCCGAACAATTCTAGTGAGACCCTTCGGAAGCGCTGAAAACTGATTCAGAACCAAAACAAGGAATGTACTCAAAATCATTCCGAGCAAAAAGCCGAGCACCGTGTTCAGTCGTTTATTAGGAGCAACGGGGATAAGGCCCTCCACGGGGGGGTCAATCAATTGAAAAACAGGCTCTGATCTCTTGGTTTCAATGCGAGCGACTTCAAGCTGGCGGCTCAGAAGTTCAATCAGGCTG
The DNA here is from genome assembly GCA_007693605.1 of Bradymonadales bacterium. Taxonomy (GTDB): domain Bacteria; phylum Bdellovibrionota; class UBA2394; order UBA2394; family UBA2394; genus REDG01. Next base: position 3,316 of record REDG01000022.1, read on the forward strand.
ACTTGAGTTTTATAAAGCCTCTCAGCATTTGCAAACTTAAACTGAAGTTCAGAGCTTTCATCCAAGGGCGTAAAGAGCTCTAGCATTTTTTCCGCGTCCGTCTCAGAAGTGCCACTGCCTCGGATGAGGCGCCGCAACTGGGCTTCCAACTGCTCCTTTTCTTGGGTCAGCCGCCGCACTTCGCTAGAATCTCTCATTACATTTTTATAAAGCTCAATTTGCATTTCTTTTTCAATGATCTGAGATCGCAGATTGGTGGCGGTTCCCAAAGCAAAGTTGATTTGAGACGGAAGTTGAACGATGCCCAAATCCCTCTTCATCTCGAGATACTGGGCTTCTACCGTGGCTAGATTAGCCTCCACCTCTTCCAACCTCGCCTCAATGAAAAGCTCGGTCGAGCGCGCCTGAGTCAAAAGATTGCTTCGAATGTACTGCCTCAAAGCTTCCAAATAAAAATCTACGATGTCTCGAGCGACGATAGGATCTGGGTGGCGAAAAGAAAGTCGCAGTACTTCTCTTTCAGTTTCAATTCGAATCCCTCCTCGGAGGCTCCGGATCAGACCGTCTCTTGCTTTCAGCTCACCCCGAGGGTCCTCCCTGTCAATCTCCACTTCTAAACGAGACAGGAGTTCATTCTCATCCACAACATTGGAAGCAATTTGGCGGCTTTGAAGAATCTCCTGATACTTGATAATGGCCTGGCCGGGTCCCCCCAGCATCAAAAAAGTTCCAACGGGAGAGCTTTCCCCTAGATTCCGAAGCCCGGGGCTTGCAGAGGAATCCTTGGCTTCCATAATGACAGCGCGTGATTCAAACTGAGGGGTCAGTAAAAAAAAGCTTACCAGCGCGGCAATCAGGGCGAAGCCAAAAGCAGTTGTGGCAATCAAAAGCTTGTTTCGCCACAACAGAAGAATCACTTCTTTCAAGTCGATTTCATCGTTGGTGGGCCGGTAGACAGGACCCGAAGGGGGCAATTTAGATGTCAATTCAGCACCTGCGTTTCCATCCCCTAGAGCTTAGCATGGCCCCTGAATTCGACAAAATGGGGATTGCGTCGACTTGTAAGGCCAGAATAGGTTGAGAGAAGTGGCTGGAATCGATGAGAAGAGGCTTTACGATGTGATTTGCGTGGGAGGTGGCCCGGCGGGAATATCGCTTGCCGTCGAGTGTCAGACGATGGGTCTCGATCGCCAGGGGGTTCTGGTCTTGGAAAAAGGCCCCGAAATTATTCAGGCGATTCGACAGTTCTACCCAGATAAAAAAATGACCCTGGCCAACTACAAGAACCTTCCGGTCGAAACCTTTGGGGTTTTAGAGAGCTTTCCCGATTTGACCAAATCCGAAACCCTCGATTATTTCGCCGATATCATTTCAAAGTATCAAATCAACTATCACCTGAACTCGGAAGTTTCAAAGGTGACCCCCGAGAGGGACTATTTTCGGATTCAGGTGAACCAGGCAGAACTTCGTGCGAAGGTCTGCGCGATTGGAATCGGCATTCTTGGACGCCCCAACAAGCCAGACTTCAAGCTACCCGTGAAGCTCAGAAAACAGATTCTTTTTGATTTGACCAGTCAACCCGTGAAAAATGAGAAGGTCTTGGTGGTCGGAGGTGGCGATACTTCTTCAGAGTACTGCCAGATTCTGTTTCAGGAAAACTGTGAACTGACGCTTTGCTACCGTTCGGAAGACTTCCATCGGATGATGCCAGTCAACCGTGAGGCCGTTTTGAAGATGGAAGCTTCGAAGCAGCTAAAAATTCTTCGAAGTTGTGAGATCCAAGAGATCGTCGACGATGGGGGGCGACCCAAGGTGTTGTTTAAAAAACCGGAGCAGTTTCCTGCAGAGTCTTTTGACAAGATTATCTTCGCCATTGGTGGGAGCACTCCCGTAAATTTTTTGAAAACGATGGGTTTAGAGTTTGACGAACAAAACTGGGTGAAAGTAGGCCCCGACGGCGAGACGAATATTCCCAATCTTTTTTTGATTGGAGACTTGGCGGTGAGCAAAACGGGGGGCTCGATTATCACGGCCTACAATTCTTCCTACCGAAGCGCGAAGCGCATTCTGCAGTCTTTGCTTCGAGATCGTGAACAGCAGCAGACTCAGGAGAGTCGGTGAGGGCCGTGGATGCAGTCGAGAGAGTTCGACAGCATTACGATCAATACCCCTATCCCTATTACCCCTGGTACGCGCGGGCCCGGTGGCATCAGCTTGAATCGGTCGATTTTAAAAGTTGGAAAATCTCTCGCGGCGTAAGAGACGCGTGGATCGCCGGCTGTGGAAGCATCTCGCCTCTCATGTTTGGACGAAGAAACCCAAGTGTACGAATTGTGGCATCAGATCTTTCAGAAAAGAGTCTGAAGATCTTGGCGTGGAGACAGCTCCTTTACGGAATTCACAATGTCCTACGACGACAAGAGAATCTTCTAGAGTCTGACTACCACGAGGCTTTTGATGCCATTGATTGCTTTGGAGTTCTCCATCATTTGCCAGACCCAAGTCAGGGCTTGCGAATTCTTGCCAAAGCCCTGAGGCCTCAGGGAGTTCTAAGGCTGATGCTCTACGATCGTGAGAAGAGAAAGGATCTCGAAAAGTGGAGGCAAGAACTCATAGAGAAGTCCATCTCTGATCTTGCAGAAGTGGATCGTTTTTTGAAAGAGAGAGGAATCGAAAGAACGGGGGACTTGAGTAGTCAGGTTGGAATGGCCGACGCCCTTCTTCACCCTCTTGTTTGGACATACGACAGGGCAGAATTAGATCGACTTTTGAAATCGGTTCCAGAGTTAAGAGTGCGGGACATTCGAGATCAGTCGAACTTCGTTATCTTCTGTGAAAAGCTGGGCTCTTGAGTTTCGAGTAAATGCGGATCTCAGAAGTGAAAATCAGAGGAGAAACATCGAAGCCTTTACTCTCAGCCATTTGCACCAAATCTTCGATCAAGAGTTCATCGGGGTTTTCCTCGCGGGTCAGAATCCAGAGAAATCTTCCTCGAGGTTCACTCACAATCGCAGCCTGGTAATCGGGATCGATATAGATCACCCAATAATTGCTTGAGAAGAGAGAGATAGGAAATCGAGAGAATCGAAGCTTCAATTGACCGGGTTTCAGCGGATCAGGAAGCCAAGCTCGACCTTCCACAGATTTCCAGCTTCCGTCTTCCCTTAGACACTGATTCACCACCCCCAATTCCTCATTGGGGCGAAGCTCATATCGAGCCTGACTTTTGATGCAATCCTTTTGAAAACGGTTGGGCAGTCTAGCGGCCTCGAACCATCGGCCCGAGTATCGCTCTAAATCGAGTTCAGAGACGCTCTTCAGAGCCCGACTGGAGTCTCGATAGCTTCGTTGGCAGGCGCTTTGAAACATGAGAAGGGCAGTGACTAAAAACACAGAGAGGGCTGAAAGAATTCTGCGCTCACTCATTCCGGCTCTTTATCTTTAATCGGAATCGAGATGACGGGTTCTTTAAACTCCTTTTTTTTGAAACGAATCTCGAGTTGACCCGGTTCAAACTGGGCTTGCGCCGTCGCCGCGACGACAGGAATCATGATCGGCAAGACTTGGTGTACGCGACCGACACCCGGAGAAACCGCATCGATCTGCAAGTTCCCATTCTCGTAGCCCACAAACAGGCTTCGCCTCTCGATTGGGGGCAAGGGCAAGCGAATCTTAATCTCTGACTCGGACTCCTGAACGGCGACTTGAATCGCCCCCTTCATCTGTTCCAAAGCCTGCTCTAAGACACGGGGGTCTGAAGCCATCTTCTTCAAGATGCTGCCCAAACTGGGCTCAAAGCCCTTCTCGGGCCGCCCTTTGGCCTGTTTCTTAGGCCTTGGTCGAAATGGGATAATCTTTGCCACTGCACCCAAGATAGGACAGCATTTTGGGAAGTCAACCCGATCCGCCTATTCCCTTTCTTTCGATATTCTGGCCCCTTCGACCTGAATTCGTATATTTCCAGCTGGGGAGCCGAATTTGTGCTATAGAGTGGCCTGTTGTGAAATCCGTGGTTCTTCTTTTGAGTGGGGGTCTCGACTCGGCGGTTCTTCTGGCCGACTTGAAGTCTCAGGGCTTAGAGCTTTGGGCCTTGAATATTGATTACGGCCAAAGACACTCGCGTGAAACTCGCGCTGCCAAGAGATTGGCCGAGAAGTATTCGGTCCCTCTCTTTTCGTTGCAACTTCCGCAGCTGAGGCAGTTGATGGGGGGGAGCGCCCTCACTTCTGAAAGTATTCCGGTACCCGAGGGGCACTACCAAGAAGAAGTGATGAAGCAAACCGTCGTGCCGAATCGAAATATGGTCTTTCTCTCGTTAGCCGCTTCTTACGCCCTTTCGGTGAAAGCGGAAGGGGTCGCTTATGCCGCTCATTCGGGGGATCATCATATCTATCCGGATTGCCGACCCGAATTCATTCAAAAAGTTTCAGAGGTCTTGAGGGTCTGCGATTGGCATTCCGTCGGCTTGCTGACACCCTATGCTCAGTTTTCGAAGGGAGAAATTCTAAAGAGGGGCATCGAGCTGGGGGTGCCGTTCGAAGAGACATGGAGCTGTTATCAAGGGGGGGCTGAGCCCTGCGGCCTTTGTGGAACTTGTGTCGAGAGGGCCGAGGCCTTTGCAGCCTGTGGGATTGAAGATCCGCTTCTCCGCTCAGATGATCAACTCACATTGAGAGAAAAGCGGCAGGGGCGACTTTGATGGCGTGGACTCTTGAGAAAGACTTTCGATTTGAAGCGAGCCATCAACTTCCGAAACATGATGGAAAGTGTGCTCGATTGCACGGGCATTCCTGGCGAGGCCGGTTGATTTGTCGGGGGCGGCAGTTGCAAGAGACTGGCCCTCACGAAGCGATGCTGATCGACTATTCTGAGATGAGAGGGGCAATTCAGTCTCTACTAGAAGAAAAATTGGACCATTGGCATTTAAACGACAGCCTTAAAATGCAATCTCCCACTTCTGAGGCCATCGCCAAATGGATCTATGATCAGGTGAAACCGAAGCTTCCGAGTTTGTTGGCCGTTGAGATTGAAGAGACTTGTACAAGTCGATGTCGGTATGAGCCCGAACTCATCTCTTCAGAAAGGGGCGCTTGAATGAAGCCAGAAGCGAGGCCTGGAGATTTAAAGTTGGTGGATTCGACACGAGCTTTAGGGACCTATCGAATCAACGAGGTCTTTTATAGCTTGCAGGGGGAGGGAATGAGAGCGGGCACGGCCAATATCTTTATCCGCTTCTCTGACTGTAATCTGCGCTGCAAGAAAGAGCGGGAAGGCTTTGATTGTGATACCGAGTTTGTGTCTGGGGAGCTGTGGGATGTCCAGCGGCTGCTCTCATATTGTGAAAGTTTAAGCCCGTCGTGCCGGTCAGTGATCTTCACCGGAGGAGAGCCCGCGCTTCAATTGGACGAAGAACTGATTCGGCGCTTCAAATTGGCTGGATATTTTCTGGCGGTCGAAACCAACGGCACAAAAGAGCTTCCAGCTGGCTTAGATTGGATCTGTGTGTCTCCGAAGACGGCAGAACACTGTCTGCGGCAAAAAACGGCTCATGAAGTTAAGTATGTTCGAGCGGCGGGAATGGGCATTCCAAAACCTCAAGTGCAGGCTGACTATTACCTTCTAAGTCCCGCATTTGAAGGGGACTTCGTTCCGAAAGAAAATCTAGACTGCTGCATTCAGCTTGTGAAAGAGAATCCAAAGTGGCGTTTGTCGGTACAGCAGCATAAAATCTGGTGCGTCCGCTAGCGAGCCGTTTAGTTTCAGGTAAAGCCTTGGCGAAACTATACTGGAACGACTTCTTTTACTTCTGGCACCAAGGTCTTTAGTCGACTCTCGACTCCCTCTTTCAAGGTCATCAGAGAAGAGGGACAGCCCGAGCAAGAGCCTTGCATTTTTAGATACACGACCCCCTCTTGAAAGCTTTCAAACTGAATGTCGCCGCCGTCCATTGCCACGGCTGGACGAACTTCCGCATTTAAAAAATCGACAATCTTTTGTTCGACCTCTGAAAATGTTTGGTCAGTACTTTCTTGAATAGCACCGGGCTTCACCACGGGGCGCCCCTCTTTCAGGTGGGCGCGAATGCATTCGGTAATCTTTTCGTTCAGTTCATGAAGTTCGTCTTGGCTCTGAAGACTCACGGTCACAAAGCCCGCCCCCAACATGACAGACTTAATGCCACCGAGTTGAAACAAGCTCTCTGCCAATTCAGATTTCTCTTTCGCTTCCTCTGCGCTCGACAGAAACAAAGTCCCTTTTGTTAAGATGCTCCGATTGACCAAATACTTCAAACTGTCTGGGTTTGGAGTAAACTCTAGATCGACATAAATTTCACTCATAGCGCCCTCTCTATAGCTGAACGAGTTGAGGTTGACGAGGGCTTTTGAGGGCCTGTTTGGGGTAGAATTCCCGAGTCATTTCATGGACAAAGCGAAGGCTTTTCAGGGCGTCAAAAAACTCAAGAAAGCGTTGAGACCTTCGTGGCTCTCTCTCTTGTTCTTGAATCTTCAGCAATTCAGCCCAGTGGCCCTGCTTTTGCAGAACAAAGCGAGTTCGTTCGCTAAGCCGCTCTAGTTGAGAGTCTCTGAATGCTGTCAATAGCTCTTTGAGTTCAGCAAAGCAGCGCGGATCGTAGAGTTCAGGCAGGCATCCTTTTTTTAGCTGATCTCCAATCTTTAGAGTCGACTGGGTCGTTCCAAACAGAACCTCTGTTCGTAGGCGCCCTTGCAGTTCAATGGGCTGGCCGACGAGCTCTTGAATCGGTCCTATTTTGCGAAGTTTGTTCAAGATATAAAAGTCTTCTCCGGCCTCTCGATTCGGAAAGCCTCGAACTTGTGCATAAGCTTGAACAGGAATTGCCAAACAGCTTCCTAGGCTGACATAGGCGAAGGGGGATCGAGCCCATTTGAGTTGATCGGCGTAGTATCTAATAGAGTAATCATAAAAGCGAAGAGCTTCTTTGTAATCTCCGAGCCCATCGGTCAGGTGAAAAAACGGATAAAGGGCGGCTGAAAATTCTTGTGCATTTGATTCTGAGACTCTCAAAAAATAGTCGTCTGGCAAACGCGCGTCGGCATCAGAACTGTGTATCCAGGAGCCTTGCATGCGGCCTGTCGCGAAGAGCTGGCAGGCAAGATCGAAGCCGATTTTTCGAGCGAGGCCCACGCCCTGCTTTTCTTTAAAGAAAAAGCCCTGCTGAGAATGATGAAGCACGCAAAAGTTGGTTGCCTGTATTTTGAAGCAGTAAGAGTACTGTCCTTCTCGAAGTTTTGAGTTGGCGGAATCAGATCTAGAGAGCAGCTTTTCGACGAGGGCTTGGTTGGCAGCGAGGCAGGCCCGCGAGTCTGTTTGTCTCGCATTGATTACAAGAATAAAGAGCGCTTCAGCCTTAGATCGAAGCCTTAGCCAGGTCTCAAGGCTTTTCCAAAACTCTTCACTTTCATTCTTGATGGGAACGACACAGATATGACTCAGTTTCGAGGGGAGTTCTTCAAGTGTTTGGAGGATGTCATGAGAGACATCAGAGTGGGATCTTAGATACTTTTGAAGGCTTAAGTTGCGCATGACCCTTAAACAATTTTCTTTAGTGAACTGCAGGTCGTAGTTTCAGGACAGAGACAATCTCGGCCTCTCGTTGAAGTAAAAAGCGGAGCCTTTCTTCTACTTGTTCTTGTTCAAAGTACAGGCAAGCAAGATCCACAAAAGACTGATGATGTCTCGCCTCAGCTTCAGTCAGTTTGCGATAAAATCGTCGCAGACTCGAGTCTGGATGATTTTCTGCGACCAAACCAAATCGCTCGGTTCCCCGAGCTTCGACGACTCCAAAGCAGAGGAGTCGATCTAAAAAATGCTCGTCTCGCCCGTGACGACATTCACCCAGAAGGAGATTAATGTAAGGATCTTTTTCATCACCTCCGATGGAGATTTTTCTCTCCAAAAGAAGTCGAGCCACTTGATGGAAGTGCAAGAGCTCTTCTCTCGCCAATCGAATCATAGGGTCAACTAGGCCCAAACGATCAGGATACTTCACAACGAATTGAATGGCCGTCGCAGAGGCTTTCCGCTCACAGGCGGCGTGATCTACTAAAAAAAGATCAAATTTTTCAAGCACCTGTGAGATCCAAGCAGGCGAGGTCTTCGCCAAGAGACGAATTTCAAGAGGGGACTCATGGGCTGTTTCTAACTGAATCATGGGGCTTCTCTTAGGCTCTAACGAATTCTCAAGCAAATTGACAAATGTTTTTGAATCTCCTAGCAAGGGGATCAACCCGGGGTGCCTTCGGTGAAGGCTGAGAAATACCCGTTGAACCTGATCTGGTTAAGACCAGCGGAGGGAAGGTCTCATGTCGAAAGAATTTTTATCTGAAATACAGCTTCGCTCTTTTCTAGGGCCCTTAGATTGGTTTGTCTTCTTTTTAGTGTTGGCGGTCACTCTCGGAGCCATCCTTTGGGGGCATTGCCGAAAACAGAGAGCCTCAAACGAGGGCCCCGATTTTGTTGACTATCTGTTGATGGGGAGAAGGCTCTCGCTGCCTTTGTTTGTGGCGACTCTTGTGGCCACTTGGTATGGCGGCATCTTTGGGGTGACTCGAATCGCCTACGAATATGGAATCTACAATTTTTTAACACAGGGCGTGTTTTGGTATTTAAGTTATCTGATATTTGCAATTTTCTTAGTATCTCGAGCTCGCAGCTTTGAGGCTCTCACATTGCCGGAGATGGTGGGCAAGATGTTTGGTCCGAAGTCGAGGTATCTCGCGGCGGCTTTCAATTTCTTCAATGTCCTTCCGATTTCGTATGCGATCAGTCTGGGTTTGTTTGCCCAGCTGCTGTTTGGCGGCAGTTTCTTTGTAAACATGAGCTTAAGCGTTGCGGCCGTTGTTCTTTACTCAATCTGGGGGGGATTTCGCGCGGTTGTCTTCTCAGATCTCATCCAATTTTTTGTGATGTGTAGTGGCGTTGCTCTGGTGGTCATTTTTTCTTTTGCTGAATTCGGAGGCTTGAACTTTCTTCGGTCTCATTTGCCAGAGGCGCACTTCCATTGGGCGGGCGAGCTCGGCTGGGGCGAGGCTTTGGTTTGGGGTTTTATCGCGATGGCCACTTTAGTGGATCCGAACTTTTATCAGAGATGCTTTGCAGCGAATTCGACCAGAACGGCGAGGATTGGAATTTTAGTTTCGACAGGCGTGTGGGTAGTGTTTGACATTTGCACCACGGCTGGTGCTCTTTATGCCCGAGCGGTTTTGCCTGAAGCGGACTCGGGCTTTGCCTATCTGCTCTATGCCGTCCAACTGTTGCCGGAGGGGCTTCGGGGCTTTTTCCTAGCGGGCATATTGGCCACGATTTTGTCGACCATCGACTCCTACCTCTTTGTTGCCGGTTCGACCGTTTCTTATGATTTGTTTCCGGGTCAGTGGCAGAGCCTCGTTAAGAGAATGCGCCTTTCTTTAGTTGTGGTGGCGGTTCTGTCAGTTTTTATGGCGATGGTCTTTGATGGAAACATAAAGCTTGTGTGGCGAACTTTGGGTACCTATTTTGCGGCCTGTCTTTTGTTTCCTGTCATGTTTGGATTTCTCTTCCCCAAGAAGATTTCAGACCACCTCTTTGTGGGGGCCAGTTTGGTTGGAGTTGTTGTGGTGACTCTTTGGAGGTGGTCCCCCTACTCAGAGGCGGTCGCCGCTCTTTATCCGGGCTTGGTTTCTACCTCTCTGGTCATTCTGGGCTCACTTTGGTTGAGCCGAATTCGGGCAGACAAAGCGTGATGCTTTCCGATCCCTCTGATATCCTGGCGAAGCCATGGCGAAGCAAGACAAGAAAGATGTTCGCTCTAGAATTCGGTCCAAAGTGACCAAGATTGTTTCTTGGGTGGCAGGCCTATCGCTGGGCTCGGTCTTTGCCGCCGTTCTGCTTTCTTTAGTCGCCGTTGCAATTTTTGCTCAAACTCGTTTCTTTCAAGACTGGTTAAGAGATCAAGTGGTCGAGGCAGCTCAAGACACGCTTGATATTGAAATCGACTACGAAGATGCCCGACTCAGAGTTTTTCGTCTCTTTCCGGAGCTCAGTTTCAATTCCGTAAAGCTGACGGACATTAGAACAGATAGTCGAGTTGAGATCGAACAGGTTGCTGTAAGGATATCCGCCTTTTTAAGTGTTCCACTGTTTTTTTGGAATAAGATTTATATTTCTGAGGCCAGAGTGAGGGGTTTGAGTTACGACTTAGAGACTCTGGATATTCTTGAAGATTGGCGGTCTAGGCTTAGGGGTGAGGGGCAGAAAGCCGAGGAGGAGCAAGACGAGCCAGGTCGATTTGAAACCATTGTTCATCGAATTTCTTTTCAAGACTTTAGATTGAAAGTGGATCTTCCTGTAGATCTTGAATGGCTTGATCGTCTTCAGGCGGAGCTTCGCTTGGAAAACTTTCGGATTCGTATTGATCGAAAGGATACCTTTTTTTCGGGCAATTTCTCTTTTTCAAGAATTGATCTGGGCGATTATGTTTTACATGAGGGCAGAGTCAGTCTTGAGAACTCGGTCTTGAGTGAAAACGAGCTTCGGCTTGGGCAGTTTCAGCTTCAGACAGTTGATGACTTTATTCAGGTCGCAGGCTTGTTTGTTTTCGAAGAGGTTTTAGAGCTTGACCTGGCCAGTGTGCTTCGAATTCGCCTTGAGAATTATTCTGTGGATCAAGCGGTGACAGGTTTTCTTCGTGCAGACTCCGAAATCAGAGGGCCAATTTCTGGCTTGAGTGGTGTGGGGCGATTTCAGATAGAAGACCTTCATTGGAGAGATAAGACTTGGGAGGAGATTGCCGGAAGTTGGCGTCTTCAGGAGGATGAGCTTGAACTGCCGGAGGTCCGCTGGTCATCAGGCCAAGAGAGAAGCTCTCTTCGTGCGACGGTTCCTCTCTCCGATCTCCACGAGGCTCAATGGGGCTTGCAGCTTGGGGGGGCTCACTTTGGGGAGTATCTCGGGCTTGAAGACCAAAAGCTCTCAAACTATCGGGGTTTGGCAAGCTTGTCGGTCTCTGCAAAGGGAATTCCCTTTATGAGTAGGGTGAGAGATTTTCGATTGGAGGGAGTGATGGAGGGCCTATCGATTATTGATGAAGGAGGCTCCATCATTTATGACCCTGGGGGAGAAGCTATCCAGTTAGAGTTGGTGGGGGGCTCTGATGACGAAGAAAGCCTGAAGGTGTCTGGTCGAGTGTCTCCGTCTTTTGCCGATATTCCTGTAGAACTAAGTCTAAGTCTTAAAGAGATTGAGTTGGTTGCTAGCCCAGAATTTAATGCTCCTGAGGCGGGTCAACTTTTTGATTTTGCCGTGGGCGTTGTTGGTCCACTTCAAATGCGACTTTTTGGGAGTCTCAAGCAACCTCGTCTTGAGATTCACCCAAACTTGGATCGCTTTTATCTGGGTCAAATGGAGTTTCAACAGCTTCAGGGTTTGTTTGCCTACCATCATAGAGATATGTGGGCCGAAGATCTTCAAGCTCACAACTTGAAGGTCAATGGAGGACTTGAATTTCAACCGGGTGGACTTCCAAGTTTGTTTAAACAACTTCAATTTGAGATATCAGATATTAGTTTTGATTCGATCATCTCGAGCTTAGACCTCTTGCCAGAGGCCAACACCTATCGGCCGAGGGGGCTTTTGAGTGCGAAGGGTCTGTTGGAAGGGCCCATGAGGTCTCCGACAGGTAAGGGGGATCTGAGCATAAAAGACTTCGCCATTCTTGAAGACCGTGTGCGAGGAAGAGCGGCGAGTTCAGATTGGGCGATCAGTGAGGGCGCTCTGAGTTTTTCCGATCTTCAAATTCAGGCTTCAAGAGAGGGCGGATTGCTGCGGGGAGAAATCTCTCTGAACAGTGATGGCGAGCTTGAGGACTTTGACTTGAGGGGGGATCGGGTTCGAGTGAACGATTGGTTCTCGATTTTTGATCTTCAGCTTCCGTTTCAAGCCACCTCAAACTTTCGGCTATGGCAACGGCTATCGGATCAGTCGTTCGGCTTTCAGGGGGCTTTGATAGAGACCAGTATTGGAGGGGGATTTCTTCCGAACTCTGAATGGAACTTTAGGTCGACTCGGGCGGAATTCGACGGATCCGCCTCACTTTTGGGCGGTCAGATTCAAGCAAACCTGAGGGATGAAGGGCGACAAGATGCGCGGCTTGAATTTGAGTTGCGCGAACTTCGAGTTTCTCGTCTGCTAAGAGTTTTGAATCGGAGCAATCTCGACTTCCAAGTATCAGGGCTTGGAAACTGTCGTGGTCGTCGAAATTCTCGTTCGAACTTGTTGATCAGCGGTTTTGTGGAAGCACTCACCGGCTGGGAGTGTTCGCTGGCCGTTGAGCCTTCGAGAGTGTTGAGGGCAGGTTCGGAGCTTCATCGAATGGATCGGTTCGAAGTGGTCGTTGAAAGAAATGCTTCGGAGCGACCTCAGTTGAGGGTGCCAAGTCTCTTGCTAAGGACGAATTCGAAAGTTCTTCAGCTTGGCGGGTATTTCGCAAGTGCTTCCGACTTTTCGTGGAGCCTGCAAGGGGCAAGCGTTCTTGACAGTCTTTCTTATTTCATTCCGTTTCTGAATCGATCGAGTGGAAACCTTCAGGTTGATGGGCGCTGGGATGCGGAGGGTTTTCATGGCTCAGTGGAATTGGACGACGGCACTCTATTTTTTCAGGATTCTCCGCTGGTTGTTCGAGAGGTTGCGGCACGACTTCGGGCAGAGGAGTCTCGGTTTGATCTTCGGGCGTTGAATGGTCAAATGAGAGACGGCGACATTCGAGCCTCTGGGGGATTTGAGTTGAGAAACTTGGATGTTGTGAATGCAGACATTCGAGTGCAGTTAAATGGCCCCCTCTTAGAGCCGCAGTCTGGACTTCGATTTCGCCTGAACGGTCCGGTGGAGTTAAAGATCTCAGATGGAGACGCACTTATGTCGGGAGACCTAGAGATCTTCGAAGCCAGCTTTCGACGACGAATGAACATTCGAACAGATCTCTTGAGAGCCTTTCAACCCACCCAGACTCAGTACCGATTTTTTGAGCAGAGAGAGAGTTATATCGATACCTGGCGCTTGAATATTGGCCTGAAGTCGACACAGCCGGCTGTTATTCGTAACAATATTGCTGACGGAGAGTTGGATCTTGATTTAAGGCTGGTCGGTCGGATTGGGCGGCCCATCTTGCAAGGAGCGCTCGGGGTGAGAAGGGGTCGGTTTACCTACTTTAACCGAACCTTCGAGGTGGAGTCGGGTTCAGTTCAGTTCGTGGGCTCGCCTTCGAACATTCCCAGATACGACTTGCGAGCAGAGACCAGGGTTGCTGAGTATAGCGTTTTTCTCAACTTGATTGGCGACTCGGAAGATCAAAGAGTGTTGTATTCTTCAGACCCTCCTCTCAGTGAGCGGGAGATTCTTGCCCTTGTCAGTTATGGCATAACACCCGCAAGAGAAGATGAGATTAGAGACGGAGATGTGACAACCCAGGCGGCCTTCGCCGGAATATCCTTTGTCACGGGACAGCTTCAAGACACCCTAGAGGGCGCTCTTGCGACGGATTTCGGGATTCAAAGGCTTCAGCTTTTTCCGGCTTTTTTTGAAGAGACGGGCCGAACAGAACTGCAGCTGAAGGTTGGAACCGACTTGATTAGAAACCGACTCTCTCTTAACTATTTGAATTTTGTCACCGCAGAGGGGGGGCATCAGGTCGAGCTGGACTTTCAGATTAACCGAAATGTTTCGCTGATTGGGGGGTGGAGAGAGATTAGACAGGGTCGAGAGCAGCAGAACATCTCTGGAGATTTTGGGGGAGACATTGTTTTTCGATTTGAGTTTGATTGAAATGAATCACTGATGAAGACTTTCGCAGCCACTTTTCTAATATCTCTCGGATTTATTTTTGGAAAGAGTCTGTTCGGACAGAGCATTTCGCATATTGAAGTGTTGCCCGAGTCTGAGAGGAGCTTTGTGGAGCTCAGTCTTCCCTTTGCTGTGGGTGATGATTGGCGAGTCGAGCATTCTCGGCTGGCCGACCGCTTTCTGTCTGCGACGGGTCGATTCGAGGCGGTTCGAGTCAACTGGATCTCTGAGTCAGAGACCCTTCGGGTTGAGGTCGAGCCACGCGAGTTCTTTGGTCGAGTCTTGTGGAGGGGGGACTACCCACGCAATCGCAGGAGCATACAGAGAAGTTGTGTTCGGTCTCAAGAGGAGAGACGACTGACCCAGGGTCGACTCAACGAAATGACAAACTGTATTCTCAATCAGTTGAGAGGCAGGGGTTATCTCGACGCCCAAGTCATCGTGTTCGCAGAGAAGGACAGCTTGATTATCGAGACAATGATTGGAGAGCTCTATCAAGTCTCTCGAGTCTCCTTTGATGGGGCGGGAAAATTGAGAACCGGCCTACTTCGAGTACGACTTCGAAATCAAGAGAACCAAGCCTTTTTACCTTATCAGATACAAGAGGACAGCGAGCGAATTCGGGAGTATTACCGCGATCGAGGCTATCATATGGCCCAAGTCTATCAGCCGAGCATTCGAATCTCACCAGTCGATCGCCAAGTTGAGCTGGAGTGGCGAATTGAGGAGGGAAATCGCTATCAAATTGAGATTCTGGGCACTTATCGGTCTCAGGACTTGATCGATCGAATTGTGAAGTCGGGCGACTCCTTGCCAGAGTGGTTTCTCGATGAGGTCGAAGAAGAAATTCGGGTTGATCTCATGTCTGAGGGGTTTTTAGATGTTCAGATTCGCAGAGAGGATCGCGAGCGAGGATTTCAAAGAAAACTCATTCGATTTTTTGTGGATCGAGGCAGGCAATATCGCCTCTTGCGACCGGAGTGGATTGGCGTAAATGATCTCGAGAGCATTGAGGATATTTATTTCTCAATTCCACAGTTTAGAGAGGGTCAACGCTTCCATGAGAGTCAGTTTCGAGAGGATTTTGAAGAGATTTTTTTTCCTGCCCTTGCTGAGCGAGGCTATCTTGATGTTCGTGTTCGGGCGGTAGAGTTTTCGGTGGACTCTGATCGGGCGCTGGTAACTCCGTTGATCTATATGACGGAGGGGGAGCCCTTTCGAATTGCCGAGGCAGAGTTTGAGGGCTTTCCGAAAGTCTTTTTGAGAAGCCAGCAAATGAGGCGACTTCGGTCGGTCATGAGGACGGGCAGAATTTACAACCCGATTTTGGCGGATCGATATCAGCGAGAACTTGAAGAGTTTTTGAAGTCTGAAGGTTATTTAGACTTAGAGATTGAAAGGTCTCGTGAGCTGACAGAGACGGGGGAGTATCATTTTCGATTTGAGTGCAGATCAGGGCCTCGCTATCGAGTGGGTCATGTGATTATTAGTGGACTTCGTCGAACACAGCTTCAAGTGATTCGTCGCGAGCTGCTGGTAGAGCGGGGAGGCTATTTCCGTCAGGAGGCGGTTGACGATAGCATTTCTCAAGTTCTTCGACTTGGAATCGCCAGAAGTGTGGATATTCAAGTTCTTGAAAAGTACCCAGAAGAGGGGGAAGTGATCTTGATTGCGAGCATCGAGGAGGCGGCTCGCTTTCGTTTTGAGACGGGCCCGGGCTTCGGAACAGTGGAGGGACTTCGCGCAGTCTTTCGGGGCACTTATGCCAATATCGGAGGAACGGGTCGAAGGTTAAATTTAGGAGCAAGAGCGAGCCGAAAGCTCTCTGCGAGAGAGAGACCAGACCCCGAGGAGTTTTTAGATCCGAAGCGGGTTCCATTCATTGAGAGACGAGTTTCTTTGGAATATTTTGAGCCTTCCATTTGGGAGTTTCCCTTAGATGGTCGGATTGTGATTTCTCATCTTCAAGAGTCTCGCCGTCAGTTTGGCGTCTTGCAGAACTCCGTTACCGGATCGATCGACTGGAGAATCAATCGTCATTTGTCACTGACTCCGGAATATCGGGTAGAGTACTCAAATCCGTTCAATGTGGAGATTACAGAGGGCGTCGTTGCAAGTGACCCGCAGCCCAATCGATTGCATTCCCTAAGGACAATCTTTCGGGCGAATTACCTAGATGACAACTTTAGTCCCGTTCAAGGCTATCGAGGAAATGTACGGGCTGAGTTGTTTGACTCGAGGCTGGGTGGAGATCTTAACTTTTTAATGATCGAGACGACTCAAGATTTTTTCTATCCCCTTTACAGACCCCTCACTCGAAGGCCGATTGGTTTTGCGGTTTCGCTCAACGCGGGTTTTTCGTCTGCCTATCGAGACACAGAAGCCGTGCCAGTGGAAAAAAGATTTCGATTGGGCGGTGAGACGACCGTGCGAGGTTTTGCAGAAGACGGAATACTTTTAGAAGATCGAAATGGTGGAAAGAGTCGATTTTTCTTTCGAAGTGAGTTGAATTTTCCATTGGCAGGCAGTTTGGATCTTTTGGCCTTTTTTGACGGGGGAAATGTCTATCGAACGAACAAGGATTTTAATCCGATAGACATTCGATTGGGCACGGGCTTTGGCTTTCGCGTGAACACTCCCGTGGGTCCACTTAAGTTTGGTTACGCGTTTATCATCGCGCCCCGTCCTGGAGAAGATTCAGGACGAATCTACTTCGGAGTTGGGCCAATTTAGTCTCAATTCGAATTGAAGGATTGAGGGGGGCGCAACTCAACTTGATCGACACTTAGGCTTTTTCATAGAGAAGGCCAATTCTTACCCCCGCGTCGGCGCAAGTGACCTCTTTCAGAGAAAAGAAATTCATGATGCAGCTTAAGATGCAAAGCCCGCCTCCAAAGACATCAGCCCGTTTGGGTTCGAGGCCCTTTAGGCTTTGTCTCTCTGGCGTATCTAGAGACATGATGTGATCTCTCCAATACAAGACTCGCTCTAGAGAAATCTTCTGGCCATTCACCAGGTCTCGATCGTAGCGTTCAAGAGCTTTCTCGACAGCGATCAGGCTGGTCATCGTGCCAGCCACTCCAAAGGCCTCTTGCTTTGACTTGTGAAAAGACTCTTTGATCTCTAAAAGCCTGGCTGACTTTTCAAACAGATTCAGGACTTCATGGCAGGCATCCTGCAGGCTTTGCGCTCTTTCGAGCCCGAATCTTTGGCTGAGAATGACACAGCCAATCTTTTCAGAGGTCTTCAATTCAATTCCTGCCGAAGATCCAAGAACGATTTCAGTGCTGGCCCCGCCAATGTCAAAGACGAGTTTCTTGACCTGGGCGTCTGGGCTCGGAAATTCAAACTCCACACTTTTAAAAGATAGCTCGGCCTCTCGATCACCCGAGATGAGCTCAATCTCATGCTCAACGGCCTCTTCAAGTTGTCGCTTAATCTCTAAGCCGTTTCTCGGCAGTCGAAGGCTTTCTGTGGCGACAATCTTCAGATCCTTTTGGGCTGAAAATTGATCAACGATTTTCTTGTAATCCCTTAAACAGGTCTTTGCATCTTCAAGTTTCTCATCAGAAATTTTTGAGTTTTCGTGAACACCTTTAATTAAGCCAACCACGCGGGCCTCATCGTGTTGGAGCTTGACTCTTTCGTTTGGTCTTGGCGCTTCGGCAATGGCCAAAAGAATGGAGTTAGAGCCGATATCAATCGCTGCTTTCATTTGGCCTATCAGAATAGACAATCTGAGCTTTAAATGTCACTGAGGGATCTGCCCTGATTGCAATGGGCGGATGTCGCCAAACTCTTGATTTGGGAGTGTCGCTAATAGCCCAAGCGCGGGGACCACGACGGCATCGTGGCCTCCCCGGGCAGATTGGTGATCTTCGTGACCTGAGAGCCGTCGGCCTTCATCACATGAATTTCGTTTCGCCCGCTTCGTCGAGAGCTAAAGACGACTAGTTGACCGTCCGGGCTCCATGAAGGGGTTTCGTTGTGTCGGGCATCAAAGGTGATCCGAGACATCTGGTTTCCTTCGTGGTTCATCGAGAAGATGTCGAACTCTCGGTCTACATCCATTCCCTGAAAGAGAATTGTATTCTCTTTGGGATGCCAGGCACATGAATCGTTCAATGTGCCCACTCGCGTTAGCCTGGTTGATTGAAGGCTTTGAAGCTCCATTCGAAAAACATGCAGTGCCCCCATTCGACCAGAGCTGAAACAGAGAAAGTTGCCGTCCGGACTAAAGGAGGGAGCCAGATCGATGACTTCTGATCGGCGAGTCAATCGTCTCCGCTCTCTGCCATTCATATCAAGAAGATACAAATCAGACTCGCCGTCCTTTGACAGGGCGACCACCATTTCTCGTCCGTTGGGGTGCATACTTGGCCCAAGTGCAGAGCCCGGGAAGTTGGTCAATTGGGTGGATCGATTTCTTCTTCGTTCGAAGCGCCATAGATCCCAGCCCTTGAGGGATGCCGACGAAAATATGATGTTTTGCCCGTCTAAAGTCCAAGTCGGACTGAGGTTGGTTCGATTATTTTGGATGAGTGGTTCCGGATTGCGGCCGTTAAAGTCCATGACCCAGATTTCTTTATGTCTCGAATTGGGCGCTTGATAGACGAAAGCGATTTTGGTGGAGAAGAGGCCGGGCTCTCCGGTGACTTGTTGAACAATGTCATCTCCTAGTTGGTGAGCTAAAACCTCATAGTCAGTTCGACGAGTGGAGTAGGTCTTCTCAAACAGTTTTCGACCGTCATGAATGCGAAACATCCAGGCTTTTAGACTGGTCTCGTTGTCTCTTTGAGACACGGAAGCTCTCACGACGAACTGGGCCCCAGTTTGGCGCCAAGGCCCAACTTGTATCTCACCCAGCTCTCCCTTTGTGGCCTCATCCATAATGGCTTCACTGGGAATGACTCGAAAGAGTCTCGAGAAGATCAGGTTGGCGGTTAGGCTAGCCTCAAGGTCGGTAGAGACTCGAGTTAAGCCCTCAGACTCTGTTCTGAAGTTTTGAATGGCGATAGGGATGGCGGCCTCACGAGCGTCTCTCAACACAATTCCTTGACCGATGGCAGAGCTGCTCATGGTCGAAAGAATGAGTAGGGCTAAGGCAAAAAATTGAGATCGAACCGGAATGCCGGATTCGATTAGGGGTAGCATTGAATGATCTCCTCTTTTCCTGTCAAATCTGCAATCACATCGGGCCCAAAGATCTCTTGGCTAAGAGCCTGTCGAATCGCGAGCTCACAGCTTCTATCAAGAATCGCAATCCCCGAGCTTTCCACCAAGCTCAAAGACGCGATCTCGAACTGATTTCCCACACCTACTAGTCTAACCCGAAAATATCCAAGAGCGGTGGGATGGGTTTCTTTCAGTCGATTTCCTACGGGGAGTTCAAAATGCTTCCTCATAGCCGATTGTAAAGCAAGTAGACTTGGCCTGGCTTGAATCTGTGCGGTTCCTCCCGTCCCTCGACCCCCCTCTTCTCCATCTTCGATGGTGGGGTAGTTGTCATCTCGTGGCAGCCGATCGGCAATGATCCCCTGTTCTTGACGCATTCGATCGATCAAAGCACGCATATCTCTTCTTCGATCTTCCAAATCGGGGGGCTTCGGTGCCTCAGGCTTTGAGGCCTCAGGGGTCTTGGGTTGGGGTGTTGCCGGTTTAGCTTGAGGAACGGGTCGAGGAGGGCTGGGTTTGGGCATGGCCGTTTGAGGGGCTTGGGTTTCTGTTCGCACCTGTGGTGGAGGAAGTTCTGTTCGAGTTTGGCCTCGTCTCATGGCGGTCTCAGTCGGACGATAAATGAGATTCACTTCAACAACGCCAGATAGCTTCACCTCCTCGCGAGTGGAGATGAAGCGGGCAATTGAAAATTCCGTTGACCAGACCATCAACACGATCAGCAAGCTGTGCAGGATTAGCGAGATGAGAGCAGCCTTGGCCATACTTCCTCTATTTTGCATCGAAACGATAAAAACCTGAAATTATTGTCGTGAAGGATCTGTTTCAAAGGCCATTCGAGAAATTCCGGCCTGCTGAATTCTTGCCATGACCTGTATCACAAAGCCATGAGAAACCTCTTCGTCCGCTCGTATGTAGATCTCTTTTCGATCTCGATTTTCAAAAATTGCTCTAATTCGCATGCTCAACTCTTCAAAACTGATCTCCTGACGGCCAATGAACAGCTTTCTGTCCTTCTGTATTGCAAGGATGACGCTTTCCTCTGACGCATCCGACTGTTGAGCTTGGGCTTGCGGCAGGTTGATGTCTACGGTGTCATACATCATGGGTGCGGCGATCATGAAGATGATCAACAGAACGAGCATGATGTCTACCAGGGGAATGATATTGATTTCAGACTCAAGAGAGTCTTCCCCCAGATCTCCGCCCTTTATCTTGGCCCCCATCTACAAATTCCTTTTGGCCGTGTTCAAGAAGGCCGTTGAAAACTGAGTCATCTGTGAGCTTAGAATTCTGATCTTATTGATGAAAAAATTATAAAAAAGAACGGCGGGGATGGCCGCAAAGAGGCCCATGGCTGTTGCGATAAGGGCTTCGGCAATTCCCGGGGCGACAACCGCGAGATTGCTGGCCCCTGTTGCTCCGATTCCAATAAAGGAGTTCATGATCCCCCAAACAGTTCCGAAAAGTCCAATAAAGGGTGCGGCACTGGCTGTATTGGCAAGAAAGGGGACATACTGGCGATACTTTTCTGACTCGGCTTTGGCCGCCTGATCCAGCGAACGAGCGACATTAGACTCTAAGAGTTCAATCTTTTCATCTCTCGAGAGATCGAGAGCGCTCACTTGCTTGTACTCGTTCATTCCTGTTTCAAAGACACGATTCAAGCTAGCATCGGGATGCGCTTTGCTTGCTCTTAAGGCTCCATCAAGAGATCCAGACGCCCAAAAGCTCTCCGAAAAGGCCCTATTCTGCGCTGCGGCATCTTTCAGCAGCCACCACTTCCAAAAAATGATGGCCCAACTGATGATGGAGGCCAAGAGGAGAATAATCATCACCCCCTGAACGACGAGTCCAGCCTGCAGAACGAGATCCCAAGGGTTTAACTGTGCCCCCGGAGTTGGGTTTGAGACCAAGAGTGTTGGAAAAAAGCTATTCATCATATCTAAATAAAATGATTACATTACTAAGAGAGGTTGGCAAATTGCTGTTTCAATTTAAAAAAGTTCACAAATCTTACGGAATTCAAAAAATCTTTCGGGACCTCGACTTCTGTCTTCAGCGGGGAACCTTCTCGATTCTAACAGGGGCAAGCGGCTCGGGCAAAACAACTTTGTTTCGATTGCTCTGTGGGGTCGAAAAGCCAACTGCAGGGGAGATTCATTTTTTGGGGCGTCGTCTGGTCGAGCACTCTCCGGTTCATCTGAGGAATATTGGATTTATCTTTCAGAGCCCGAGGGGCCTCTTCGACCGGACGGTTTTCGAGAATGTGGCCTTGCCGCTGATGGTGGACAGAGTCCCAAGACCAGAGATCGAGAGCCGAGTGATGGCGTGGTTGGATGACCTCGGCCTGCGTCATCGCGTCAAATCGAAGTATGGCGACCTTTCAGGGGGAGAGATTCAGAAGCTGGAGTTCGCTCGGGCGATGATTCGTCGCCCGAGACTTGTTTTGGCAGATGAGCCAACCGCTCATCTGGATGCGATTCAATCTGACCTCCTTTTGGATATTCTTTGGGAGCACTATCGGAATGGGGCCAGCGTCTTCATTTCGACCCATCACCCCCCCAAATTCCACCACCCGTCGATCTTGCGCTACCATATTGAAGATCAACAGATTCGACAGCTTTCTTCTGAGGAGGTTCATATCCCTCGGCTCGGGGAAGAGAGCTCGGTTCAAAAAAAGTTGGAGCTTGAAAGATGATTGGATTTCGCTTTTTCATTAGAGAGTTTGGCTTAGCCTCGGCATTTATTGCTCTTGGAGCGCTTCTTTTGATCTGTCTTTGGTTTAGTTTGAGCGTTCAATCAAGCTTTTTGAATGAGTTTCGACAGGATCAATTGAGCCTGATTTTAGATCCGACAGAGAAGGAGAGTTTTGAGCAACTCATGAGAGAGGAGTCTGGAGTGCTTCGCTACTCTCTGCAAACAGCCGAAGAAAATCGAGATCGAATTCGCTCCCTATATCCGGAGCTGGATTCAGTGATCGACTCTATCTCGATTGAGAATTTTCCTGTTTCAGCTTTAGTCATTGTCGAAGACGGAAGAAAAATGATGAGTTTTTTTGAAACTCGACCTGAACTGATTCAGGCTCAGATGATTCATCAGGCTCCAGACAGCTTGAAGACATTGATTTCAGTGGCGACGACGATCTTCCTGTTTCTTTGGGTTTTCACTCTCATTCTCTTTCTATACTTTCAACTAGAAGGCGTGGCTCATCGTCAAAGCGCAAAGTGGTCTCTGATGAAGATGTTGGGAGCAAAGTCTTCACGAATCTTTCTTCCACTTTGGGGGCTTCAGATGACACGGCTTCTGGTGTCTTCTGTTTGTGCTTGTGTCTTGGCCTGGTGGGCCACGAGCTACTTATTGAGTTTTTCGAATTGGACTTGGGCAGGCCTGGGGTTGAATTTGTCTCTCGGGTTTATACTTGCGAGTCTTGTTCTTGGCTCCCTTTGTCTATATAGCCTCTTCTTGGTTCAGTTTCGCAGGGTTTCGGTATGTTGAGTGGGGGCTTATCTAGAGTCGGTTCGGCGCCTCTAGGGGTCTTGGCGCTGTCGACTCTGTGCTTGTTCTCGAGCTTCGGGCCTTCTATTGAAGCGAGGAGTGTCGATCCACAAGAAGAGCTAAGAAAGTTGATTGGAGAGAGGGCTCCTATCGAGGCGAGTTTGCAAGAACTGGAGAATTCTGTTTTGGCCTTAGAGGCTCGGCAAATCGAGCTCAGCCAAGAACTGATCGATTTTGAGCGTGACCTAGAGGCTAAGCTTCGCGATGCGATGCTTCCCCTGCTCTCGTGGCCCGAGGGGGGGCGCTTCTTGCAAACAGCCTCTTGGCTGGAGTATCAGCAGACGGAGCTCTTGATACAACACACCAGAAAGGCGCTTCTGAGAAAGCCTCTTGAGTTGATTGAAGAGAGGAAGACTCGAATCGCGGAGCTTTCGGACTTAAGGAGCTCTATGTCAAACCAGATCCGAGAATTACAAATTCGCAAAAGTCTGATAGATTTCGAAGAAGAGGAACTGCTTCTGATGAAGCGACGAGCCGAGACCGAACTGCCCCAGGCGACAGGTAGAAGCAAGAGCCTCCAGTAGGAATTTTTGAGATGAAATCTAAATCACTTACCCTTTCGATTCTTGGTCTTTCGTTTGTTGCTTTCTTGTCAGGAGGATTGTGGACTTATTCTTGGTCGAACGAGAGGGTTCGAGAGGCCTATCGGAGTCTTGAAAAGTTTGCGAGAGTTTATGAGATTATCAAGAGTCAATATGTCGAGGAGCCCGACGATTCAGAGCTGGTGGACGGAGCCATTAGAGGGATGCTGCAATCTCTCGATGAGCACTCGGTTTATCTGACGGCTCAAGACTTTAAAGACATGCAGGAAGACACTCGGGGTCGATTCGGCGGATTGGGAATTGAGATTTCGATGAGGAACAATCAGCTGACGGTGGTCGCTCCTATTGAGGGGACTCCAGCGGAAAAGGCAGGAATTTTGAGTGGGGATGTTATTGCCTTTATTGAGGATCAGCCAACCTCAAAAATGACTTTGATCGAGGCGGTTAAGCTGATGCGCGGAGAGCCTAACTCGAAGGTCACGATTCGTATAAAGAGAGAAGGCGTTCCCGATTTGATTCGGATGTCCTTGAAGCGCGCCATCATTCAGTCTCGAAGTGTCCAGGCCGAGCTAAAGGATAATAATATTGGAGTCGTTAGATTACGGGGCTTTTCGGAAAGAAGTTCGAGCGAGTTGAGAGAAGCCATTAGAAAGTTTAGAAATGAGATTCGAGAGAAAGAGTCGGCGAGTGATTTAAGGGCTCTGATTTTAGATCTGCGCTCCAACCCAGGAGGCCTGTTGCAGCAGGCTGTCGAAGTATCAGATGTCTTCTTGAGAGAGGGTCTGATTGTTTACACTCAGGGTAGAGACAAGCAAAGAGTGTCAAGGAGCTTTGCAAACTCTTCAGGAACCGAGCCAGACTATCCCATGGTGGTTTTGATCAATCGAGGCAGTGCATCGGCGAGCGAGATTGTTGCTGGAGCCTTGCAAGATCAGAAACGGGCAAGGGTCATAGGCACCAAGAGCTTTGGAAAAGCTAGTGTGCAGCATGTCATTCCTCTTGAGGACGGAAGCGGAATTAAGTTAACCGTCGCACACTATTACACTCCGAGTGGTCGCCAGATTCAGGGAGAGGGGATTGAGCCGGATCAGATCGTTCGAGGTCCGTTTGACCGGGATCCCGACGAAGATTCTGAGGAAAGATCAGAAGGAGAGAAGCGTTCTGAGGGGCCCGAGGCGCCCACTTCTGAAGGTGTGGCTCAAACGGAGCCTCCTGTCGATCCAGAAGAGGTGGGTGATCCGCAAATGGACGCCGCTATTGAGTATTTGAGCCGTCGTCTAGCGATGGCCCGTTAGCTTCGAGTTTCAGCCTGACTTTTTTGGCTTTTTTTTCTAAATCTAGGTTGAAATGGATTTTGAGGCTCAGTTAATCCAATCACAGAACTGGTCGGAGTTGAGGCGGCATTACGCTCGAACGACCGGCTATTCGTGGGAGCAGGCCTGGCTCCACCTACATCAAATGGAGGATAGAGGGACCGCCATTGAGCATTTCAGGGCAGCGCTGCGAGATCCTCGATTTGAAGAAGCCTCGATGATCATGTTGTGGAGGTTAGGTCAGAAGCCCAGCCTTCGACCAGCCTCGATTCCCCCGAGTTTAAGGCTTTATGAGGCCTATCAAGAGGGAGAGCTTCGACCCTTTCTGTCCTTTCTGATGTCCAGAGAGGCAGAGCCCGCGACAAGGGCAACGATCTTTCGACAGGTTTTGTTATCCAAAAGGGCCATTCAGAAGGAGGACCTTGATTTCGTATCTCTGAAGGCGCTCGACCCGATTAGTGCTTACTTCGTGGGGCAGATTTTTTCGCAGAGACTGAAGCAGCCTCAGGTAGCCAGGCCTCTGTTTGAGTCGTTTGTAACGGATGTATGGACTCAGCGCGTTTTGAAAGAGTCGAGACGCTGTCTGGTGGACTCAGATATGCAACGAAGGCTTCGACACGCTTACGCTCAGAAGGACGGTCAGAGTTTGAAGCGGCTTTATCGAGCCATGGAGGCCAAGTTAAAGAAGCAAGAGATCCCTCCAATCTGGCAGAAGGCATTGACCGAGGCCTTGAAGAGAGAACAGAAA
Source organism: Bradymonadales bacterium (assembly GCA_007693605.1). Lineage (GTDB taxonomy): Bacteria > Bdellovibrionota > UBA2394 > UBA2394 > UBA2394 > REDG01. Next base: position 28,506 of record REDG01000022.1, read on the forward strand.
GACTTGACCCAAAACTTAGTGGGCTATGCTTTCTGGAGAGGGATCGAATGGAGCCCATCCGCTCTTTTTGAGATGCGATCGATTGCTTTTCCAGAGCCTCTCAAGCCACCGCCCTTTGTAGAGGCTTGGGAGAGATTTTTCAACTCAACCGAAAAAAAGTTAGCGCCTCCAATCGAATTGGAGCCTGATCGTTTAAGCCTATGGCAGATTTGTGTTGAGTTGAACCCGGCACGACTTTCAGACGCTCTCCTTCGCTTTCCGACTGAAGAGCGGTTTTTGTTTTTGTGGTCCTTAAGAAGTCGAAGTCTTGAGAGTGGGGTCGATTCTTTGTGGCCGGCCGGAGAGGTGGAGTCTGAAGTCGTTCGAAAAAACCTTGAGAGAGCTTTTGAGAGAAGCACGAATAAGCTCATATGGTTTGATCGATTGAGACAGTGTGGGTGCTCTCAAAGTTTTTACGAGTTTGCGATTTCTCAGATTGAGGTTCCTATTCCGAGCATTTTGGAGGATCTGAAGGCCGGAAGATTAAAGCCAAGTGCTGAGGTGCGAGCACACTTGAAGTCCCAGTTGACTCTGACCTCTGCCAAGGGGAGCGAATCAAGCCAACTTTCATCTGAACAGATCCTCGATAGCTTTTCTTACCTGACGCCTGCAGAAATGCAGGAGGTTTTGCTTTCTCGCTATGTGATGTTAGAGATTCCGTCTGAGATTCTCAATTTGGAGTATCTTGACCTCTTTTGGGGGGCGATGGATAGGGTCAGCGTTTCAGTTCAAGAGAGGTGGACCCGATCGGCGGTGGACTTTATTACAACCAGAGTCGATTCGCAGAATCTTCAAGAACGGGAGTGGCGATGGATTCAACGGCTATGGCAGTTTGATCAGAAGGCTTTGGAAGATTTTTCTCCAAGCTATCAAGATTCCGAAAACTTTCCTTGGAGCGCATATTTGGAGGCCGCAGTTCAGCACTCGATGGATGTCTTGGTAAGCGCATGCATTCCTCAGATTCCAGATGAAAGACAGCGAGCGCATTGGATTGAGCGGTTGATTGACCGACTTCCGATGACCAATCTGAAGAAGTGGGCTTCAAACTTTCAAGATGACAATCTTCGACTGGATTTGCAGATTGAGATTTTGAGGCGAGAAGCGGAGCCGCTGCCATTGATAAAGGCGCTTGTCGAAAAGCTTGAAGCATGCTCAGTGCTGAACGAAAAACCCAGTCTGATTAGGGAAATCATCACCAAGTTTTTTGAACTAAGAGAAGAAGAGCAGCTTCATCATTTTGACCTCTTGCAGAGGCTGCTAGAAGAGATGCAGTCTTTGGGGGCTTGTGATGCCTCATTTATGGCTAAACTGATCGAAGCGGCAGATGCTCTAGGAGACTGGGGAAAGTCTTGGCAGTGGAATTTGCAGGCCTGGTTCTTGGCCACCGATAAAGAGAAGAATGAGATTTTAGATCAGTTTCTGGATTCTGCGTTTCGGGCTCGGGCGATCGAAGAAGCTCAGCGAATATTGGTAGACTTTGTGTTTCAAAGCGCAAGACCCAACGACTTAAACCGAAACATTCTGGATCGGCTTTTGGGGGAGTCTTCGGCATTTCGAATCAAACATCTTAGACGAGAATTGATTCTGCGATCGGGCTGTCTGTATCCCTTGCACCAGAAGATTTTAGAGTATCGGGCTCAGTTTGACTACAGAGCCTATTTGTTATGGCGGGCTTTTTATGGAGATCAGTTAGATTCTGTTTGTGAGCCCCCGGTCATGAAGAAACGAAAGTTTTATAGGTTTTGGGGTTTGATACAGGCGAACACACAGCCCGAGATGGTGAGCGCATTCACCCGTTATTTAGATCCTCTGTCGGGGCCACCCCAAACGACTGAGGGGCATGCAGCGCTGGGGTCGGCTCAGAAGTTGCTCAATCAGTGGCAGAAGAGCTTTCGAGTGAAGTCAAAAGTGAAAGTCTTCTTGTCTTCAAATCTGCAAACTCCCCTCCGGTTTCATTTGGAGTCGCAGGCGATCTCTGCGCACCCTCTCTTTTTCAATGAAATCGACGAGAAAATTTGGGCGGCGATTGTGACCGGCTATTTGCAGATTCTGGCGGACCGTGAGAGGGGGCTGTACTCCGAACCAGCCCTTATGGAGAGATTTTTTCAGGGCTGCCTTCTTGCGGGGAGCCCCATCGAAAAAGTGATCAAGCTTTGCACCTGGCTCGCTATTCATGAGGGCATTGTAGGAAAGAATATTTTAAGGGCTGAGCCGCAAGAACTTGTGAGTTCGATTGGGTTTCTGAATCAGTTACTGATCTTTTACCTTGGCGAGGATTTTGAGAGAAAACAGTCTGAAGACGGCATTCCGCTCTGCTAGTGGTTCAGCCGGAGATAGTGTAACGGTTGGACCACTAGGCTCAAAGCTTGTTTTATTCTAAGATTCTGTCTAAAGCTGCGAGTATGAATGCTGAGACCTTAGGGAAGTCGATAGAAGCCTCGGGCTTGGCTTCGTCTGAAAAACTCCTGACCGTCACTCAACTCACTCAGTTGATCAAAGACAACTTAGAAAGCAGCTATTCTGATGTGGTTTTGGTCGGAGAGATTAGCAACTTTAAGGCTCATAGTTCCGGACATTTTTATTTCAGCCTTAAAGACGAAGGAGCTCAGATTTCGGCCGTCATGTTTAAGGGCTCCAATCAACGATTGAAGTTTGTGCCTGAAAACGGAATGAAGGTTTTTGGGATTGGAAAGATTTCTGTCTATCCTCCGCGCGGAAATTATCAAATTGTGTTGAGTCGGCTCGAGCCTGAAGGTCGTGGGGCTCTGCAACTGGCGTTCGAACAACTGAGAGAGAAGCTCAAACTAGAGGGTTTGTTTTCGGCGGACAGGAAGCGACCCATTCCAAGATTTCCAGAGAAGATTGGAATTGTGACCTCTCCGACTGGGGCGGCAATTCAAGATATGCTTAGCGTCTTAGGCCGTCGATTCTCGGGTGTAGAGCTTAAGATTCTTCCGGTGAGGGTTCAGGGCGAGGGGGCGGCGGTTGAAGTTGCGAGAGGCATCGAGTGGTTCAATCAGTTTTTTTCAGAAATGGATGTTTTGATTGTTGGAAGAGGGGGAGGGAGTCTTGAAGATCTTTGGGCCTTTAATGAAGAGATTGTCGCAAGGGCAATTGTAAACTCGAAGATTCCAATCATTTCAGCCGTAGGCCACGAGGTTGACTTTAGTATTGCCGACATGGTGGCCGATCTTCGAGCCCCAACCCCATCTGCGGCGGCAGAGCTGGTGGTATCGGATCGACTCGAGACTCTTCGGCGGCTCGACAGCCTGAGCCGCCGGTTGCGAAGATCTCTAGACAAACTTGAAACGCTTCAGATGCGAGTTGATGAGCTGATTCAGCGACTCTATCGAGGCCTTCAACGGGGGCTGATGGAGCGGCAGGCTGTGTTTCAAAGGCTTCAGATTCGTCTTTCAGACCGCTCCCCTCTATTGAGACTTCGAGAAGTCTCGCATCGATATCGAGACTTGTCTCAACGAAAGCTTCAGGCCCTGAGAAGACGAATTGAGGCTTACCAGCGGAGGCTCGAGTCTCTTGACATCAAGCGACAGCTCCTTGACCCTCGGTCAATCATGGCAAGGGGCTATAGCCTGGTCAGAATTCAAAAGACCGGAAAGATCATCCGAAAGGTTTCGGAAGTTCAAATGGGTGAGCGGCTAGTGATCGAGCTCGCCAAGGGGAAAATCACAGCCCGGGTTTCATCTTAGTTTGAAGAGCGTCACCAGGCTGAGGGGCCTGAGGCATTTGATTAGGCCCCCAGTAGAGTGAGGTCGAAGGAAAGGCAAAGGAAACCCCGAGTCTTTCGGCCAGTCTCATAAACTCCAGATTGATCTCCTCTCGAATTCTCAAATACTCGGCCCACTTTGTGGTTGCAGTAAAGTAGTGAACAAAAATATCAAGAGAGAACGAGTTGAAGTTCTCAAAATGAACCATGTAGACATCTTTTTGCACCTCAGGATGATTTGCAATGATTTCCCGAACACCATCAACGAAAGCCTTCACTTTGTCTGCCGAGGTGTCATAGGTGATTCCCAAGTACATTCTTACTCGTCTCTTCGGCATGGCAGACCAGTTCGTGACCACCGAGTTTGCGAGAACTTTGTTGGGAAATGTCACTTGGCTTTTGTCGAAGGTCCGAACTCTGGTAGAGCGAAACCCAATTTCTTCGACATCTCCGTTGATCCCGTCCACCTCAATCCAGTCTCCCACTTTAAAGGGTCGATCGGTCAGTAAAACAATAGAGCCAAAGAAATTAGAAAGCGACTCTTGAGCGGCAAGAGCCACCGCAAGCCCGCCAATGCCAAGGCCCGCCAAAAGACTCCCGACAGAGTATCCGAGGTTTTGGATAATCAGAAGTCCTCCCAAAATCAGGACAAAAATTCTTAGGCTCTTCTTCATGAGGGGAATGAACTGTTTTTGAACGACGGTGTCTTTATTTGAAAATCGCTCAGACAAGAACATGGCGAAGATGTCTGTCAGTCGAAACAAAGTCCACACCAATACAACGGCTACAGAAACGCGAAAGGCCTCAAAGACATAGCGGCGAATATCGAGGGGCTGATCCGGCAAATCTAAGATGTTAAGAGCCACAAAAAGGGAGGCGATGAAGAACAGAGAAGAGACGGGCGGGTTCAGGGCCTTGATCAAAGCCTCATCGTATTTAATAGAGGTTCTGGAGGTGACCCTCAAAAGGAAGCGAGAAATGTAAATGTCGTAGATCTTCTTTGCGACCAAGCCCAGCAAAAGGGCTCCAAAGGCCAAAAGGTAACGGCCCCAGCCCTGTTCTCCGAGGCCTAAGAGTTGAAAGAATTCAGCTGTCTGTAGGTTCTCCCACATGAGGCCCTAACTTGCCTTACGAAGCTTCTGAGTGACAAGTTTTTTCGGCTCTCGAAAGACGCTGATATTCTTGCCTTTGAGTTGTGGGCGATCGGCTAGATACTCAATGCCGACAACGAAGTTTCTTTCTGAAAGCTCTGCGTACTCATAGTCTCGGCCCATTCGAACCGCATCGACAGGGCAGGCATCTTCACAATAGCCGCAAAAGACGCATCTCATCATGTCGATTTCATAGACTGCGGGGTACTTTTCGACAGTGGGCTTTGGCGACTCGGCGGCGACAATATGAATACAATCAGCCGGACAATTGGTCGCGCACAGCATGCAGGCGGTGCAAGCGATGTCACCATCGGCCTTTCTGGTGAGCACATGAACCCCCATGAACCGATTGGAATAGGCGCGCCTTTCTTCTGGGTACTGAATTGTGGGCCGATCTCCGATGCCGAGTAGATTTTGTACGAAGTGCTTGCCGGTGGTCGCAAGACCAAAGAGAGTGCTCACAATATAAGACTTGGCCTTTAAGTTGTTTAGAGCCTTCATTGCTGTGCCCCTTTCCTTCGATCAATTTCAGTGGGCTTTTTGTACTCTTCCAATAAGAGCCGAAAGCACTCATCGAGCGAGAGGCTCTCCTTGATCATTCGAAAGCCTCCAGAAAGCTGCTGCTCGCGTCCCTGGAAGTTAATCATGCAGCCTTTCTTTTCATAATGACTGATGCAAGGAATCGAAAGAGCTTGGGCGAACAGATCAGCCGCCGCCGTTTGAGGGGTCAGTAGGCTGACAAAAGTATCCGGAGAAGTCGCCTGCGAGAGCGGCGCCAAAAGATCTGTCACTTGAGGGTCTTCCGGCGCGATGATCAGAAGATGGCCAATCTTGCCCGACTCGAGATCCTTTTTTAAACTCTGCAAGTTCTTCGTTTCAATTTTGTGAGCTTTCATTCCCTTCACAAAGCCGCGGCTGTTCGGATAAGGGTCGTTGCGCATCATCAACTCGTCTTTCACTTCGTCTTCATCGATAAGAGCCTGTACATCGATGGAGTAAAAGGCATTGATTTCCAGGTCCCCTTTCAATGTCTTAAAGACCGTCTCTAGATCTTCGTTCGTTTCAGTCGGAAACAACAGGACGGCGATCTCGTCTTGTTGTTCCATCGCAACCAGAGTTTTCAGCTCAGCGGCCAGCATCTGAACCGCCTCTCTTAGCGGAAGCTTTACCCCCCCCAATCTGGCGGCATTCAACCGTTTATCAAAGTTTGCAGACTTGTAGGTCAGGCGACCTTCGTCGCACATCCAATAGGCGTTCACATCGGCGTTGTATCGAGGTTTCAGTCGATAAATATGCTTACCCGCTTTGTGGTGTATGTTCACATTGCAGCCGGTGCTACAGCCCCGACAAATGCTTTCAGCCTCCTCTAGAAACCAAACTCTCTGTTCGAACCGAAAATCCGTCGATGTCAGTGCCCCGACCGGGCAGATATCGACCGTATTGACCTGGTAGTTGCCCTTCATGGGCTCATTGTTGACGGTTCCGATCACCGACCGATCCCCTCGGTTGAAAATGGCCAGATCAGCCGTCTTTGAGACTTCTTGTGTAAAGCGCACACAGCGACTGCAAAGAATGCAGCGTTCTTTATCGAGAGTGATTTTGTCTCCTAGGGGAACGACTTTTTCTTTGAGAACTTTTTGCTCTCGCATTTGGCTCTTATATTTTCCGTGCTCCATGAAGTACTCTTGCAGGCCGCACTCGCCGGCTTGGTCGCAAATGGGGCAGTCAATCGGGTGGTTGATCAGGTGAAACTCGAGGTTCCACTTGACGGCATCTTTGACGCGATCAGACTCCGTACTCACCTTTAGACCGTCTTTGCATTGCATATTGCAGGCAATCTGCAACTTCGAATTACCCTCTTGTTCGACGACGCACATTCGGCACTGTCCGGCCACGCTTAAGCCTGGGTGGTAGCAGTAATGGGGAATCTCAATGCCATTTTCCTCTGCAGCGTCTACAAGATTTTTACCATCTTCGACTTCAAACTCTTTTTCATTGATGGTTATTTTCGCCATATCAAAGAAGCTCCTTTGCTTGCAGCTTTTCGCTTAGAGAGGATTGGCCTGAAGACTCGCTAAGATATCGATCAAATTCTTCCGGAAACTTCTCGATATAACTCAGAACGGGCATTGCAATGGAATCGGCTAAAACGCAGATGGTTCGTCCGATCATATTGTTAGAGGTTGTCTTTAAAAGCTCAAGATCTATCGGTCGAGCCTGTTTCTCTGTAAAGCTGTGAAGGATCTTCATCAGCCAACCCGTTCCCTCGCGGCAGGGGGTGCACTGACCGCAAGACTCATCGTGATAGAACTCAGACAAGTTCTTCAGTACCTGAACCAAATCTCTTGTTTCGTCCAAGATGATCATTCCTCCAGAACCCAACATGCTTCCCTTCGAGGCAATCGATTCATAGTCGAGGGTCATGTCCATCGCTTCGGCCGCCGTCAGAATTGGAGCTGAAGAACCCCCAGGAATGACGGCCTTCAACTTGCGGCCGTCTTTCATTCCCCTGCAACAGTCTTCCAGCAGAGTTTGAAAGCTGGCCCCACATTCCACCTCGAAAACGCCTTGGCGAACTACATCACCGCTGACGGACCACAACTTAGTTCCCGTACTTTTTTCCGTACCAATTCCGGAGTAGGCCTTGTCACCATTGTTGATAATCCAAGGCACCGCGGCCAGAGTTTCAACATTGTTGACCACGGTAGGGCATTTCAGATAGCCCTCAACGGCTGGAAAGGGGGGCTTCAATTTTGGCCAACCTTTCTTTCCTTCAAGCGAAGAGATGAGACCGGTTTCTTCACCGCAGATGTAAGCCCCCGCGCCTCGGTGAACAAACATATCATGATCGAAGCCGGAGCCCAGAATGTTCTTGCCGAGGTAGCCTGCTCGATAAGCTTCTTTAATCGCTTCTTCGACAATCTTGGTCGCATAGGTGTACTCCCCTCGAATATAGACATAAGACTTTTTGGCCTGGACGGCGTAAGCACCAATAATCATTCCCTCAATCATCATATGGGGGAGGTGTTCCAAGATCACACGATCCTTAAAAGTGCCTGGTTCAGACTCATCGGCATTGCAAAGAAGGTAGTGGGGTTTGCTCTGATCTTTGGGAACGAAGTTCCACTTCAAGCCTGTCGGAAAGCCGGCACCTCCTCGGCCTCGAATGCCGGAACCCTTCACGGCTTCAATCACTTGATCAGGGCTGAGCTTCTTCTCCAGAATTTTTTTGAGAGCATTGTAGCCACCCTTTGATTCATAGACAGAGATTCTCCGAATCCCTTGAACGCCCAAATGCTCAAGCAAGATTCTCTTTTCTCCTGGGGCTGGACTAAGATCGACTGCCATGGGCCGCATATTTCGGTGATGTTGAGTTTCTCTCATCATGGCGTTTGAGGCTCTCCTTCTTTGCACGAGTTGATTAAGCGATTCAATTTTTCAGGGTTCAGATTTTCGTAGTAGGCTTCGTTCACTTGTACGATGGGAGCTGACCCGCAACTTCCCAAGCACTCCACTTTCGCTACACTAAATTTTCCGTCTGGAGTGACTTCTCCTGGCTTGATGCCAAGCCGAGAGCATGTGTTCTTATAGAGTTGATGAGACCCCGCCATCCAGCAACTTAAGGTCATGCAAAACTGTAAATGGTGCTGACCCACAGGGTGTCGGTGATACATATGGTAGAAAGAAACAACCTCTGTTACTTGAGCAGGGCTCAAGTCCATCAACTCAGCGACATATTCAACGACGGAGTCTGAGAGGCTGCCGAACTCATCTTGTGCCAAATGAAGTACAGGAAGTAGCGCAGACCTTTTAGAATCGTAACGAGTCAGAAGCTCATCGAATTTCTTTTTTGCCTCATTCGAAAACTTGGGTGTTTCTCGGTCTGGTTTTTGTTCTGGTACTGCCGAATTTGCCATCGTCTCCACTTTCTCCTTACCTAAACTCCTATCGATCTAGTTCGCCCGCAATCACATTCATCTGCCCCAGAGTGGCCACAGCGTCTGCAATCAAGCCCCCTTGAACGACTTCTTCAAAAGATTGGTAGATCGGAAAACAAGGGGGGCGGACCTTGAGTCGGTAGGGCCGTCCACTTCCGTCTGACACCAAATAAAAACCGAGCTCACCGTTGGCGGCCTCGGTGTAAGAGTAGACATCTCCCACTGGAGGCTTGATCCCGTCGATGATTAACATAAAGTGGTTCATGAGGGCTTCAATATTGGAGTAAACTTCATGCTTTGGAGGCAGAACAATCTTAGGGTTGTCAATAGACACAGGCCCTCCGGGAAGCTTGTCTAGGGCTTGTTCAATAATCCGACAACTCTGTCTCATCTCTTCAATTCGAATCAAGTATCGAGAGAAGTTGTCTCCGTCAGTTAAGCAGGGGATATCGAACTCAAACTCATTGTAATGATAGTAGGGCTCCAGCTTTCTCAAATCCATGTCGACACCAGAGGCACGCAAACATGGGCCGGTGAACCCATAGTCAATGGCCATATCTTTGGGAATGACACCGGTGTCTCTCATTCGTTTGAGCCAGATCTTGTTGTTGGTGAGCAAGCCGTCTACTTCGTCGATTGTTTCTCTTAGAGCTTTCACTCGTATTCTGGCGTCTGCGATCCAATCATCTGACAGATCACCGGCTAGTCCTCCGACCCGAGTGATCGAGGTGAGCATTCTATTTCCGCAAAGCTTTTCAAAGAGTGTGTAGACATCCTCACGCGCCCGAAAGCAAAACCAAAAAGTGGAGAGCGCCCCCATGTCGACAGATGTCGTGCCAATACATACCAAGTGATCAATAATTCTAGAAAACTCATTCAAAATGACTCGGATGAACTGAGCTCGATCTGGAATTTCGACTCCAAGCAGCTTTTCAACGCTCCTACAATACCCGTCATTGTTCATCGGGGCAGAACAGTAATTCAGTCGATCGGTGTAAGGGATGACCAGATTGTAGGTGTGAGTTTCTGCCATCTTCTCAAAACAGCGATGAAGGTAGCCGATTTCAGCGATTGCCCTTGTGATGGTCTCTCCTTCAATTTCAACGAACCATCTGAAGGTGCCGTGCGTTGCAGGGTGCGAGGGCCCCAGGTTGAGAGTCATTCTTTGATCTGTTAAAACATCTTCATCTTCATCAACGGGAAGCGGATCGAATTCAAAGTCGATAGGCTTGCTCAATACTTGGTTGCCGGTAGCCGGATAATCCTTGCGAAGCGGATGACCTTTAAACTCGTGATGACAAAGAATTCTCGTCAAATTCGGATGCCCATCAAAGTCGATTCCAATCATATCGAAGGCTTCTCGTTCAAACCAATTGGCAGCTCGGTAGACCTTGGTCAGAGACGGAATCTTTTCTCCCTCTGAGTGGGGGACTTTCACTCGGATTCGCTTGTTTTGCTCTCGGTTAAAAAAATGATAGACGGCCTCAAGCGGCTTCTCTCGCTCGGGGTAGTGCACTCCGGCAATGTCCATCAGCCAATGAAATCTGCGCTCATTCTTTAAGAACCCGGCAAGTTTTTCTACGGCCTGGGGCTTGATCGTGATGACGAGTTCATTCGAGTTAGTGGAGCTCTCTTGTATCGAATCGACTTGGTCGTTCGGAAGAAGCTTCTTCACTTGTTGATCAATTTGATAAAGGTACTCCACTTCGTGAATCTCCTAACTTTTCCTTCTTACTTTGAGCCCGGGTTGAGCGCCTGGTCGTAGGTTTCTGCTTCAGCATTACTCTTTGCGGCGATTTGCCGGCGATTTTGAATTCGATCTCTAGGGCTTTGGCCTTTCATGATTTTTTCCTGAAGCTTGATGATCGCGCCAATGACCGACTCTGGGGTGGGAGGGCAGCCGGGCACATAAACATCCACGGGGATAATCGACTGAATGCCCTGAACGGTGTGGTAGGCTCGGTAAAAGCCTCCAGAGGAGGCGCATACGCCCATGCTTACGACCCATTTGGGGTCTGGCATCTGTTCGTAGACCCGACGAAGAACCGGGGCCATTTTTTCGGTGATTGTGCCCGCCACAATCAGTAAGTCACTTTGTCTTGGAGAGAATCGTACGACTTCGGCGCCAAAGCGAGAGACATCGTAGTGAGATCCTACGACGGCCATATACTCGATTCCGCAACAAGCCGTCCCGAAGGGGAGGGGCCAAAGGGAGTGCTTCCGACTCCAATTAACAAAGTCTTGAATCCGCGTCGTAAAGACGGGGATTTGGTCGAGAGGGGTCAATGTCTTCATGAAGCGCTCCTTCTTCGAATTTTAGGAGTAAATCGAGCCCAGCCGTCTGGTCCGAAAATCAGGTTGCCTCCAAATGGGGCCTGAACACCTGAGTTTAAGGTAACATAAACTGAAGAATCGGAAAAAGCTCCTAAACGCTCATTTATCTTAGTGAAAGCCGTAAACTTGGGCAACTTTCGACATCTTCAATTTACGGGCTTAGAAGCCCCTTCGATGGGTCCGAAGCCCAAACCCACCAAGCCAGAAAGCGAATCTTTTTGCTGCCCCCGCCCAAAGACAATTTAAGTTGATTCTCAAGCTCTCTCGACTTATTGCTGATATCGGCATCTCTTTTCCAGGCCATTCGACCCCCAATCGCATGGTGTCTGTAGCTCAGTTGGTAGAGCCCCGGATTGTGATTCCGGTCGTCGTGGGTTCGAGTCCCATCAGACACCCCATCTTGCGTCCTCTTTTTCCGCCCAGCTTCGTTGCTCTCCTCACTGCGCTGCTCATATGGATGACCAACCGGCAAGTTAGAATATTGAATATTTTCAAACATATGATGGTCTCTTGGACTTTACAACCTCATATTCGCGTGCTGGTTAACGCATTAAGTTTTGTCCGTACGAAAGGCTTATCCACAATCTCGCGTCAGATGCTTTGTTTCTAAGCAGCGCCCGTGGGCTACCTTTCATTCCACTTCATCACTGTTTATTCAATAGTCTCCTCGTCCTTTTTTGATCGTTTGATCAAAGTTTCAAATTCTTAAGCGGCAGCCCTCAGAGACTCCCAAACAAAACCCAGCAGCTCCCGAGCACAAGCCACTTTCACCTTATTGACGGGCTTGCCCGCATACAAAAGCCTGGAGGACTTCTTGTGCAGCCGTTTCATACAACGATCCGCAATTTCAACAAGTTTTGGATCCACCCCCTTTCTCTTCTCCTTCAATCTCACACTCAGCTGAGGGATTCGAGAGGCCATCTGACAGGCTTCCACTGCACTCGTCCTGATTCGATAATTTCCCATTTTGCTGAGCTGATACCGTCGATGCCGACCCCCGGAGCTATATTCTCGCAAATCCAAGCCCGCATAAGAGGTCAACCGACGAGGGTGATCAAACCTCTGGATGTCCCCAAGCTCTGTGATCAAGGTCATCGAGGTCAGGGTGTCGATCCCCCGATAGCAATTCAAAGCCGCCACTTTTTTTCTATAGAGCGGAGCTTCCGCAATCCTCAAGATCTCTTCATCATAAACGGCCACAGAACTCTCCATCTGATGGAGCTGACTCAGAAGAATCTTAAGGTTAAACTCAAGGGCCCTTTCCGTGAGCCTCCCGAGTTCGGCCTCTAGCCAATTCAGATGAGACTTTGTCCAATACGCCGCTTTCTTCGAGCCTCTCGACTCGCGATAATCCAGCTTATGACGCCGACATAAAGCCAAAATATGCCGCTTTAGATCATTTACCTGCTCCTTCTGAAACTTTCGAGAGCGAATCAAATCTCGAATACTCTCTTCTTTCTCATCAGGGATATGAACAATACTTAACAAGCCCTTCTGGTAATACTCGGCTAGCTCCCGACAGTCGACCTTGTCCGTCTTCACCGCCTTGCCCACTCGTCGAGGAATCGAAGAGGGGGCCACCACTTCGCACAATACCCCCTTAAGAGCCAAAGCCCTCTGAAGACTAAAGCCAAGATAGGTCGCCTCGTAACACAGCTTTACGGGCTGACCCAGATCCATAAAAACCTTTAGCTTCTTTAGTAAAGCCCCCACGCTCGGCTTACACCTGAATTCTACCCGCTTTTCAGGCCGCCCCTCAATGATCCCACAACCGTGAAACGCTTCATCATCGACATCAATTCCTACATATGTTACCAACTCCATTGGATGACCTCCTTCTTCTTGTTTACATCTAGAAAATGATCACTTGATCACTTTATGTGTGAGGTAACCAGCCCTCGATTTAAAGAGGTTGGTCATCCATTATTTCTCGAGTAGTGTTGAACTACACTCCGCTGCTCGTTTCGTCGGCGCCTTGCTGGGCGAAAAAATTGAACGCAATCTGGCGAGGAGGTGTCTTTCTAGGACTCGAACCCACGAGTGGGGGAGAGGGGCATCAGACACCCCACTTGCTCAGATAAGCGCATTTTCGCCATACTTTCTCAGCCTCGGTACTCACTCAGTTACGTAGCATCCAAACTACGCGCCTTCGTTCGAACGCATCGGCTTCGTCGTCTGGCTCGCTTCTCTTTGTAGCTGGCGAGAAGGTGTCTTCAGGGACTCGAACCATTTTTCCTCCATTTTCAAGCCGGAGGGTATTTTCAGTGTCGCTCTAAATGGATTTTTGATAGGGGTGAAAAAGGTGGTTTTATGGGTTTAATCATTCGATCGGTGTTGGTTGGAATCTTTTCTTTGGGGCTTGGATCAGCGAAGGGGAGCGACTGCGCAGCTGTGATTCGTGCAGCAGTAGTAGACCCCTTTAATGTGACAAGACTTGTGTACTCTAGTCCTGATGCAGTGGGCGAGGCCCTTCGTCGATTTCTACAGTTGGATATGCCTGCTGAGCGGCGAGAATTGCCACAGGTGCCAGTTGGCTCATTGGCGGAGTTTTTTAGTTTCCATTTGCCTGCCAAGTCTATTGGTGAAATGCATAAGGCGCCTCAAGTTAAGATTTATGGAGAGATGCTTGCGTGGTTCTGGTTGACTCAGCAGGGCAACATTCCAGATGGGGCGCTGCTGTCATGTCGATCATGTGGGACTTTGCCGGATACCCCTGTATTGGTCGAGATGCGATCCGGCTCTGATGTTGAGAGACTGGAGGCAGGAATGACAATCGCAGGAGTTTCTCGGCCGATCGAAGGAGTTTCGGAATTTGTTCTCACGATTGAGAGTCGTGATGGCAGATTCAAGGCTCAGTTCGTTGAAGATCTAAGTAGGGGTGGATTTCTGGTAAAAGTCACGACTGTTTCACGAGGGCGTTTTCGGAATAGAGTAGAAAGCCATTCATTTCAGGTGGAGTCGCTGGCGCCATAGTTGTCTTCTTCTTATGAGTTGGCCGACCGCTAATCTTAGGCGGTAACGTTCTGAACTGTTCTCGCATGCCACCTTCCCTTTTTTGTCTTCGGTGGCACCTTCAACGTGTTGAGAATCTCTGAAATTTTCCAATAGCTATAGCCCTTCTCGCGAAGCTCCTTCATTTTTTCGATGGTCTCGGCCCGCTTTCGCAATGGAAGTCAATGTGCAGGCCGTGCGAGATTAACGGCCTTTGATGTGCTGCTGTTGCGAGTTCCCCCAAGCACATACGGGCCGATTTCTTCGGCAGCCCTGGGTAGATAGACAAAGACTTCAAGGTCTGAAATATCTCCCAGGTGTTTCTCAATCAGAAGCTTTACATCGTGCCACTTTAGGCCACCTAGGCTGCAACCAAGAGCAGGCATTGCAAGTGTGTGAATGCCTAGATCCGTGTAATGTTCAGCCAAATACTTAAGGCCAGCTTCAACATCTTCAAGATAAGAAGGTTCTTTCCAATGACGTTTCGTTGGGAAGTTTAAAATCTGAACCTGATCGTCCTCCCATAGATAAGGAACGCCCGGCTTCACTTCGCCACGTCCGCAGCGCTGTTTATAGTCGTCAAAAAGTGCAGGGTATCGAGCCTTGAACTCAAGAGCGAGTCCCTTTCCCATCGCCCCCGCACAATTGACAGAGTTGGTGAGAACCTGAGCAGGAGAGTCAAAAATATTTCCTTCCACGTATGTGATCACTTGTGCCCTGCCCTTTCTATGAAATACCAACCAGGGTTAATCTTCACTGTCCTATTTATACCAAACCGCTTCAGAACGGCCAAGGTGTTCGCCTGAGCTTCTTTAGAATAGCAAATAATATCCAGGATCCAGGAGATGGTCAATTGGCAAAGAATCTGGAACAAGGACTTCAGCCTGTTTCTTACGCTTGAGGTCGAGGTCATGAGCATATTTGACGGTCTGGATGGCCTTTGAATCAATGACTGCCAGATCATCTATCGTTTTAAAGACTTTGAATTGAGTATCTATTGAGCGCGCGTTCCCATCAGAGATGACAACTCCCTGCAGGCTGAGAATGTCCAAGGAAAATCTTAGAAACAGAAGATTGTCGTTCTGATCTTGATTCCGAGCGACCATAGGAGTTTTAAAGCCAAAATATAGTGGGACGTAATCATGCAGTGGTCGATCTGTTTCTTTGATCCGTATGCCTGCCCTGCCTTTTTGTACGTCCTCATTGGAAAGGTTAAAATAAGTACGCCCCCGCATTCGATTGTAAGACTGCAAGTTTCCACATTCAAAAATGCTTTCCAGATTCTGATGGTGAGTCATGTGATGTGCGGGGCCAAGTTGAAACCGCTCTTTGATTGTCTGGTAGAGGGGCTCTGGCATTGCCCAAAAATTTGCAAAGATTTTTGGATTTTGTCAGGTAATTAATCTCGATGTTAATTTGAGGGCCTGGCAGCCAAATCCCCCAAAAAACAGTTCTGGCTTGCCATTGGCCCCTTCCCGTCTGCTGCGCTTGAGGATGGAGTGGACGACCTTCCGGTCCCACTTTTCAAGACCTGTTTTTGTCCTAATATTTTGGCTCGTCAGCCAATCTGCTATTTCTCGATATGTGTTACCGTTGGTACGTAGTCGCCGCATTTCTAAAATCAATTTTTGCTCAGATCGATGAGGAACGACCTTACCCCTTTCCAGTTTATACCCGAACGCCAATTGGCCAGTGAAGCCTGTTCGTAGCGGCCCCTGTCTGATCGAGATTCCGAAGAGATCTAAATGCTTCATTACTGACGACCTAGCGCAGCCGATTTCTCTGGCAATTTGGCCCATAGACTTCCCGTTTTTTACGTATTCGCGGTATAGAAAATCTCTATCTTTGTATGGCTGAGCCTCAAAAAACGGTGTAGTTATAATGAGATCGCTGTGGGGATCGTTAACTAGTTTACTGGAGCGTCTTGCACCCCATCTTGCGTCCTCTTTTTCCGCCCAGCTTCGTTGCTCTCCTCACTGCGCTGCTCGAGTAGTGTTGAACTACACTCCGCTGCTCGTTTCGTCGGCGCCTTGCTGGGCGCAAAAATTGAACGCAATCTGGCGAGGAGGTGTCTTTCTAGGGCTCGAACCCACGAAGTGGGGGAGAGGCTCATCAGACACCCCATCTTGACAGGGTGGTACACCCGTGTAACACTTAACCCATGCCCACTGA
>REDG01000013.1 GCA_007693605.1 Bradymonadales bacterium
TCGTCCCGACCAATTGTTTCACACATCGAAGAACTCGAACGACCGAAACCGATTTATGAATTTTGAGATCATCGAACCAGCGACCTCAAGTGCTTAGAATCATTAGCGCTCGAAAATTGACAAGAAAGGAAAGAAGACAATTCGAGGAGGGCCTATGAAAAAATCATACGACTTAAAAAAGTTAGATTGGAAACCCAACCCTTATGTTAAGAAGCTTAAAAAATCGATTGCCATACGCATTGATCAAGATGTTTTAGAGTATTTTCAGAAGCTCGGTGAGAAATCGGATATGCCGTACCAAACTCTGGTCAATCTGTTCCTCAGGAGCTGCAAAGAGGGTGAGTTTAAACCGAAGATCAAGTGGTCAAAACTGTCTTAGTGGAGCGCTCGGGGCGCTATACCCTGTGGCCGCCCTCGGAAACTTCTTCGCAGGTGAACCGGTCCAAGTGAAAATGAGAGAAAGATTCTCTTTCTGGGGATCCTGCCCAATGGGGTCGTTCAGCATATTGAAATCCATCCGCTCGTTTCGGAGTAATAATCTCTTTGAGGACAGCCTTAAGCCTTACCTCAGGCCCTTCATACTGAGAGCTTTGGAGCAGCTGAGTTGAACAAGCTTTGGGATGGCCGAGAAGTCATGATGGCTGAGGTTCGGCCAATGAAACTCAAGAGGCCCGCCGATGCTGCTTGAGTGGGGGAGCCTCATTGCCTCTCGATGCAAGATTCCATCGGTTTCTTTGAGAAGGGGCAAGTGCTGTCGCGCGAAGACTCGCCAAAGCCAACGATAGCCCCATGCCAGCTTTCGATCGCCATGGCTGCCCATATGAATATGAATTGGAATGGACTCGACAAGAGCTTGGAGGTCCTGTCTCGCTCTGTCCAGCTCAGTCTCTCGATGGGAGCTCGAGAGTTCTGTCACTAAAGCCCTCGAAACTCCCAGTGCAGACAGAACAAACTTCGCCCCCTGGTGAAGGGCGTCAGGTTTTTGTCCAATATCGTTGAAGAGGGGGGATCCTCCAAAAAAAGACTGAAGGGCGATCCAGAGCTGTATTTTTTGTCTTTCTTCCGTGTCCATCTGTCGAATGGCCTCTAAGGCATCGAGAGATCCTCGGCTATAAGAGACAATCACAATCGGCCCCTCCACTTCTCGAACCAAGTGGACGATCTGTTTGGCGCTTTGATCGGGAAGTGGATTTCCTCTAGCGCCTAAAAGGCTGAACTCAAAACTCTCAGCTTTCAGATCTTGAATCAGCCCTCGAAACTCTGGCGCCTTTGAGAAGAAATTTCCCAACGAGAGACCTGGCAAAAGTAGAAAATGAGGTCGATCGTTTTCAGTGCTTGCGGCAGCCGCCATTGAAAACTGCCAAGTTTGACTTGTGAAGCTGAAAAAAGCAGCGAACAAGATCCAGGGCCTCAACTGCCCATTTATACATCAGAAAGGTCTAGATTCCCAACGGCCTATGAAAACTTTGCAGAGCTTCGGCCTGAGAAGCTTTTAAGACCAGCAAAAGTGACAATTTTTGGCATCTAACTTGCTTTTGTTATCTGCTGGAATGTTCCGTCTAAAGCCTTTCAGTTTTCGCTCAATTCTCGCTCTGCGCTCGTCTGCAGTAGGGCTTGGTCTTTGGGCGCTCTCTTTTGGCCTTTTGGCTTATGCGGAGGCAGGGGCTGAAGTCTGTAGCCCCGAGCCCGCCAATGATTTGCTAAATCTCGTTGGTGCCACAGCGCCTGACTCCCGGCCTCTTCGAATGGAGACTCAGCTAACCGGGGCCAAATTTTCTCAGCGGCCAAGCTCAGCGGACAATGTGAGTTTCATCGATACGGAGTTTAACAATCAGGATTCGCACGGGAGTTTAGTTCGCTCCGCCTTCGCGCATAGCTTTGGTGGAGCTGGCGGTCTCGAAGGCTCTGGAAGCACACAGAGCTGGTCTGAGTTTCTGAAAACCCCCGATCAATTGGGAGATTCTCCCATTGTTAACATCTCTCTTCATCTGGGAGGCAGCGATGCCTTTGCTGAGGCGATTGAGCGCATGAGAAAGGGGAGAACCCTGGTGATTTCTTCCGGAAATCATGGAGACCAGCCCATGGATCGTAACAATCGATTAGGTGATATTGTGGTCGGTTCAGTCGACCCGCGAACGGGTTTTGTTGATGCCTACTCGCAAGGGGGTCCAGAAGTCACGATTCTCGCTCCGGTGGGTCGAGAGTTCGAGGTCAACGGAGGGCTCAAGTACGGAACGAGTTACGCCGCCCCCCAAGTTTCAGCTGCTCTCGAGTCTGCGCGACAGCGCTTAGAGGCGGTAGGCATTGAGTGGACCCCAGAGCTCGCTAAGGCTCTGTTGCAAAACACGGCTCTTCGCCTGGTGGGCTCGGACTCTGGTTTGCATGGGGCGGGCATGTTAAATCGGGTCAAGCTCGATGCAGTGGTCGATCGACTCCTGACCGGAAGCTACTCCACCGCAGACATTGAAAACCCAGAGCATGAGCTCTACGATTTTAGTGGAAGAGCTGCTGATCTTAGTGCAAGAGCCGATGGTCTTAGTGCTAAATTCGACCAGGCCAGAGATGCCTACTACCAAGCCCTTCTTCTCGATCAGAGCCCAGAGCGAGCCAAGGCTTTTTTAAGAACGGTGGATCGGCAGGATCCCCACCGCCACTTCTACGAGTCGCTTCAATTTGTGGATCCGATTGTGGATCCGAAAAATCCCAATCGCTTCAAAGACCAGCAACGAATCTTTGCGGAAGCCTTGGCGAACGATCCTCAACTTTCGCAGCATAGTCGAGAGTCGGCCGAGAGAATGCAAAGAATTCTGAGCGGTGAGGCCGCTCAAGACTTAAGCGCGCTGCTTGCAGAGCAGAGCTCGTCTGCGGGCCTAGTCTCAATCCTTCGACAAGCCCCAAGACTGAACAAGAGAGTTTTGGCTCAGATTGAGAAGCGATTGCAGGATCCTAATTTGTCCAGCAACTTCGTGGGAGGGGAGCTTCGGCTTTATTCTGACCATCTTCCGCCAGTGGATTCTTGGCGGAATGCCTCTGAGGGGGAACGAGCTCTCAACCCAGAGCAGAGAGTTTCAAGATGGATGCAAGCCTTTCGATCATCCCAAGCGCTTCGCTTTCAAGACCGTAGCCTCGACGCGACAGAACGGACGCGCAGGAACTCCGAACGGACGCGCAGGAACTCAGAATGGATGAGAGATCTCTACGAGAATCTAAAAGACGGAAGTTCGAGAGACCGGAATGAGACGCCTGAGACAGACGATTCTTCCGCTCTTGCTAGAAGTCTTCGAGAGATTCCGGGCCTTTCTCATCCAGAAGATAGCCTTGCAAAAGCCAGACGAGAAGTTTTAAGAGAGGCTTTGAATCAATATCGCATGGGCTACTTCGAGAGTGAGGTGCTGCAAGGAATGCTCACTCCATCTCATTCAGAAGATTGGGCCCCGCTCTTTGCAGACCCCCTCGTTCGTCCCAGTCTTGTGGAGATTTTGTTAGAGACAGAGATCAGGGCAAGGCCCTCTCAAGAACCAGAGGCTCGGGAGGGAGAGATTCGCGACCTCTCTCTTGATCCTCGATTTGTTCGAAAAGCTGATGAGGAAGATTCTGAGTTGATGGATGCGCTCAAAGAGATCGAGAAGAGGCTAAGAGAATTCTTCTTGGAGTCACCCACAGGGGATGCCTCTCTCACACCGATCGAGGATTGATTCTCTCGCACCAAGAGGCCATATTGGATCTCAGTGATGAGTTTAGAAGACAGAATTCGAGAGAAGATTCAGAGGGAGTTTAAACCCCAAGAACTTATCTTGCACAACGAAAGCGCTCAGCATGCCTCAGGTGTTGGGGCCGAAACTCATTTTAAGGTTTTCTGTGTGTCTGATCGCTTTGAGCATCAATCGCTGATCGAAAGACATCGACAGCTTCACGCGCTTTTGAAAGAGGAGCTTCAAGACGGAGTTCATGCTCTTTCATTGATCTTAAAGACTCCAGAGGAGGCCTCTAGATCAAGGGAACTGCCAGAGAGTCCCCCATGTCGAGGAGGGGGAGGGGAGGATTGAATTGGCTTGTGTTTCCTTAGGCTTTTGGAGTTTCGAAGGGAGCGAAAGATTTCCGCTGAGAGTGGGCGGGCTCTTCTTTCTTCTTGGATTTCTTCATGCCTGTCAGTCGCAGCCTGACCCCAAGGCCTTAGAGCCTCAGTTTGCTCCGCCGTCTCAGAAGCCGATAGAACAAACAAGAGAGAGTGCAGAGTCGGAGGGGGCTTCAATCGCTCTTGTTCAGAGCGCCGCCTGGCGAGATTGGGTGCAGAAGTACGGTAGTTCCTCTCCCTTTTTGGCGATACAAAAGAACCGACCTGAGGAGTATCAAATGACCCGAGAACATCTGGATCGAGTTCTCGCTGGAAATCATCGGGTAAGATTTTCGCCGCCTCTGTCGTCAAGCCGAGGCCCAGTCGGTGACCTTGACTTGATTCAGTTTGATGCCTCTCGAAGATTCGAGCTTCAGTTGGATGGTCGTCGTCGGCAGGGGGAGTCGCGCCAAAGTCGTGAAGATTCCCAGAAACTCTCAAGGCGTTTTTCGGTGATCCGAGAGCAGATGCAAAATGCGATTGCTCGAAGAGCGCCGAATGAGCTCCAGATTTTTTTTGTGGGAGAGACCCATGCTCTCGATTTGTATTTCTCTCAGTTCTTGAATCCAGACCTGTCTGACACAGACCCCATGAGTCGGAGCCGTCGTGAGGTTCTGTATGTCAGCCCACCGGTTACGGCAGAGAGTATTTTTTATACCCCAGAATTTTATGAATTTGTGAGTCTTTGGAGGGGGACTCCCGTCCAACCGGAGACCTTTGATCAGAACTCGTCCATTTATGTTCCCAATTTTTTAGCCCGCTTGGCCTTTAATCAGAGATTGCGATCGGGAATGGTTCCCATCGAAGCGCTCTTTGAAGAACGGCTTGAAAAGCTGGGAGCCATTGTCTTTATGGACTGGCATTATTTGAATAGTCCTCAAGTCTTTAATGAAATGCCCGGAGCCTCTAGTTTGAAGTCATTAGGCTTTGATCGGGTTTCATTTTTCTTAGAGAGTTTGAAGTTCTCGGAAGAATATTCTCTTGATCGGATGGAGCGAACCTATCGAGTTCAAATGCAACACTTCTTGAGTGATGAAGATCGGGAGTTTGAAAGGCGCTATCGGCCCGAAGTCTATTCCTTTTTAGAGAAGGGCTTCGTGATGAATTCGAGCCTTCAAAGCCTTCATCAAAAGCTGAAAAGCTATCAATCTGCTGGTCTAAATCTCCACTTTCGAGGCCTCGAAGAGGTCGAACTCTGGTAATTCACAGGCCCATCATGTATTATGTAAACCTGTATTTAAGCTCCTGGCAGTTGATCCGAAAGGAGGGGCTGGCTAGCCTACAAAGATATGACGAACTTTATCGATCCGATCGGTGTTTTGAAGAAGAGAGCTCTCGAAAGCCCTGATGCAAAGGCTTATGGCTATCAGAGTTTTGGGGGCAAGAGTTTCGAGTCTTTTCAAGAGATGACTTGGTCAGAGGTTTGGGCCTGGGTTCAGGCCTATGCCTTTGCGCTCGAGTCGCGGGGGCTTCAGGCCTCTCAATGCATTGCCCTACAGGGTCGCAATCAGGTGGATTGGGTTTTGATTGATTTTGCGATTCTTCTGAGCGGGGGAGTTTCAGTGCCCCTTTTCCCACAGATTAGCTCGAGAGAGCGAGACTACATCCTCAAAGAAACAGGGCTTCAGTTCTTTGTGACAGATCAGCCCCAAGAGCTGCAGGGAGTTCAACTCATTGGATTTCATGAGCTTCATCGAGAGGCAAGGGCTCAACTTGGCAAAGCTTACTCAAGAAAGGAGCCAGACTTTGAGGCGGTCGCAACCATTGTTTATACCAGTGGCACGACGGGCGAGCCCAAGGGAGTAATGCACAGCTTAAAGAATATTGGATTGGCTTTAGAGCTTGGGCGAGAGAGTTTGGGGATTTCAGAGAGAGATCGACTGATTTCCTATCTTCCTCTGAGCCATGTGGCAGAGAGAGTCTTGTCAGAGTTTGGAAGCATCTACTCGGGGGCTTCCGTCTATTTTGTGGACCAAGTAGAAAAAGTAGTGGGCGCTTTGCCGAAGGTGAAACCAACCATTTTCTTTGCCGTGCCTCGTGTTTGGAATTTGATTCTTCAACGGATTGAAAAGGAAGTGAAGCATAACCCACTCGTTCAGAAGAGGTTGCAGGCGATTCCAAAGATTTTTCGCTCTTTCTTGATCCCCTTCTTGGTGAAGAGAAAGCTTGGGTTTCAAAAGGTGAGAGGCTTTTTTTCAGGCGCGGCGAAACTAAACCCCGATGTTGCCAGTAATTTGGTCGAGTATGGGATTCGAGTTCGGGAGTGCTACGGGTTGACGGAGACCCTTTGTTTGACAACGGTCGCTGAGAAGAACCCCAAGAGCTTTGGCTGCGTGGGCCGATCCTATCCAGGCGTCGACTTGCGAGTCGCAGAAGACGGAGAGATTTGCGCAAAGGCTGACTTCCACTTTATGGGCTACTATAAAAAGCCCGAGGCGACCCAAGAAGTACTACGCAATGGATGGTTTCATACGGGAGATGTCGGGGTCTTAGATAACGAGGGGCGCTTGAGAATTACTGACAGAAAGAAAGATCTTTTTAAGGGTTCGAACGGCAAATATGTTGCCCCCCAACCCATTGAGGCTCAACTCAGGGCCGTGGTGGGGGTGCAAGAGGCGATGGTGGTGGGTGAAGAAAAAGCCTTTTGTGTTGCGCTTCTTTCGATTCAGGACGGCTTTGAGCCGAGTCATTTTCTCAGTGCGGTAGATCGAATCAACCGTTCTTTGAGTCCGCACGAGAGACTGAAACATATTGGTCTTTTGCCAAAGGCTTGGACCGTCGAAGGAGGCGAGCTGACACCGAGCATGAAGCTGAAGAGAAAGGTGATCGAGTCTCGTTATCAGAATGAGATTTCTGAGCTTTACAACTGCCGAGAGAAGGCCTTGTATTTTGGAGAAGCCCCCAATCCGGCAGAGGCTTTTGAAAGGAAAAATTGTGCTCATTCTGGTGTCTAATGATGATGGCTTTTTTACAGAAGGAATTCGCAGTCTCGCCAAAGCTCTAAAAAAAATCGGGGATGTTTGGGTGGTGGCTCCTGATCGTGAGCAGTCTGCTTCCGGTCATTCCTTGACTTTGCATCGACCGCTTCGGGTGAAGAAGGTGAGTCGAGATCATCATGAGTATGCGGTGGACGGCACTCCAACCGATTGTGTGAACTTAGCGATCAATCGATTATTGCCGCGAAAGCCTGACATCGTGGTTTCAGGAATCAATCGGGGGGCCAATCTTGGGGATGATGTGACTTATTCTGGGACAGTCGCTGCCGCTTTGGAAGCGGCACTCTTGGGTGTGCCAGCCATTGCCGTTTCAGCGATTCCGAAAAACGGAGAAGACGAATACAGCTACGACGGAGCGGCTGATTTTGCAGCCTATCTTGCTCAAAAGACGGTCGAACATTCACTCGAGCCCTATATGATTCTCAATGTCAATGTCCCGAGTGAGACGGAAGTCGGCGAGAGGCGTTGTGTGATCTGTAAGATGGGCAAGCGGGTCTATGATGATGTGCTAGAGGAGCGAATTGATCCGCGAGGGCGGCCTTATTACTGGTTGGGCGGGGCCTCTGTGAAGAGTCGCATTGACGCTGACACCGATTGTGAGGCGGCAGAGAAGAATCGAATTTCTTTGACGCCGATTCAGCTCGATATGACGAAGTATAGTTTTTTACCAAAACTACAGAGTTGGGGTCTGGAACAGTACGGTGACTAATAGTTTTCGACCAAAGCTTCCAGATTTTTCTCAGCAGAAGCCCGCCGTTGAGACAACCCAAGGAATTCGCGTGGAGGTTCGTTCGCAGTACTTTCCCCCTGAGTCGAAGCCCGAGTCGAATCTGTTTTACTTTGTTTACGAGGTGCAGATTTTTAATGAGAGCGAGACGGTGGTCCAGTTGTTGAGAAGGCATTGGGTGATTCGCGATGCGTTGGGTCAGGTGGAAGAAGTGAAGGGCGATGGAGTCGTAGGGCAGCAGCCCGTTTTGGCTCCCGATCAGGTTTTTCGCTATGTGAGTGCCTGCCCGCTTTGGACGCCACGAGGGGAGATGCATGGCCATTATGTCATGGCAAATGAGGCCGGCGAAGAGTTCTTGGCAAAGATTCCAAAATTTCGATTGGGCAAGGGCAGTCACCTTCGTCTGGTGAAAGCTGAGGCTTAGTAAAACTCTTTGCCTTTATCTTCGAGTTCTCGAAGAAAGGCTTCTCGTTCCTCTTGCGCCATGTCTTCGACATAGCTGATGGTAGTGGAGCGCACCGGAGAGATCCCACAGAATTTTAGAATCCCGTTGATCATGGCTCGGTGTGTGGCCTTTCCGAAAAGAGTTCGATAGATGAGGTAGGGAGAGCCCATGGTGATAATCACATGAGCCGAACGACCTTTAAGGTGTTTCTTCCAAAGGGGATTGTCGGGTCGAAAGTCAAAGGCGAAGCCGGGCAAAAAAACGCGATCGAAGAAGCCTTTGAGAAGGGCGGGCATACTAGACCACCAGACCGGAAAGGCGATGACCAAATGCTCAGCCCACAGAATCAGTTTTTGCGCGTTTTGGAGGTCGGGCTCAAGTTCCTGTTCTTTGGCATATCCTTCCCAGAGGATGGGATCGAATTTAAGTTTTCGGAGGTCGAGAAGTCGCACTTCGGCCCCTCCTTGACGAGCGCCGATCTCATAGGCTTCAGCGAGGGAGCGACAAAAGCTCTTGGTTTTCGGGTTGCCTAAGATGATTAAGATTTTCTTTTGACTCATAGGGGGTGAACAAGCCGAAGGATAACAGGGAATATGCCACTCCAACAGGTTATAAAGCAAAATTTTGGCGGGCTCTCTTCTTCCGAAAGAGAGGGTTAAAATCAGATCTAGACAGGATCAGCGACGCCGATTAGCAATAGAGCTAGGAAATCCCTAAGAACCTGAGGAAGGGCGATTGGCTCAGTTGGTTAGAGCGCTACCTTGACATGGTAGAGGTCACTGGTTCGAATCCAGTATCGCCCACCAAATTCCTCAGTGATAATCAGAGTTTAAGCGAAGCCCCCAAAATCAGCAAGAATAAAAATTTCTCGTAAATCCACTGTAAATCCACTTTGAGGATTAAAGTGTTTTAAGTTTTCGAGTGCGACCAAATATTGTCTTGAGCTCATCAACGCTAGACTCTTGCGCAAAGCCACGAATTCTATCGCCCGCCTCCACGACGGTGCTTCCTTGTGGGACGATAAACCGCCCATCTCGCTCGATGCTCGTTAGGAGAACACCCTCCGGAAGCTGAAGGTCAACAATCCGCAGGTCCTTGGTAGAAGTCTCGAAAGTCATGGTCGCATCTATTGGGACATAGCCTGGCGGTAGAAGTTGACCAAGTTCAGCCTTCTCCAAGGCAGGCTCTTCTAGAAGCGGTTCGGTGACTTTCAGCTTAGATGCAACCCAGGGAATCGAGATGCCTTGCGCAACAACAGAGATCAGAACGATAAAGAAAACCAAGTTGAAATAGTATTCTGCATTTGGAAGCCCAAGGCTCCACGGTAGAGTGGCTAGAATGATTGGGGCGGCCCCACGAAGACCAACCCATGATACAAACAAGCGAGCTCTTCGCTCGAGGCTCTTGCCTGGCGTCGCTACAAAAACGCTCAGAGGTCTCGCAATAAACATCATAAACACCGCTAACAGGAGCCCTTCCTTCCATACGAGAATAAGGTTTGAAGGAAATACAAGAAGTCCTAGCACAAGAAAGATGGTGATCTGAGACATCCAGGCGACGCCATCGATGAATCGAGTAATGGAAGCCTTATGTAGATAGTCGCGTCGCCCGAGCATGAGCCCTGTGATATAAACAGCAAGAAAGCCACTTCCGCCTAAATACGCAGTAATTGAGAAAACCATTAAAACCAGGCCGACCATGAGAACTCCATAAAGAGCTTCATACTCAATTCCGGCGCGGTTCATGAGAAATCGAATTCCTTCTGCTCCTGCATAGCCAAAGAGCAAGCCCAGACCCGCTTGTTTAACAAAGAATAGTGCGATCGCAAAAACGCCAGTGGACTCTGCGGTTATAAGGGAAAGAATAGAAAGGGTGAGAAATATGGCTACGGGGTCATTGCTTCCAGCCTCGAACTCAAGCACTTGTTTGAGCTTCCCGCGTAAAGACAAATTTTTCGAACGCAAAATACTAAACACGGCCGCAGCATCTGTTGATGAGACAATGGCTCCGAGGAGAAGTCCTCCGAGTAAACTCAAGCCAAGCACATAATGAGCAAACAAGCCCGTGACGACGCCCGTTACCACCGTGCTAATGACGGATAGCGCCGTTCCAACTCGTAGAATCGGGCGAACACCGCTCCAAGACGTTCGAAGACCTCCATCAAAGAGAACGAAACTAAGGCAAACACTTCCCACAGCAAAGGCCACAGCGTAATTTTCAAAGGGAACTCCACCGGGACCCTCTGAGCCCGCGAGCATCCCTAAGCCTAAGAAAATCAAAAGAGCGGGTACGCCTGTAAAGGAAGAGATTCGGCTTGCCAGCACTGCAAAGACGAGAAGCGCAGAACCAAAGATCAATATGAACTCCAGTGAGAATCCCTGAAACTCAACCGGCATCATCTGGCCCATCACAATCTAACGGCAAGAAAGGGTCTTTTGGTTAATGTTAAAATCTTTCTTGAAGTTGACCCCAACAGGAGATCACTTCCAGACCGATCAATAGTCGATGGACATAGGATTCCCCACGACTTTTTAGTTTCTGAATATTTAACCACGGTCTCGGGTATAGACTTTGATTCTGGCAAGAGCTCCAGGTTAACCTTGAGCCCCGCACGGGTAAGCTCGCGCTCAGCATCTTTCAGATGGGACAGGGGAGCTGATTCAGTCTTTTGCTTTCGGATTTTTCCAAGCAAAGCCTTCTGAATCTTCTTTACGCCAACAAGATCGATTTGAGCATCAGCCGGCCGAGCAAACCTAAGAATGTAATTAATATGCTCCTTCGAAACTTGTTTTTGAGGGTCCACTGCCACTGTAAACCTGGGCGTTCTAGAAAAGGACAGGCCTTTCGTATGAGGCTTTATGACTAAAACTGGAGTCGATGCACTCAATGCGGCCGTTTCTGCAAAACTACCAAGAAGCCAATAAGGAATGCCCGTTCTGTTGCTTGCAAATACAATAAGAAGTTCCGAATGAATTTTCTTAAGGTAAGCGGACAGCTCATGGATTAACAATCGATTAGAAGAAGATTTTCCCTTCAAAACATGAATTGCTTTGAAGCGAAGCTCGGTCTTTAAAGCAGATTCAAGCCGATCTCATGTCTCTTCAGCGTAGCGATCTTTGTTTTGATAATACCATTCTGGGGGAACCATAAAGAGTGACTGATGAATCATTGATACTACTCTGACCGAGGGGATCGCCCCAATTTTCTGAAACTTTGAAACAATCCCTGAATAGGCTGAAAAACTACCGCGGCGATTCACGGTTGGATCCATAGCCAGCACGACGTTCCTTAAGGGATCATTCGCAAGCCCTGAAGATTTCGAGGAGGTTTTCATGAGTATCTTTATAGCAGTCAATGATGATCGGGGGCGAGGCCCATTTTGGGCCTCTTCACCCCCTCTCGATTAGGAATCCTTCGATTCCCCCTGTCCCTTGGAAGCGCTCTTTCGCCCATACCACCAGCCAAGCAATCGAAGCCCGACGACAAATGCAGGGAAAGAGAACACAACTAAGACGACAAGCCACCACGGCTCATCCATGAATGCTCCTCCAAAATAAATTACATATTAAAATCAGCGACCTTTTGAATTCAAAGAGCTGGTGGAGCACGAGGTATCGATGGGAGGTCGAAGACAGAGGAGCCTTCGGTCCTATTACGATCAAGTTTGACGTAGGACAAGGTCGAGCGGTTTGCCCAGCTGAGGCGGATCCGATCGTGAAAATCTGGCGCGCTGCTTGGCTCTGGCGATTTAATCCCAGGCAGATCACCGGAGCGAACGACACCAAGGTTAGACCATACGACGCTAGGACTTAGCTCACTGCCTTGAGTCTGACGGGTCTCCGGGCTGGCTGCCTGCAGCGTGGCCTGAGTCGCGGTTAGTAAGAAAATACAAAGAAGCCAGTGCAGCATTGACCACTGAGCCTAGAGTTTAGCGATGGGGAAGTCTATTCCAATGACAGTTTGTCCTCGTTTATGGGTATTCTCGTAACCCTCGAGCGATGCAAACGGGAGCTCGATGCCAGATCCGAGAATCAGAGCGAGCCTACTTGTATGTAGAATTTCTATGTGATTCGTTCAGCTGCAAGCACTACTCTCCTGCAGCGATACGTTTAAATCGTTGGCCCCGAAACTCGTCGACTCTTAGATTTGAGCAAAATCTCGCTTTATTTTACCTTCGTATAAGTTTGTGAAGTTCGACCAGAAGGAGAACGCTGGGTGCCATGATGAGAATGCTGATCCAGCTTTGAATGCCCAAAGGCTCTAACCCCAGCAAAGCT
>REDG01000053.1 GCA_007693605.1 Bradymonadales bacterium
CTCCTCAAAAACCCAAATCTAACGCACTACATCCCAACTAATCCGGAAAAGATCCCATCTATGCCGCACCATTGATGTCTCAGCTCGTCAGAATTCTTATCTCTTCAGAGGGAAGACAAGCTAACGGTGCATCGGGCTTAAGTCGTCAGGGAGAAAATCGAAGTCTGAAAGGACGATCAAACGCGTCAGCAAGCCAAAAGCTTGTACTCCCCTATTGGATCAAAGATCAGGGGATGTGCTAGAGAGAGTGGTAGCGATGGAAAAGTCGATATCTCAATATGCCCGCTTCAGTTTGTTTTTGCTGGTCTATTGTGTCGTCATTATTCTTTGGGGGGCCTTTGTGCGGATCTCGGGCTCAGGCGATGGCTGCGGAGATTATTGGCCCCTATGTCATGGCGAATGGATTCCCCAACAGGCTTTGGCCGACGCCATTCAGACCTGGATCGAGCTCTTTCATCGCCTAAAGTCTGGGGTCTTTGGTCTTCTGGTGCTGGCTGGCTGGTTCTGGGCCTTTTGGCTTCGTAAGAGTTCTGTCCTTTTATATAAGGCGGCCACGGCAGTTTTACTTCTGACCCTTGTCGAGGCTTTGATTGGAGCCGCACTCGTTCTCTTCTCTTGGGTTGGAGAAGACGCCTCGCTGGGTCGATGGGTCGCCATGAGCTTTCATTTGGGTAATACGCTTCTCTTGTTGACCGCACTCGTTCTTCAATGGCGGGTCGCAGCCAAAAAAGCTCAGAGTCTTTCTTTGAAAAATCTCGGCATGGATTCTTTCTTGATGATCATCTTGCTGCTCACCGCGGTCACTGGGGCTTGGGCGGCCCTTGCCAGTACGCTCTACCCCTCAGAGAGCTTGATTGCAGGATTTCTCTCTGACTTTTCTTCCGAGAGCCCTCTTTTGCTTCGCCTTCGTCTACTCCATCCCCTACTGGCGATTTTTTCGGTCTATGTTTTTCTTAGGTGGATAAGGCAACAAGATTTTCAGACAGCCCCTTCTCAGCGAAACTTTCTCTTCGGTCTGTATTGGATTCATTTGGGTTTTGGTTTTTTGACTCTCTTTTTTTTGGCGCCGGTTTGGATGAAGATTGGCCATCTTTTCTTGGCGGATCTTCTTTGGATCAGCTTGATCTACTGGATACTAGAGAATCGTTTGAGTTCGAAGCAGACTCGGCAAAGCTCTCTCCATTTGAACTAGTGGTCCAAGCACTAAAGCTCAAAGTTCTGAAGCGCCACAAAGAAATTGTGATCTTTGCGCGGAAAGCTGTCTTGCGGTGAACCCGGAATCATAGGATTGGCAAAGAGTTGCCCGCCCTCCGTGCTTCGCTGAGACCGAAAGATGATACGAGGCTGAACGCCTCGAATGTCTTCCACCCCATTATTGCCAACATCAGCGGTAAACTGCATGGTTCGCAAATGAGTTTGCGCGGTTCCGTTACTCAATACACTGACATAGGTAAACTGGATGGATTCGACAAGAGCATCCACGGGTTGCCACTCCCCAAAGCCCGACAAGTCACCAGGGTGAGGCCGGATCTCTCGTCGATAAAGACCCGTATTTTGTTGTTCGTCTAGCGCGTATTCGACAACAAAAACCGGATAGAGTCTGGCGTTTCGAGTGAAGCCAGAATTCACCAAACTCCCCACTTGGTTGTAGAGATTAGCGCCCGCATTCGAGTGCTCTACTTCAATGTTTGTGCCACCGACACTGAGAGCGGTGACTTGAAGCAGGTTTGAAAAACTTAAACTCCCGTGCTCTTCCACAATCACATACAGACCGCCCACTTCGAGTTGATTACAAGTCGTTGGCACGAAAAGTCGCTGTTGAGTGGGCTCCGGGTTGACGGCAAGTGTTCGATCGAGCGGACAATGAAAGTCTTGGTCAAAATCAAACAAGAGAATGCGAAGGCCATCTTGCGGGCTAGTCAAGCTGCTGGCGTTGGCTTCCAATGTGGGGGGCAACTGAACATTCGCTAGAGAAGAGAGGCTTTCCATATTCAAGCCGGGTAAAGGAACAATGCCTCCCCGAAAGGGAATATCTGCACAGTTGGTAGAAACCTCATCGGTGGCGGCATTCCCAACGCAAGAGGGGTTCAGGTAAACGGCCTGCCGAATGTCTGACGAAAGCATTCGAGAAAGCAAGAGCGAAGACTGCTCGATGTCTCCACCCTCTTCGCTCGTGCGAAGACTTTGGGAGGATCTCTGCAAATATATCGAAATGCCCAGCCCCAAAGAGGACACCAATAGAAGAGCGATCATCAGCTCGACCATGGTAAAGGCCCTTTGGCTTGGGCAAAAAACCCCTCTACTTCCCATAGCTTCCATTGTAACCGGAAGCTCAGTCACTGAGGAGAAGTCTTCTAAAAGTTTGAATTTGCAGAGGAAAAGCCTCGATGCCAAGACTCGTCGGGCTGATCTCCGACGAAGAAAATCGGGTTCAGATATCTCCCATTTCCTAAATGGGGAACAATGAAGTGTCGAGTCTCGTTGCGGCCCTCGATGTGTATCCGAAGAAGATAGTCCAAACTGCCGCGCACTCGTGTAAGATTAGACATTCCAAAGGTTTCAAAGAGCCAGTTCCAATCGACAATGGGCTGGCTTCCGTAGCGCAAAATGGTGGCCTGACTGGCGCTTTGAAACTCTACATCTCGAAGGGCTTCGAGAAGTTGTTGACTGTTGTAGTTGCCTCGTTCGAAAACTTTCGAGGCTCTGACAATGCTCTCCCAGTTGTGTTCGTAGAAAGCTTCCGTCTGACCGAGGTAGCGCTCGACATGAGTTTGACAGAGTCCAACGACTTCATTGGGAATGGGTCGATCTCCTTGACCTTCAGTTAAAACCTCACAGATCGAGCCCATGACTTCTTGAATCCGTTCCGGATTGACTCCGTCGGGAAAGGCGCCCTCCGTCCAGTCCAGTTGCACTCGAAGCCTGTTTCTTTCAGGATTGAAAACTCCCCCAGGATTATCCTCGCTCAAGTCGACAGTTCTGGCTCGACCCGCCAGCTCTTCGCCAACAAAGGCAAGACGAGTGGACAGGTCGAAGACCTCCCGACTGATTTCCATGCCTGGTCGTCCTAAGAATCTTGCTCCATCGTTGAGCACATCGAGAACACTTCGGTGTTGAAGAATTTCAGGCACACATTGGTAAGCGCTTTCAATATCTTCCCCCCTGCTCTGGGAAAAGATTGGGGAAGAAAGAAGAATAAAGAGACCAGCAGAAAGCAGAAGAAGAAAAACCGAACGAAGTTCAAGGGATTCTTTCATCGTTATCGTCCCGCTCCTAAGAAATCGGCTGTGGGTCGACGGGGTCCATCGGTGTGGGCTGGTTGAGGAACATCGGTGTTCACACCTGGAGAAGAATTAGCACTGGCCAGATAAGGCAGACCTTTTGAGCGATAGAGGGCTTCAATAGTGCCAACAGGGTCTGCCGGAGTTCTGCTTGAAACCAAGACCTCAAAGGGAATCTGGTTGGCAGCTGTGGTGTCAACACGCCTTATGGGTTCTTGGCCCATGGGAACTCGTCTCATGTTTTCTAATCGGAGCTGATCCAAGGCCCCGTAGAAGTCTTCGGTGAGTTGGCGGATTTGCAGCTTTAGTGCTTCAGGAATCTGAATGCTTGTCTCTCCAAAAGAAAGCCTCGTGCCAGACTCGCTTGAGAGGTTCTTGAAGGATTCGGCTTTTGAATCTTCAAGTGTTGAGTCTTCAAAATCAGTGCGACTGTGAGTCTCTCCACCCGGCTTCAATCGAAGACCTTGACGGACTTGCCCATCCTCAAAATAAAAGCGAGCCACCTCTTCTCGAGTTTGCCCCCCCTCTCTTCGGTCGAAGACACTAAGCCTTCCAGCAATTCGTTGATTCGGATTCATTCCTCCAGAAATCTTCAATTCTCCTGCTCTAGAGAAGACTGCGAAAGGTCCGACCGCCTGGCCTTCATTCATCACAAAGCTTAGCCGATCGCCTGGGCTCACCAAAGTTTGAAGAGTTCGTGGAAGCTGTTGAAGATTGTTTTCTGTGATGATGAGACTGCGAGGCTCGGTATAGGAGCTTCCGGTTCGCTCGGCAAAATAAAGTTCGCCAGAATTGGCCAGTGTGGAGCTGGTTCCCACCCAGAACAGGACGGCCAAGAAAATCACAAGGCTTTGGCATCTTGCGGCAGAACTCTGAGTCGAACCTGAGTTCGTTCTATGGCTCGTCCATCTAAAAACTTTGGTGGTTTCCTGCACTTCAGTTTGAAATAATGCAATCTTTGGGCCGTCTGGGGCGCTATATTTCAGGCATTGAGCCCCCATGCCTTGAAATTCTTGCGATTTGGGCTCCGCAAAGTTTGCGAATGCCTCGATTCAACTGGTTTTGTTAGCTTTCTAATTTCCGAAAAATTTGGAGGATATCGGAGAATCTTTCAAGACGGAAGCCCTCGCCGGTACCGATCTAATTCTGATAGAATAGTGGAGTCTAGGGGAGAATTTTAGAGTGGAACCGAGGAGAAAGTATCCGAGATACGAAGCCAAAGAGCTTCCAGAGCTTCAGCTCAGAACCCTAGCGGGGCCGATTGGAGAGAAGCTTCTCAATGTCAGTCGAGGGGGTTGTGGTTTTTGGGCGCCTTTTGAAGACTTTCAACTACGGGTCGGGCAAGGCTTGCGGCTTCAACTGAAGCTAGACTCTAAGGGCTCAGAGTTTGAGATTCGAGGGGAACTTCTTTATGTTCACCCCTGCCCGATGGAGTCCCAAATCGGTCGTCTCTATGGCATTCGCTTTGAGGCGGAGTCGAAAGAGCTCAACGACTACATCGAGGCCCATGAAGCAGAGAAATCTCGAGATAAGAAGACTCAACAACAACGAAGTTAAGTAAAAATCAGGCCTCGTTCGAGAGCCCTGCTTGGCCTAATCCTCTTCCACCAAGGGCACATTTTGATACAGAGCGCAGTTTAGGCCCAAGTCC
Source organism: Bradymonadales bacterium (assembly GCA_007693605.1). Taxonomy (GTDB): domain Bacteria; phylum Bdellovibrionota; class UBA2394; order UBA2394; family UBA2394; genus REDG01. The sequence goes on from REDG01000053.1 coordinate 4,933, forward strand.
GTCTCCCTTTGCTCCACAAAATCCAAGGCGGCCTCAAGCGAGGGAAAGCCAAAGTATTCTTTCTTTCGACTTCGTTCGACCATCACGAGAAAGGCATCTACTTTAGGGGTAGGCCTCCGAAAATAAAAGATTTGGGGCTTTCGGTGTCTGGGCACGATTCAGGACTAGAAAGAAACTTAGTCCTTTTCAAGAAAATTCTTAGGAGAGCTCCTCTTGAGCCTCTTGCCTCTCCATCTCCCTAATTTCGGCCCCCTCAAGGCTTAAACGGGTCCAAGGAATAGACAGGAGTCTCTTCTCTTCGATCGGATTGCCAGTTTCCTCGCAAATTCCAAATCGATTGCTCTTAATGCGATCAAGGGCCTGCTCGATTTCAGAGAGTTCTTGGCTGAGCTTCTCTCGACGAGCCAATGAAAAAACTTCTTCCTGAAGCTCTCGGGCCTTGTCTGCAATGTCACCCGAAGCCTCTTTAACAAGCTCGGTCGACAATAGCTGAAGCGTGTTCATATGCTTTTGCTTGAGATCCGTTAGTTTCTTTCGGCATGTCTCAATCACTTTTTTACTTGGCATCTGACTCATTCCTGAACTCCCCTTTCAAAAACTCCTGGCCTTCGAAAGATTGTATCCGAAGAAGGCTGTTTGTAAATGCCCACCCGATTTTTTCTTTGCTCCAGCCCAAAAAAGCAGGCTTTGATAGTGACAACTTTTTTTGCAGTCATGTCAAGCTTCCGTCTGTTCCGCTCTAAGCATTCCCCTTTAAATGAAGTCTCGAACCCATTTGGTCAATGTATTTTTGTAAGGAGGAAATCTCATGCCCCAGCGATCCCAGAGCGGCCTTCTCTCGAAACTACGAAGGCTACTGAAGCATTCGTAGCTAAATCGACCGTGGTAGGCTCCTAGCCCGCTCTTCCCGATTCCTCCAAACGCAAGCTCGGGATGGGTGAGATGAACCAAAAGGTCATTGACGACAAAAGCCCCAGAACGAGTCAAAGCTCGGTATTTTGAAATCTCAGACTCATTTGACGAAAAAAAGTAGACCGCCAAGGCGTCTTGGTCTCTTTGTAACCACTGTTGGAGTTCGTCTTCAGAGTCGAAGCCATAGACAGGCAAGATTGGGCCAAAAATTTCTTCTTTGCTTGCTGCCCCATCCAGAGAGGCCTCGATCAAGAGGGTCAACGGAAAGTGATTGGCATCCGCTCTTTCTTTGCCAAAGCAGATTCGTTGTTTGGCTGGGCTTTGAGCCAGTTCTTGAATTCGATTGAAGTGCCGTGAGTGTATGAGTTTAGAAAAATGCCCCTCTAGTCGGGCGGAGTAGAGCTTAAAGATCTCGACAAAGTCTGAAACTCTTTTTCTTGGAATATAGAGATGATTCGGAGACACACAGGTTTGACCTGCATTGAAAGCCTTTCCCCAAAGCACTCGTTCAGCGGCCTTTTCAAAATTGGCCGAGGGCATAATGACGCTTGGACAGCGGCCTCCAAGTTCGAGTGTCACTGAGGCGAGCTGTTTTGCCGCCTTCTGATACAGCTCTCGGCCTGTTTGAGTACTTCCGGTAAAAAAGAGCTTCTCAAAGCGATGCTCCATCAGTTCTTGTGCCACTGAGGGACCTCCCAAAAAGACCTGTACAAAGTCAGCTTGCACTGAGGCTGTCAGAATCTCATAAAGGAGTTGGGACGAATTCGGAGATTGCTCCGAGGGCTTTAAGACGCTTACATTGCCTGCCGCCATCGAGCCCATCAAGGGCAGCAGCGCGAGTTGAAGAGGATAATTCCATGGAGAAAAAATGAGTGAGAGACCATAGGGCTCTCGGCTTAATTCTGCAGACGAGAGAAAGTGAGCGATTCTCCACCAGGGGGTGGACAGTCTTTTCGGTCGAGACCATCGAGGCAGCTTTCGAATCATGAGATCGAGTTCGCGAAAAATCGGCTGAATCTCTCCGGTCCAGGCTTCAAAGGGAGGTCTGTTCAGATCCGCCCGAAGAGCTTCGAACAAGTCCTTCTCTCTTTTTTGTAACTCCGCCTGCAGGCTTCTGAGCTGAGAGAGGCGAAACTCAAGCGACTGAGACTTTCTGCTCTCAAAGAAAGCTCGAAGAGCCTCCATCCGATCTTTCAATTCGGAGGAGTTGATTTTCGATTCAGAAAAAGCTTCACTCATATTCAGTCGTTACCCTCAACTCAAAGGCTAGAGATTTTATTGTCCCCTAAAAAGCTTTTTCTTTTTTGCTTGTTAGCCGCCTTTTGGGGCGGTTCATTTGTAGCCATTAAGGAAGTCGTCAGAACGATCGATCCCTTTGTTGCTGCAGCCGCCCGACTGGTATTGGCGAGCGCTTCTCTGTGGATTCTCTTTGGAATTTTAGGAAAGCTGAAAAGAATCGAATGGAAGTTGGCCTGGCGATTGTGGGTGGTCGGTTTGTTTTCTCTGGCCATTCCCTTCTGCTTTCTGTTCTGGGGGGCTATTCAGATCTCTGCGGGGCTTGCAGGACTCTTGAATGCAAGCGTCCCCTTGTGGACAACAGTTTTTATTTTCGGACTCTTTCGATCAGAAGAACGAGCAGACTTTTCTCGCTCCACGGGCTGGGGGCTTTTGGTCGGCTTCGTGGGAGTCTTTCTACTTTTCTATCCGCTACTGCAAGTGGGCCAGTGGATTGAGATACTGGGCGCAACTGCGGTGCTCGTGGGGGCCTCATTTTACGGATTAGGCTCTATCTTTAATCGCTATTATCTGACTCATCGAAAGGATGTCAGTTTTTCGACTCTTCTGGTTCATCAGCATAGTGCGGCCATGCTCTTTCTTTTGTTTTTTAGCTTTTTCTTTGCCGATGCCAGTCAGAGCTCTTGGCGGGAACTCAGTTCCTCAGCCTATCCTATTTTGCTATTGATCTATCTGGGAGTGATTTCTACCGCCTTGGCCCTCTGGATTTACTTTTATCTGATTCGAGAGATTGGCTCTGTTCGGGCGAGTGCCGTGACTTATCTTGTTCCCGTCTTTGCTCTTCTTTTCGACTATTTGTTTTTCTCAGAGATTCCTAGCGGCATTCAGGTTTTTGGCGCGGGCATGATCTTAGTTTCGATTTTTTTCCTGAGGGCGAGAGCCCCACAAGCGGAAAACCAAAAAGAGTCCAATTGCGATAAAGGGAAGGCTTAGCCACTGCCCCATATTCAGAGCCCAGGCCTCTTCAAATCCCACTTGAGCTTCTTTGCTGAACTCAATGAGAAATCGGGCACTAAAGATGAGTGCTAACGCCAATCCAAAGAAGAATCCGTTTTGAACTGGAATCTTCTTTCGATACAGGCTCCAAGTGAACAGAAAAATCGCAAGATAACTCAGAGCCTCATAGATCTGCGAGGGATGTCGAGCGACACTGTCGATGCGCTCGAAAACCACTCCCCAAAAGAGATGGGTTGGCTTGCCAATAATTTCTGAGTTGAAAAAATTTCCGACGCGAATCAGCGCGCCCCCCAAGGGTATGGCCAGACAAATTCGATCCAGAACCCAGGAAAAAGAAAACTGCTTGTACTTTCTCGCAAAAAGAAAGATCGCAATAAAGACCCCAATCGCCGCCCCGTGACTGGCGAGGCCCCCTTTCCACACAAACAGAATCTCTAGGGGGTTGGCGAGGTAGAAGCCCGGCTCATAAAACAAGCAATGCCCCAATCGGGCGCCGACGACAGTTCCCACAATGATCCGAATGAGAAGGGGGTCAAGAGCCTTGAGATTCTTGTTCTCTAGCACAAAACAGCGCTTGACGACCAGATAACCCGCCACGAAAGCCAAGGCAAATAGGACGCCATACCATCGGGGTGCGAGTGGCCCGAGCTCAAAAATCTCAGGTGAAACATTCCAGCGAATCATTCAATGGGAGTTTTCCGGCTTTTTGGTGGCGGATCAAGAAGAAGTCTTGAAATCTACAGCTGCGAGTTGGAAAAAGAACTAGGGTGTCTGTAGGCCCGCCGTTGAGTGGTCTGAAATCCGTCGCAGCTCCTGCAATAGAGACTCTTCGACGAGGCTTAGGCGGTCTTTCGTTTCGAGTTCTCGAAGTAGATCCACCCAATCCAGTTCAGACCACGAGAGTTCGGCCATGACTTGAGTCAGACTTTGCCTGACTTCGTTTTGAAGACGGGTCTGCTTCTCGATCTGAACAAAAAGCCCTTGAACCAAGCTAAAGACCACGAGAACGAGAACCCCTAGGTGTAGATGCCCCATCGAGACGGGAGTTAGCCAATCTCTCGGCAGATGACAATACCCGAAATGTCTTGAAATTTAGGGACTAGAGGCCGAATTCAGGCCTTTTCGCGAGAACCCCTCTGCATGAACTCCAGAAAGAGCTCAGCGCGCCGTTCGGTCTTGAAGTAATGCTGAATTTGGGACCGATTTCTCAAGTCAAAAGCCTCGGGCTCTTCGCTCACAAACTCGTCCACTTTTTCTTCCACAAAATCATGAAACTCCGTCTGGTGCTGATTCATTTGGATGAGAGTCTCAGAGAGAAAAAACAGATACTCAGGCACAAAGGGGTAGAGCTTCTCTTTTAAGAGCGGCGGAGCTTCAGACAAAGCGACCACTTGAACTTCGTGATCAGAGAGTTCCCGTTCCCAGTCTAGGGGTACGGCCGCTTGAAGGTAGGGCGGCGAGTGAGTTGTGATACTCACGACCTCAGCGCCTTCCATTCTCGGCAACTCCAGGCATTCTAGCACATAGATGAGCTGGCGTTCTCCCCTCCACGACCCCCAGCCAATGCGCTCCAAGATCCAGATTTCAGAACCCTCAGCATTCTCTCCAATTCGCCAAGCGTCTACCTTCAGAAAGAGCGGAAAGTCGTGCTGAAACCGTCGCAGCTGAGACTCAATTTCGCCAAGAGCGAGATCAAACTGTTGGAGCACAGGCTCAAGAGACTGCCCCTCGATACTTAGGAGCGCCTCAGCCCTAGATTCTAGTAATTTTGGCAAGAACAAGCTTTTAGCCACAATCCCCATCTCCCAGCTTTAGTATAACAAGCTTGTAAGCATTCGGAAGAAGGGCTTTAAAAAAATCTCTGTTCTAAAGGAGATTCGTCTTCGCGAAGCCTTCTTCTTGTCTCCAAGAAAAAAATCAAAGGGGCTTGATTTTTTCTAAATTTTGATCGCCCTTCATTTTTTTTTCGGACATTCTAGGCCCATGCGTTTTCTTCCCTTGTTGCTTGTTGGTTTGGGTCTGAACTCCGCCGCCTTGGCCAATCCAACGGAACGGCAAGAGCAAGCCGGGCCCCTGGCTCAGTGGTCTTTGAATCTTGCAGGAAGGCTGCAGCCAAACAATGAACCTGAGAGCGTTCATTTTTTTCCAAAACCCTATGTGGCTTATTCCCGAATGAATGCCGATCGCAGTCAACAGTCTTTGTTTTTAGTCGGGGGCTTGTTCAATCGGGTGAGCCATCATCAAAGGCTGAATGAGAATTGGGATGCTTCAGGAAGTTTGCAGGCGGTTACCTATATTGGAGGAGATCGCCCGCGCATCGACGGAGACGACTTTTTGAATCAGTTCGACTTTCGATCCAACGATCTTTCGGGTGAGCTTGGCCTTCATTACCGATTTCAAGCTTTGGAGTTTCCATTGAGAGCAAGTCTGGTCGCAAGATCTCAAGTCTCTTGGAGCTTTCAGAGGAAAAATCCGGAGGGAAGAAATCCTCCTAAATTCCACGGTCAACTGGGTCCTTTGCTTCGGGTCTCAAGAGCCCAAGCCTTGAGGAGCCGGATTCACGATCGAGGTTTCTTTCCTCAGGCCTATGCCTCTTATCAGCATCGATTGGGTTGGGATCTTGAGTCGCTCGTCAATCGTCGGCAACTGGGGGGCAAGACTTGGTTTGAGTTTGGGGGGGGATTTCAACATCTCTGGGCCCTGAATTCAGATGATCGAGTCCTTTTTGAGGGCAGTGGCTACTGGATTGCCCGTGGAGATCGGCTCAATTCTGTGCCGGGCCGGCAGTTTCAAGGGGATGCCTATTCAAAGTTCTTTTCAGAGATTCGAGCCGACCGCTTCTTGGAGGCGGGCTTTAGTTCACTCAACCGTCTGAGCCTTCGAGGTGATGTCTGGATCCAGCGAAGTCTTCAGTTCTTTCATTTTCGAGAAGTCGGCCTTTTCGACCTCAGAAAGCGTAGCGGCCTGAACGCAAGCTTGGAGCTTCTGGGGGAATCTTGGAATCGATTCGACTGGAGTTTCTACTACGGAGCCTCTTACGGATTACGAAAAGATCCGCTCTTGACCCATGAACTGGGCTTTCGAACTTCTTATCGTTTGTAGTGCAAGGGCCTTAGAGAAGAACATTGAGGCATTCTCAAAAGAGGAGCCCCTCGACTGAAGTTCCGCTTCAATATTTCAAGACTTGCCCACTTTCCTTTCTAGTAACTTGGTCTATAAGGAAGCTCAGAGGCCTTAAAAACTAAAACAAATATGTATTATGTAAACCTGTAAATCGATTTTCCTCATGCAAAAAGAAAAAAAAGCCGCCGCACTCATCTGGAAGGGAGACATTTTCGATGCTCTTGCCTATTTCGAACTCAAGAGCCCTCGAATTGATCTTCAATGTCTCATTGTGCCCGTCGATGAAGAAGGCAATCTCTGGGGAAGTCGGGTCCCCTTCCCTCTTCTAGAGGCTCAAGCAGAATCCCTAGAGATCAGTGTTCGCAAATGCGTGCTTTCCCAATGGTCTTGGGAGGGGTTGAGTCTGGGCTGTCGAGATCTTTTGAAAGATCAAAGCTTAGAGCTTTTGGCCTTCTCAGACTTTCAAAGAGATCCAGACTGGGAAAAGCTTGCCAAGGCTGAAGGTCTTTCTCTTTTGTGGCCTATGCAATCCTGGACCATTGAGCTTGCGAGAAATGCTTTCTTGAGTATGGGCCACGAGGCCCTCATTTATGAGTCTAAAGTTCCAGAGTTTTTGGGAACGGCTGTTAACAGGGCTGTACTGGAGAGGGCGATGCAAGAAGGGGAGCTGTTCTTCAAAGCTTTCGTTTACAACGGTCCTTTTTTTCAAAGAAAAATTGCTTTAGGCTGCCAAGAGGGGCAAGCGGCGGAGGCTGGACCGCTTCTCCTTCAACTCCTAGATAAGAAATCGGAGAGGTACCACTGATGACGGAACAGAAAGAGTCGAGAAAAGAAATGAAGACTGAAAAGTTGATCTCCTTGGGGCTGGTTTGCTTGGCGGTCGCACTGAGTTTTGCGTTTTCGTTTCTGATAGACGCACCGGCAAACTTTTCAATCTTGGGGGCCAGTTTATTGGTGCTTGCCGTTTTTATTCGTCATCTTCCCTGGCTTCTGTTTTTGAGCCTTCTTTTGATTGTGGCCAATCTACTTCAAGGCCCCAGCTTTCCGGGTATGGGCTGGCACCTGATGAGTTTTGGGGTTTATCTGGCCATTGGTCGTTGGTGGAAGAGAGACTTTGGCTGGACTCGATCGATTTCAAGCCCCGTATTGGCAAGCCTTTGTTTCTTTGTGGTCTCAAATCTGGGAGTTTGGCTTTGGAGCCCTCTCTATGAGGTCAGCCTAAGTGGGCTTGTGCTTTGTTTTACCATGGCCATTCCCTTTGGTCTGAAGAGCCTGTTGGCAGATTGCTTTTTCACGGCCTGCTTCATCGGACTAAGTGCTTGGGCGCATCAGAGACTGTCAGACGAAAGCTTTTCTGAAAAGATCAGTCTTCAGACCCAGCCAATCGAACTATAGCGAAGCATGGGCCTTCAGTTCATTTCATTTGCAGGCCAGTCTTTGGCTCGATGGCCTGGAGGATTGAAAGGCATCCGCTGGGGACCGCCTAGAATTCCAAACAACTTCGATGACTTCCAGGGCCCGCTCACCTGGATATCTGACTCTAAGGATGGCTGGATCGTTTCACTCATCACGATCCAGCCTCGCGCCGTTAATCCATTACTTCGTCTTACCATTCAGGCGCTCGGAGAGCCCCATCGGCTCCCTTTGAATCCTCCAGGCCCAGGACACTCAGATTCATCCCTCCAGTTACCTTCTCACTCATTGTCCCAAGTCTCGCCGACTCTGCGAACATCGTCGACCGGAGGTCGACCTGAATGAGGGAGCAGATGGGCCCTTAGCGCCACTCGCCCGTTAGCGAGAGTCTCTCTTCCCCTGCCGCCGCCTCCCCGCAGCCCGAAGATGACCCATGATTCGTTTTTGAGCCGTCATTTCAAATCGCTGACTCTTTCTCAAGCCCACCGGAGCTGTCGAGCCGATAGGTTTCTTTGCCTTCGAAGATTTTGTGGCCCTCTTCTTTTTCTTTTGCTCTCTCTTTTCGCGCTTAAGTTCTTTCTTCTTTTCTAAAAGCCGCTTTTGTTTCAATTTTTGATGAGCGGTCTCAAAGGCATTCACGCAGCGGCTGAATATATCGAGCTTGTCTCTGCTGCGATTTTTAACCGTCTCAATTCCTTCTCGTTTCTTTAAAATTCGCTGCTTCTTCCACTGAGTTCTCGCCTTATCTCGGTACTTTCGAGCAAGTCTAATCTTAGTAGTCAAATCTTCTTCATTCCAATTCTTAATCTGCTTTGGCCCGGCTTCTTCAAACAGTTTAAATTCCTGTCGATTGAGAAGAGTTTTTGCCTTTTGCTTTGAAATTGCCATGAGCTATCTCCTTTGCGCTTGTTTTGATTTGAGCTTTAAATCTTTTTTTGTGAATCGAAAACCGAACAGCTCTTTGAGTCGATAGAGGCCAAGAATTTCTTTTGGATTTGCGATCCACAGCTTGGTATCTGGGCCAGAAAATTCTGAAATCACTTGAAGACACATTCCACAGGGGGCCGCACCCTCTGAATTTGAAGTCACCAAACAAATCTCATCAATGCGACGATGGCCGGCAGCAACAGCTGTGACAATGGCCACCCGTTCAGCGCAAATGGTGGCCCCATAGCTTGCGTTTTCAACATTGGTGCCGGCAAAAAACTGGCGGCCCGATCGCACAGAAGCTCCCACTGGATATTTGGAATAGGGAGAGTAAGAGCGAGTTTGTGCTTCTTTAGCAAGCTGATAGAGCTTTTTCGTGGAGCTCGTGACGAGCTTTCGCCACTCTGCCACTGCATCTTTGACCGAGTTTTTTTTTGGTTTCGGCACTGTCTTTCTGGCCTCTCTTTGTTTAAAGTCTATCGAAGTTCTTATGCAAAAAAAAGGAATTTGGCTGATTCAACTGGGGAGTCCTCGCTCTCCTAAGCGCGGGGATGTCGCCGCTTACCTTCGTGAGTTTTTAAGCGATCCAAGAATGATTCAACTCCCTAGCCCTCTTCGCTGGGGCTTGGTCAACTGCATCATCGCGCCTTTCCGCTCAAAAAAGAGTGCAGCCGCTTACTCTAGCATCTGGGGAAAGAATGGATCTCCCCTGGTGACCCATAGCGAGGATCTCGCTGTAGCCATTCAAAAGAGACTGCCCTCAGACATATGGGTCGAACTGAGTATGCGCTACGGCTCTCCCAGCATTGAACAGGGCTGGCAGAGAATCAAAGAACGAGGAGTGACGGATCTAAAGATCTTGCCCTTATTCCCTCAGTATTCTTTCTCGACTTCCGCATCCGTCTTTGATGCCATCTCGAACATTTGGAAGTCTGAGCCCGTTCTTCCAAATCATCAGTTTTTCAGTTTCTTCTATCAGCACGAGGCTTTCATCGAGGCCTTTGCCCAAGTCGGAGAGAACTTTGACTTTGATGCTTACGATCATATTCTGATGAGCTATCACGGGCTGCCGGAATCCTATGTCAAGCAAACAGGAAAGGAGTGTCTTTTAAACGAAAGATGCTGCGATCGAATAGATGAGAGGAATGCATTTTGTTACCGAGCGCAGTGCTTTGACAGTTCTCGCCGTTTGATGGAGCGCCTTAAAATTCCAAAGAACAAAGTGACGGTTTGTTTTCAGTCGAGACTTTCAGGACCTCCGTGGATTCGACCCTTCACAGACCATGTCGTATTGGATTTGGCCAAGCAGTCTTGCAAAAGGCTCCTGGTCTTCTGCCCGTCCTTTGTGGCCGATTGTTTAGAAACCATTGAGGAGATTGGAATTCGGGCTCGCGAAGACTTTGTTGAGGCGGGTGGAGAAGAGTTAACTCTTGTCCCCTCCTTAAATGCCCATCCGGCCTGGGTGGAGGCCTGCCTTCAAATTCTCAAAGAAAAGCCCCTAGAAAGCCCTTAAATCAAGACCTTAAAGCCGAGCTTCGGCTCGAATGAATCATGATATGCTGGAGGGGATGGGAAAAGGGGCAGAGCTGAGCCGCTCGTCTGGGGAGGCGAAGTATTTTCAGATTCCAGTCAATCTCTATCAGCCCGATGAGTTGATTCATCGGGATCTTTACCTATTCTATCAAGGAACTTACCTTCTCTTTCGGCCTAAGAATCTTCGATGGAACCAAAAGGATAATAAACAGTTAGAAGAGTTTGGCGTGAAGAGCCTCTACATCAAATGCGATGGCAAAGAGGAGGCAAATCAGTTTCTTGAGTGCAACCTCTCGCGCATTCTTCAAGAGGGAAAGATCGATTCAGGGCAAAAAGCTCAAATCATCTATGAAACTTCTACGGCCATTCTTGAAGACATCTTTTCAAGGCCGAATTCTCCGGAGCGAGTGAAGCGATCGGTCGAGTTCGTCAAAAACTCGGTGGAGTATCTGAAAGACAAAGAGAATTTCTTAGAATTGATGAAAATGGCTTCGAAGGATTTTTGTGAATACACTCACGCACTCCAAACGAGCGCTTACGCCATCTCTCTGGGGCGAGCCATCGGCATTAAGAGCTTTAATGAGCTGACCGCTCTTGGAGTCGGGTCGATTCTTCACGATGTTGGAAAGGTCAAGATTGATTCGAGAATTCTCGACAAAGGCGAGGCCCTGAATGACGATGAGAGACTTGAGGTGCAAAAGCACCCCCAATTGGGGTTTGAACTTCTGAGACGCCAAAGAAGCATCCCCGAAGAGGCTGAACTCATCATCCTACAGCACCACGAAAGACCAAACGGAAAGGGTTACCCCTACGGCATCAGTGATGATCTTCATATATGCTCCAAGATCGTAGCCTTGGTGGATTGTTACGACAGCATGACATCCAACCGTCGTTATCGAAAAAAACTCTCCCCCGTAAACGCGCTTCGCCTCATTCACACCGAACTGAGAGAAGAGTACGAGCCTCGACTGGTCACCGAATTCATTAAGGTCTTAGGAGTCAAGCCATCATGATTCAGGCCGCCTTCGAGAGTCTCGATCAAAACATTGAAAAGCAGTATGTGCCTGTAGAGCTTGATTTTATTGAACTGGATTCGCTGTGCGAGCAGAACATCTACTTGTTTGTTCAAGATCGGTTTGTGCTCTACCGAGGAGCCAACCTCCCCTTCACTCTTCAAGACAAACTGCGCCTAGAGAAGGCGAAGCAAAACAAAGTTTATATCTACTGCGAAAACGAAGCGGATCTTCGTCGATTCTACGAATCCAACCTGACCAATATTATCGAAAGCGACAAGGTCGCGCCTGAAAAGAAGGCAAAAGTTCTCTATCAGTGCGCCAAGGGCATTGCCAAAGATCTGTTTGAAAAGCCAACAAGCACCGAGACCATCCAGCGATCACGAGGGGTGGTCGACAACACCTTAAGCCTCCTATCCAAAAGTAGTGATGCCTTTGTTCAAATGATATCGCTCTCGGGCCATGATTATTATACCTACACCCATTGCGTGAATGTTCTCACATTGACGGTGAGCCTCTTGTCTGACCTCGGCTACAAAGATCCCCGTTTTTTGAAAGAGGCAGGTATGGGAGCCCTTCTTCATGATGTTGGAAAGAAGAAAGTGCCCATCGAAATTCTCAACAAGCCTGGCAAATTGACAGAGGAAGAGTGGCAAGTGATGAAGCGACATCCTGAGTTCGGAGCTGAGATCGTAGAGAGAGCTCGAATGCCCGAACGAGGAGTGGATATCATCATTCAGCATCACGAAAGAATAAACGGCAAAGGCTACCCGCACGGTCTGGTCGGACAAGATATTCCGATTGCCTCTCAAGTGGTGGCGATCACCGATGCCTACGACGCCATGACAACGAACCGATGTTACCAGAAGGCAATGAAGCCCTTCGACGCGATGCGAATCATCACCCAAGAAATGAAGGGCCACTACAACCCTCAGGTCGTCCAGAAATTCCTACAGATGCTTAATGTAAAAAACAAGCTTCAGAAAAAATGAACGAAAGATTCTAAATCTTCTGCAAAAAGACTCGGCGCAAGATCCCTCGGCTGGTCACCACTAAAACTTCCTTTTCAGCAACGATGACGGGGGCATGAAAAATTCCGGAGCCGAGCTCAGTGGAACTGAGTAAGGGCTTGCCAGTTCTTCGGTCCAGGACAAACAAACTCCCCTCAGAGCTTCCAAACCACACTTCTTCGGAACCCAATGCGACCTCCGACGCTAAGCCTCGGGCAAGCGAGTACTCCCAAATCAAATTCCCCGTTTCTAACTCGATTTTTTGAACTCGACCTTCTCGATCAGAAACAAAAACGCTGCCTGAAGCTTGATCAATCACGGGCGAGCTGTGAACTCCAACCGACTTTTCCCAGAGAAGCTTTCGCGAGCCTGCTTGAGCCTTCCATGCCCGCAGAATCCCCCCAAAAGAGGCGGCCACCAGATACTCCCCTTCAGACCGAATGGATCGAAGATCATTCAAGCCCATGCTGTCCACTCCCGCTGTGCCGAAAGAGTCCGTCCAAAGCCTCTCTCCTGTCGAAGCCTGAAGCCCCTGAAGCCGCCCTGAGGGAAATCCCGCCAGAAGCCGATTCTGAAAGAAAGCGAGAGGCTGCCCGCTGATCAAACTGAACAGAGAGGCCTCCGTATCCGATTGCTGCCACAACCACTCCCCCGTATGGCGATCCAGGGCGACGAGCTGGCCTTGAGAATTCATCAGATAAAAGCGCTCTCGATCTACTAGGGCCTCTCCGAAGAAAATTCCTCGAACTCGCCTCTCCCAAAGGCTTTCCCCAGTTCGACGATTGAGAGCGTAGGCGTAACCCTTGGTGTCGGCCCCAAAGACTTCGTCTCCCTCGACCACCCACGAAGACTGAGAAGGGCCCTTCAGAGGGGACTCCCAAAGAACCTGACCCGTTCGAATCGACCGAGCCGCCACTTGCGGGGCCAGCCCCGCCACCAAAAATCGATCCTCTTCGACCTGAAGACCCCCAACAAAAAATCTGCCTACTTGCTCCGCTGGGTTCGTGGACGGGTTCATCACCACTAACCAGCGATGAAAGAGCTTCCAGTCTTCGGCAGAGGCGGGGGAGATGCCAAGCCAGAGGGCAAAAAAAGAGACTAAAATCACACGCATCTTTCAAGCAATAATGCATTCCCAGCTCGCTGGCAAAGGAAGTTTTATTGCCTTGAGGGCGGCAAGTTCAATGGGAGTGGCGCTAATTTTTGGCCCTAAACAACAACTGTATGGGCAAGGGACCCAAGTCAAAATCCTCTCTTAGACGATTCTCAAGATACTTCTTCTCATCTTTCGGAACTGCGCTGGGCGCATTGGTGAAGATTTGAAAGCGCATCGGCCTCTCTGAAGTCTGGAGCATATAGTTGAATCGCAAGTAACGATTCTGAGTTTTCCCTCCGGTTTTCTTCATTCCTTTGCGGATCATTCGAGGACTTCTTTTTGCCTGAATATTCTTCAACCAGCGGTTGAGCTCTGGAGTGGTAATTCTTCGACGACTCTCCACCAAAGCTCGACAGACTCGCTCAAGATTCTTGATGCCAAAGCCCGTTCGAGCCGACACAAAGACGACTCGATAATGGTCAGATAGACCCATCGAATCTAAGAGTTCTCGGCGGTAAGCCTTGGCGTTTCTCGTATCTCGAATCAAATCCCACTTGTTCACAACGATTAGAGTGGGTCTCGACGCCTTTTGCAAAAGCTGAAAGAGCTTTCGATCTTGAGTTGAAAGCCTAGCGGCGGTGTGAGCCTCCACAAGGAGAAGAACGAGATCGGCGCGATTCATCTGCTTCAAGACCAACTGGCTTGAGAAGATTTCTAGAGGATCTTCCGTTTTGTATATTTTGGGTTTCTTTCGAATTCCCGCCGTATCGACGAAAACCCAATTCTGCCCTTCAAATCGAATCCGTTGTTCTACCGAATCTCGAGTGGTGCCCGGTTGATCGGCAACTTCACTGACCCGCTGACCCGAAAGTCGATTGATGAGTGAGCTCTTTCCGACATTCGGTCGACCCAAAATGAAAACTCGATTGGCAGAGTCGGTGGTATCGGCTGAGGCTTTAGTTTTTTTTGGAGTTTTCCCTTCCCTTCGAATTCTCTGAATCAGATTGTCTTTTAGCTCCCCAAGTCCGCGGCCCGTCTCTGCTGCGCCCTCAAGCCACTCAAAGCCTGAGATCTTCGCCAAATGCTGAGAAATCTCTTCGTTAAACTCTCTCTTGTCGGATTTATTCAACCAGACCAGAACGGGCTTTTCTTGCTTTCGCAAGAAGTCTCGAATCAGCTCATCGCGCGCACTAAAAGCTTCGGAACCATCCACAATCCACAGATAGAGATTGATTTTTTTGGTCCAAGCTTGGGGGAATTTCTTAAAATCGGCTTCCGTCTGGTAGCCTGCGAGATCCCAAAGCTCCATACTTTCAGTATCTGAAAGATTCAAGGTTTCAACGAGCCGGTCACGAGTCACCCCCTCTTGGTCCCAAACTAAAGCGCGTCGCCTGCCGATCAGACGGTTAAAAAGAGAGCTTTTTCCCACATTGGGACGACCGAGAAGGGCGACAATCATGGCTCCCCCCTATACTGCGCCCCCTCAAGCTCAACAAGCTCAATCTATTTGAGTTTTTGAGCCTCTATCGACGGATTGACTCACTCCGCTTGAACGAGAAATATCAGCCGACCCGTACCGTTAACAATTGCGATCGCCTCTGTGAGAGGATCATCGAAGCGCAGAGGCGCAAGGCCCTGCAGACTTCCGGCGCTAAAAAAAGTAGCCTGAGAGGGCAGACTGGCATTGGTGCTGTTGAGAAGGCTGCGAACGCTGGCTGCTCTCAAAAAGAAAAGTTCTCCAGAGGCCCTCCACGCCAGGACATCTTTTAGAGAATCGGGATTCGCTTGAACCGCCTCTAAGCGAATCAAATCCTTTAGCTGACCAGGCGCGGCTCCTGTCAAACTCACTCGATTAAAAACCAAATCAGAAGTGGTCGAAACATTGGAATAATAAACCAGACCGTTGTTGGTAGCGACTAAGATTCCAGTTCGGCCGTTTCCATCCAAATCGATCAAAACCGCATCGCTGGCGACTTCTCCAGAAGGAAAGTTCAGGCTTGGCAAATTGGCGAAGCTATCCGGCCCGACCTGTCGAACGAACGCAAAGCCGTTTGCCTGAAGAATTACAAAATCTTCTAAAGCATCCTCTCGATTTCGAAAGTTGGCGGCAAAGACCCTCTTCGCAAAACTCAAGGTATTCACCCCTCCAGAGGGCGTTTGAACAAAGGCTCCACCCGTGATGTTCCAAGTCTGAGCAATCCCAGACCGAATGGCCATGAGGGATCGGCTATTCGCCACAGCTAGATCTTCGTAGGTTCCTGAAACAGAGGGAGCATTCATGCGGAATGTCAGCGCTCTGGTACTCGGGTTGCGCTTATACAAATCAATTCGATTCGAAGCTCGGATGATGGCCACCACTTGCTGGCTGCCCCCTGGCAGAACGAAAGCCACGCTCCGTCCCGTTGAAACTTCACTCAAGGGATTGGGAATACTTAGCCAAACGGGACCATCCTCCGGATCTAGAGTGCCGTACTCCAAGATATACAATCCGCTACTCGTCGAAACATAAAGGGAATCTACCCCCTGAGCCGGAAAGCGATGTCTCTGAATCGCCCGAAGGTTCGTTCCGCCCACAAAACTCAAATCTCCATCGAGACTAGAGTCTTTAGTATACAGAACGGGAGAACTCCCCCCCAAATTCAAACCGGTTCCGCCTTCTCGGCAAGCACTCAAACTGAAAAGACCTAGACCTAAAACCAGGCTGGCTAGCCAGAAAAACATTCGCGGCTGAGCTCCAGAAACGATCGACTTACTCGGCTTGACCCCGTTTTTTGCTTTCTTTGACAGCATATTCCGCACTCCCTCCTAGAGTTTAGCGCTCATCTCTTCGGAGGCCAAAGATTTTTTATCTTTCTCGCGGTCCTTGTCCTTTGGACTAATCGCTGTTCGAGTGTTCTTTGAAGACTTTTTTGCTCTCTTTTTCTTTCGTCGCTTGGCCCCCATCGCGGGCCCAATCTCATCAATCTTCAAGGCCAGATAGGCTTGACGAGCTGCGTCTTGCTCGGCCGATCTCTTCGAACTTCCCTGTCCGGTGGCCAGGCTCTCTCCGCCAAACTCAATCTTCACTTCGAAAGTTTTCGAGTGATCGGGGCCGCTCTCTCGAAGAACCGAATATCTCGGAGACTTTCGAAAGCGGCTCTGAAAATGCTCTTGCAGCTTGGTCTTATAGTCTTGAGAGGCCTCTAACTTTTGAGAGTCGGGCAAGAGATCGACAAAAACTCGCTCTAAAAACTTCTGAGTCTGCGCAAGGCCCTGATCTAAGAAATAAGCCCCGACCACCGCTTCAAAAGCGTCACAGAGAAGGCTCTTCTTTTTTCGACCGCCCGTTTTCTCTTCGCCCTTTCCAATCTTGAGAGCGGGACCGAGCTCGACACTCTCAGCAAGTCGAGCCAACTGCTTCTGGTTCACCAAAGCCGCTCTTCGCTTTGAAAGGGTCCCTTCGTCTTCGCGCGGAAAAGCATGCACCAACATCTCTGAGATACAGAGACCTAAAACCGCATCGCCCAAAAACTCCAAGCGCTCATTACTCTGATCGAGCGAGAGCTTTTTCTCATGAACAAAAGAACGGTGGGTTAACGCTAATTCTAGGTGCTCAGGCTGCTTGAAGCGAATTCCCAACTTCTGGAGTAAAAGTTTTCGAGTCTCACTCATTAGAACGGAACCCTCTCACGCGACCGCTTTCTGAAGAGGAATCGATTTCAAAATGGGCCCGCCCCCAAGCATTTCGTCTCCATCATAGAAGACCGCAAACTGCCCCGGAGTCACCGCTCTTTGGGGCTCCAAAAATTCCAGAGTGAGAGTGCCTTCCTCTGACTTTAAAAGACGAACCGGGCAGTCTACAGCCCGAGACCGAATCTTCACTTGAAGAGTCCTTCCCATCTTCTCTTCTAAGCCCTGAAATTCCTGCACTTGAACAAGCATTCCCTCTGAAAAAACCTGTCCTGCTTCTCCGACAATCACCTGATTTAATTTCGCATCCACTCGAACGACAAAATGCGCATGAAGGCCGAAAGACCCCAAGCCCTTTCGCTGCCCAACGGTGAAGTGGTGAATCCCGTCGTGTCGGCCAAGGACATGACCCGCTTCGTCGACAATCTCACCAGGTTTTCCGGTAAACTGAAACTCATCCTTCAAAAATTTTCGGTAGTTGTTGTCCGCAACAAAGCAGATCTCCATCGATTCTTTCTTTGAACCCGTGACAAGACCTGCCGATTCCGCCAGCTCTCGAATCTCTTCTTTGCTGTAGTCTCCGCAGGGGAAAAGTGCTTTCTCCAGCTTTTCAGCAGACACGCCCATCAGAAAATAGCTCTGATCTTTTTGAAGATCTTTTGCCTTTCGCAAACGAACGCGGCCAAGATCTCGATCCAGACGGACATAATGGCCGGTCGCAAAATAATCGGCATCCAGCAGTTTGGCTTGAGTCAGAAGCTCGTCGAACTTTACGAAGGTATTGCAGGCGACACACGGGTTGGGAGTTTCTCCCCGCCGATAGGCGTCGGCAAAATACTGAATCACTTTCCTTTTGAAGTTTTGCTGAGAGTCTACCAAATAGTGTCGAATTCCCAAGCGATCCGCCACAAGCCGTGCGTCATCGACATCTTCAATAGAGCAGCAGCCACCCTTCCCCTCGCGGCGATTGAGCCGAGAGTAGTCGTAAAGCTGAAAGGTAATCCCGATCACCTCGTAGCCTTGGTTTTTCAAAATTAGAGCGGCCACCGAGGAGTCGACACCCCCGCTCATGGCCACCAGAACTCGCGTTTTCATGACTTCTCACTATCTCCCCTTTTGATGTTCATCTCAAGTTTCAGATTCTCCAAAGAGCAGGGGCAGGTGGGCCCTGTGGATGGGCCCTTAGCGCCTCTCCTGGGGGCTGGTGATAAGGGTCCAGATGCGCGAAGGCGAGGAGTGAGCAGCGCAGTGTGGTTATGATGCCACTCGAGCAGCGGAGCGACGATGCCGCCACTGCAACGCGGGCAAGGAGCGTTGCAGCCATCCTCAGATATCATCGACCGCAGGTCGACATGAGCGAGGGGGCAGGTGGGCCCTTAGCGCCAGCCCCCACAAAACGAAAAGGGCCCCTCCTTCTCCAGGAGAGGCCCTCTCGACCACTTTCACCACATGCTTCAAAACGACGAAGGATCAAAACGAGGCAAAAGTCGGTGTTTTTAATGCCTTGGGAGGATTAAAAACCGTAAACTAAACCTAAATAGCTTGTATTCGAATAGGTCGTCGGCTTCGAGCCTCCATTCTCCTTCGATACATCGACCCGAAAGGTGTTTTCTGCGTAAACTCCCCAGTTCGAACCCAATCGGTACTCTCCAATGGCTCGCAGCCGGTTATCGAGCGTCCAGGTATCGCCGGAGGTTCGATTGACAGTCAATCGATGTCGAAGTCGAGCTGTTAAATCTGGGCTAATCGTCGCTCTAATTTCATTGTGAATTTGACCTTCTGTGGTGTCCGCCTTATCCTTATTTTTAAAAGCTCTTCCGGCCTGAACATAAGTGCCAAGTCGCAGGCTTTCATTAAAGACGGTATTCAAATAAAGCCTTCCCAAATGAGTGCTGGTAATCGAAGTCTGACTATCAATGGCTTGTTGATTGAAAATCCTCTCCAATTGCTCCTCTGCCGAGAGATTGTTAAATATCTGCTCGGTGGTACTTTTCGATTTTTTTGCTTCTGACTCAAAGCTCTTTAAAACCGATGCCTTTGAGTCGGCAAAGCTTGCATTGGGAGCATCCAGACCTTGGTCCCGCATGAATACATAGGCCGCACCAACGCTAAACCTATTGTTTAGTTGTCGCTCGATTGCCGGCATAGCGAACAAGAACACTTTATTATCACTAGCCTGCTTTTCTGGATTTGACTTCGTTGTATAATTCATCTCGGCATAGAATTTAGCCTTAAAGTCATTGGGAAGATCAATCGCAATCTCTCCAAAAGGATAATGCATAAAACTCAAACTTCGATCAAAGTCAGCTGATTTACCAGTTCCATACTGAGCGCCCGTTTCTAGCCACAGCTGGTAACCGATAAAAGTGCTAAAACCATCGCCGGCATACTCCATCAAAAGCTTAGGTCGAACATAAGGCCCGATGGCTCCATTGTTTCTGTTTGCATCACTCGTTGGCTGAAAAGCACCTCCGGTGCTTCCCTTCATTCCAACTTCCAATTGAGCTCCGAAGCTCGGTCCAGAAGTCTCTTGAGCTTCAACAGCTCCGACCAAACTTAAAATTCCAATCACTCCCAACAAATATTTCACGATATCTACTCCTGTTTCATTCGGTTTTCGTCATCCGCCTGAAAAGCCCTAACCCAAGGACTCTTGACGAGCCGTTTTTTACCACGATAACGCGGTCTGTCAATGGGGCCCGAAAAATCCCTAAAAATGCCCCCCTAAGGCCTTGAAAAGCCTAGATTTTTAAGAAAGCAAGTTTTGAGGGTGAAGACCCCCAATCTCTGCTAGAAAGGGGGCCCAGAGCCCATAATGAGAGACTATTCCAGACTTTGTGAGGAGCTTTTGAGCCTTGTTGAGGGCGAGACTTCCAGCATCGCCAACTTGGCTAATGCGGCGGCCCTGTTGTTTCAGCGCTTTCGCTGGCACTGGGTTGGCTTCTATCTGGTAGAAGGAAAGGAACTCGTTCTTGGCCCCTTTCAGGGGCCTGTGGCCTGCACTCGAATTGGCTATGGCAAAGGAGTGTGTGGCCAGAGCTGGCAGCAAGAGGCGACCCTGAATGTGCCCGTAGTCGAAGCCTTTCCGGGGCATATTGCCTGTAGCCCCCACTCCAAATCAGAGCTGGTGATTCCTCTTTTCGATCCTCAAAAGAACTGCTGGGGAGTGCTCGACATTGATTCAGAGAAGACTCATGACTTTGATGCTCAAGATGAAAAAGAATTGCAGAAGTTCTGTGAGACTTTAAGCTCTCAGATTTTTCTCTCAAAGAGTACGGCCAGCGCTCCTTCAAGAAGCTGAAGCTCAAGCTCTCTTCCCGAGATTTCATTGCTTAAACTTCGACAAGGAAGGCTCTGAGCCTTCCAAGAGATCGGCCACTTCAAGCCTTTCGCCTCTACACTGAAACGCGATGAAAGCGGAAAGACCGACAAGCGCCCCGTCCACTGAATTTCAGCGAACTCTGGCCGAGGCCACTTGAAAATTGAATTCTGAGAGTTCAAGATGAAAGACAGCGATCTTTCTGTCCAAAACTCCAGCGGAAAGCTCTTCTGAGAGGCTGCCAAAAACGCATCGAAATTATAGTCCCAACGATCATCCAAGCTCTGAAAGGCCCTGACTCGGCTAGCTGGCCATTCCGAAATGGCTTCAAGGGCGAGTTCAAAGTCAGACTGGTCTTTCTCTTTTGGCGCAGGCTGCCAGCCGAGACTCTTGGCATAGCGTTGAGCTTCACGAGACATGCTGTCGCCATCTCCCACCACAAGATCGGGAACGCAAGAGATGTTCATGCAGGTATCCAGGCCGCCGTCTACGGCAACCACTCGATCACTTTGTTCAAGCCACTCCTTTAACTCCGGCAAAAGGGGGGCAGAGGCGTTTGAAACACAACTCACAATCATCTGGAAGGGGCCATTTTCTCTTTGGTCTGAATCCAGATGATGGTCGATAGAACCAAAGCCTTGAAGGCAAACAACAAAGACATCGGCCAATCAAAACTGGAGTAAACGAAATTCATCACGCTCACCAGCAGCACCCCTAAGAGTACATTGCTAAAGCAGCCCTTTCCCCCACGAAGGGCCACGCCCCCAAGAAAAATTGCCAACCAAGCGTCGACCTGTCGACCGTAGGCCCACCAAGCCTCTGCTCGCACGCCCACTTTGGTCTCAAAAAAAGCCGCCAAGGCCACACAGAAAAGATAAATCGCGCCGACCATGCCAAAGGTCTTAAAAAGAGAAACCCCGTTGAATCGAGCCGCCTCTAGGTTGTCGCCCACGGCCAACACACTCCGACCCAAGATATGATGATGAAGAAGCCCGTAAGAAGCCAAGACCAAGACCAAGGCCACTAAAGCCGCCAAGGGCAGCCCTCCGTAGGAGTAAAGAGAAACGGTGAGCAACAAAATGGCGAACCAAGTCAAAATGACCGGTCCAAGCCACCGACTGCTCGGCCAAAAATGTCGAATGGCCGCCAAACTGACAATCACTCCCAAGACCATCGCTCCCACAAAAATGACCGCTGCGGGAAGCTGGGCTTGACCGCAAAACAAGGGCTCACACCAAAGCTCTGTTCTGGGCAAAAGAAAGATTCCGACCGAACCTAGAAAGATTCCCAAGCCCAAACTGATAAACTCCATGGAGTGTCTTCGTTTTGAGAACAGCCAGCCCATAAGAATCCCCAGTGCCGCCAATGCCAGGCAGATCAAAAGGGCCCCGATGGCGACTCCCTTGAAGTCCATGGATTTTCCCCAAGACGAGTTTTGCCAGAGTTGGGCCAAGCCAATGGCCAAAAGATACCAGCCCCCCAAACTGAAATCTCGAATGCCCGACAAATAGAGCCACGAGAGGCCCACCGCAAGAAGTGTCAGAACAGAAATGGACTGAAAGAACTCTACTACCCGACTGATGTCTCGAACCTCTGGAACCAAAATTCCTGAAACCAATAGAGTCACAAGAGAGCTTGTGAGCAAGACGAGCTTGCGCCAGTCTACGAGCTTTCGAATCTTTCGAATGACTGTTCCCTCTTCATCCCTCATTCAATTTCTCCACGGCTTCCACAAGATTCTCAAGTTTGAGCTCCTCACCTGATAACTCGAGTGTTCTCTGAAAATCCTCCGAAAAACTATAGATTCGGTGGCAGAGAGACTCCATCTCTTGAGCCTCTCTTGAAATCCATAAAACGGCCACTCCATAATCGGCCAAATCTCGAATGACAAAATAGACTTCCTCTTTGGCGGCTTCACTCATGCCTCGAGTCAAATCTTCTGCAATAAGAACCTGAGGCTCCACGCTCAAGGCCCTGCCTAACAAAATCTTCTGTTGAGTGTCATCTGAAAGCCATCGCATCTCTCGATCTAGGTCTTCTGAACTCAAACGCAAAAGGCTTTGGTAATGCAAACAGAGCCGTTCTTCTGTTTTGCTTGGAATCCAAGACCTCTTTTGGTTTCTAAGGTAGGAAAAACTGAGATTGAATCGACCTGTTTGAGAGGGCCACATTCCATTTCGCATTCGGTAACCCGACACAATCGAAATACCTTGAGTCTTCATCATCAAGTCTTTGAGTCGTAAGTTCTCAGAAGCTTTCCAAATCAGTTGCCACCGAGCTGAATTCGCATCGTCTCGAAAGAATTGCGGGAAAATCTCGTCGGGCCTCTTGGCGTAAATGCCAACAATCTCGCCTCGGGCCTGCCTGAACTTCAAGTCCCCCTTCAGCGACAAGCCCCACAAGTCTTTTTGAATGGACTGAAAGTTTTTCGGAGGAAATCGTGTCGAGCTCATGTCGCGAATTGACTCTAGCCTCAGGGGACGACTCTGACTCTCCGACTCCAAATCTTTTTCGATCAGCCTCTGGGGGGGCAAGCTCCAAAACTTGTTCGCTTTAAAAATTGAGAACTCGCCCAGACTACAAGGGTAGACCCAGGCCGATTCGGGTGAAAATTCACTAAGGATCTTGAAGAATCGCTTTTGATCATCCTTTGTGAGTTTAGAGAGCACTCGATCGACCAGAGCGAGTTTGGGTCGCAAGGCCACAAAACGGAGTAGAGACAGCCAAGTATTTTGTCGAATGTCGTTTTGTTCTGCGCTTTGATTCAGGGGAATAGCACAGGGCGAGGCTTGAAGAAGCGACAGAGCCCTATTCCACTGAGCTCTTGAAAGCCCCAGTTGAAAATTTTCAAGATTGCTCAGCCCTGAAAATACCATGGGCTCTGAGGGATGATAGTAGAGCCCTCTTCGTCTTCGATCTCTAGCACTCGTGTGGAGGATGGATTCCCCTTCGAAAGACAAGTCCCCCGAAATCCTTAGGTGGTCAGAAACGCCCGCCAAAGCTTTCAAGAGTAGTGATTGACCCCGCCCACTCGAGGCCAAGATTTGAATTCGATCGCGCGCCTGAACCTCAAAGTTCAATGTTTCGAAAATCGTCGGCCCTGAGAGCTTTTGAATGCGAAGATTTTTGGCACAGAGCAACACCAGCCTTAGTATTCAAGTCTTTTTGCCGAGCCTCAAGGAAAAGCTTGCCGATCGGCAATGGAAACTCGGGCTTTTCGTCGAGATTTCTGAGCTTTTTTACGGGTTCGTGGTCGGTACGATTCTTGAAGAATCTTTGAAGCAGCTATTCGCTTTGAGGCGACAGAGACTTCAGTGGAAGAGTCAGGGAGACAAAAATGATACGAAGCATCACAAAAAATGAAGGACAAGTGAGTGTCTTTCACTTGAGAGAGAATCTTGAAGCTCATCGAACGAAGGCTTTTACGAAGAAGCTCTATGAACTGATCGATGCCGGCCGAGTGAATTTGATTCTAGAGATGAGCCATGTTCAAAACATTTCACTCATCGGAATGGTCGCGATCTCCCACTTATTCAATCGCTGCCGCCAAGCGGGGGGTGCTTTAAAAGTCGCCCATTTAACAGACACGGTTCAAGAGGCTTTTGAAGAAAGCAATTTGATTAACACCATTGAGGTCTACCCTCATGTGGTCGACGCCCTCAAAAGCCTCCAATCTGAAAACCTGTATTATACCGCCCGATTCTCTGGCAGCTTCTTTGTCGAAGAAAAGAAAAGCTTCGTCGGCTGGGATCGCCTCCCCATTGGAAACTGTATCAATTAGTTGAAAGCTCGCAGTCATCATCCACATCTTCAAGATAGAGTACTACGGCCTCTTTGATGTTTTTAAGAGCTTCCTCTTTAGTCTTTCCTTCTGACAAACAACCGGGCAGCGACGGAACGACTGCTGTGAATCCACCCTCATCAGAAGGCTCTAAGATAACCTTGATTTCCACCCCCACAGTGTAACACAAGTCAGCCTCATTAAGTTAAAGATCCCTGGCTTCTGAAGAAAAAGCCTGAATGAAGGCCTTCTACAGGCCGCTAGAAATTCTCTGATCCCGCCGCTCCCTCGATCGCCGCGATTCCTCCGGGCTTAGGGGCCTCGAATTAGGAGGCGGGCCTTTCATTCTTCGAAGAAACTCATTCAAGTAATCACTGTCAGGGCTTCTTGCCCCCCTATCCCCTTGAGGCCCGTAATCCTGGAGATGCCTGGAGTGAATCCCTACATGAGGAAAGAGTTGCCAGTCGATCGCTATCCCCTTCTTAAAGCCTTCACGACTTTGCGAAAGAAACTGTTCCAAACCGTCCTGCCCCTCGATGACCTGAGTTTCTATATCAAATAGAAGCCTGGCTTCGGAAAACTCTTGGTCCGACACCTCGCCTTCAGTCACTAAAGCGGCAATCAATTCTTCGTAGAAAATAAGAGACTCTGGCAGCTTTGGGAGTCTAATGCGCAAAAACTCGACATCTTTCAAATTCGTGACACCACTGTAGTGACTGCCTGTCTCTCTATAAAACTGAAATGATCCTATAAAGGCTCGAGACGATCTGTTCCGCAGCTTCGAGTAGGCTTTTCTCATGGCAGCCAAATACATCTGAAGATCATCGACTCGCGTAACTCTCAAACGAACTTCAAATTTTTCCATTGGCCCTAGGTTCTCTCTAATATGGATGCTTCGCTGAGCTAGCAGCACGCTCGCTCGATCAGGAAAGGCGACGCGAATACTGCCCCTCCTCCACGCTGTTGAGGTTGCCCAATCACCGGAAGTTGATCCCTGGGAGCGGCCGATAGGTAAAGCAGAAGGATCGTCCAAATAGACAGGCTCAAACTCATGCATATGACTTTGCCATTGAGGAAAGTTTAGCCTTGCCATCGACACTTCCACCTGCCGCGAGATGCTCATGGAAACAAGGCGCAACCTATCGACAACACGGCTCGCGCCCCAGCCCAAAAATGTCACAGCATATCGACACTGTTCGCCGGCACTCGGCGGAGCGCTCGGCACCGCCTCAAGGGCTGCTTCGCCGAAAAGTGCAACCAATAGAACAAAAGCCATCCGCTTCATGTGAACCGCTATCTAGCACCTTTCTTGCCAGAGATACAACCTGAGTGATTTCGAAGACTTGTGATAGGTCATGATCATGCGAATGCATCTGCTTGACAGCCACTTTACAGCCAAATGAGAAAGGCTAAACTTCCTTTAGGATGATCTAGGCTCAGAGTTTGGATCTCCGACGATCGAGCTGGCGAAGGCCGGGCTGTGATCCCTAGGTTTTTTTGAAAGCTAAGTGGAATGAATAAAAACTCGAAAGGAATTGAACGATGAAATTAGTTTGTAGTCTCTTGACGGCTGTGAGTGCGGTATTTATTTCAGGACTCTCTTTCGCTGACAGCGACATCCCTGCCTGCCGAGCAGAAGGCGTGCCGAAGGCATACCAGGGAGTTTGGCAAAAGTTGCCGATGCCAGGCGAGTTTGCTGAGGATGCTGCCAGAGAAGAGTTTCGGTTGAGTGAAAAACACTTTCACTATTTTGATCTCGAAGATCTTCGAGTGAACACCAGTCGGGCATGGATCTGTTGGCGAAGCGATACTCTCTTTCTGGTTCTGGACTTTGGACCAGATGCAGAAGAGGGGCGTTATGAATCAATTTGGATTACCAGCAGTGGGAGTTATTTGACATTCTGGGGCGAGGTCTACCCAGAGGTCGAAGAGACTGATGTTAAGAACAAAGACAAAGATCTGGAGCAGCTTTTCGCTTCGATAAGCTATTGGGACGAATCTAATGAGCTCAGGGCGTTCAAAAGAATTGGCCGCATCCAGTTGCTGCAAGAGTTTAAGCCCTTTCGTTAGAAGGATTGAATACAAAGAGCGAACTGAGGCCTTAAGGCCTCATTCGCAGGCTTGATAGCGGAACTCGAAACGAGAGATCTTTTCAACGAAGATTTCTACCCGTAAGCCTTGGCTTTCAAAGCCTTTGAAGCTAGCGCCACTGAATACTCTTGACCGAGTGATGGATCGATCAAAATAAAGACCGAGAGGCTCAGTGCTGGGCTCGATGTCTGGAAACAATTGCTCAAACAAGACTGGCTGACCGGATGGGCCTGGCACAAAGGGAGCTTGTGTCGATCCCGTGTCGAGCACAACAAAGACCTGACTGGTCAAGGCTTCCGGCTCTGACTGAAAATAGGAGTCGAAAAACTGAAAGCTGGCGTTCGATCCACTCTCTGAACCATTCCAAACCATCTCATCCGTGTCGCAGTTAGACAGCACTCGATTCGACTGAATCGACGGATTGAAATTGAGTAAGGCCTGGGGAGTTCTCAGATTTGAAGCTTGCGAAGCTGCGAAATTCGAAGCTTGCGGAATAAAAAGTAGGTTCTCGCTCGATTGAGGGCTTCTCAGTTCAATGCTTCTAGAAAACAGCTCTTCAAAACTCAGGCTGTCAATCAACTGATAACTCGAACGGGGCACAGAAAAGTCGTTCAGAATGCTCTCGGTCGTGGCTGCTGGCACCAAGCGTAAGGCCTGCTCAGAGTCGGAGTAGTTGAGAGAGAAAGACTGGTCTCCAATCTGAAGCGAAAGATTGTAGCCATAAGCTTCGTTTGTTAGGAGCTCAAACAAACGGCCGGTATCAGCAATGAAATTTCCAGAAAAGTCTCTCTCCCCAAGTCTGGCATAGACAAGCGCATCCCAGCGCTCAGGCTCATTCTGCCAGACATCTGCGATCAGAAATATCTGAAGCAGAAAGTTATCCTCAGCGGGAGCAATATTCAGATTGGGCCCAGGATTGTGGGGCTTAGAGTCTGAGCCAGCGCAGGCCAGCATGAAGGCTCCGATCACCGCAAAGCAAAGACTTCTCAACATCATCGAGCGGTCCCCCTTCCGATGGGTCGAGGCTCATCGGCCCGTCGAGGCCTTTCATCAGGAGAGGTCCCTACTGGAGCAGGGTTAGGACCAGTGGTCTCAGCCGCCTCCGAGGGGTTAGCGTGCGTTGGGAGATAGGGCGAAAAGGGGGGGCCTACAGATTGAAGAATGTGAAACAGCCGTTGTTGATCTTCCGAGCTGAGTTCAGACTGAGCAGCAGGAGGAGTGCCGCTTCCTGGGACGACCCCGGCCGGAGGTGAGTCACTACCAAGATTAGTCCGAAGAGCGAAGATTGCTAAGGGGATGGCCAATACGACAACATAGCCCTTTCTAATCACTGCCATCAGTGGACTCTCAAGTACCCGGTCCCAAGCTCTCAAATTTAAAGAGCTGTGCATCAGCCACAATGGCCACTCCCCTCGAATTGCCAATTCTGTCAGAAACTTTCGAATGGGCTCAGAGTCCTTCATTGCCTTTGCAACAAGATCCGCTATTTCTTGGGGCGGGCTGTAAACATCCGGATCCAAAAGCTTTCCTTCTGAGTCAAATAATTCTCGAAGTTGAATTTCAATATAGGCCTGAGTGGTATTGATACTCAGCATCTGAGCTTCCAGATCTTGAGGACTCTTAATGAGCTCTGTCAAAGGCAGCCCTCGAACTCGGGCGGTCACTTCGGCCCGCTCCTCAACCAACTCATATCTCCTTCGTAAATCACTCAAAAAGGCCAATCGGGTGGCTTGGTGAATCTGATTGGCTTGAAGAATGCTTTCAAAGAGCTTCTTCTTTTCCTTCATCAATTCAATTCGCTCATTGATCTCGGCGAGTGAGCTAAACTCGACTTGACTTGCCGCCAACCCCTCTTCGCTGTAAATCTCCGAGGCCAATAAGCCAACATCTTTAGAAAGCACATTGGGGAGATGTTGAAGCCGGACCTTCACTACAGTGGACTCAGTCTTCAGTTTCAAAGCCGCTGCTTCTAGCCTCGCAAGGTTTCCTTCAGCAAGCTTGATTCCTTGGATTGAAGTTGATTGAATGACAGGAAACCCTTTAGCCAGAGCAATCGATCTCAAAACATGATGCGCATCTCTCCAGCGATTGGGGCCTGTTTCACCCCTTTCTCCCGTCATGTCTTGAGCGATCCGCTCATGAGGAACGAACAATGTCTCCCGTAGAGGGACTCGCTTGCCGACCAAAGCTCTGTAAATGCCACTACAAACTCCACCGGCCTCACTAAAGGTCGGAGCCAGGCTGACAAAAAAGAGAACTGCCAAACGAAAAACCGAGTAAAAGCAGGCTCTCAGCCCAAAGCTCGATCGAGATGATATTACCCCTTGGTTCATTCCAAAGACTGAAAAGTGCAAGACCCATACCAGGCCCGGAATAGTAATCCCCTGAAATTATTTGGCTTTTAGAGCCCCCCTTCGCGACTTTCAGTGCCAACTGAGGCATCGGAATCCCATCACTGGCTGGTAAACCACATTTAAACCGAAATTTTGAAAGGGGCTTGCAATGGTACTACATTGGATATACAATGAGTTTACAGAAAGGTATGTTTTTATGGTTAAAAAGCTCGTAAAACATGGGAACAGTTTGGCACTCATTTTAGACCGGCCGGTTCTCGATTTACTTCATATTAATGAAGAAACATCCCTCGATATTTCTACTGTGGACGGGAAGTCCCTTCAGATCACGCCTATTTCGGAAGCGGAACGCCAAAAGCAGTTTTCGAAAGCTCTGAAGAAAGTGAACAAGAAATATAAGCATACGCTTCAGAACTTGGCGAAATAGTGACTCTTTTAAATCCTCGGTTTTTAACACTCGATGAAGTGAAAGCCATCCATCGCTCTCAAATCGAAGGCTTTGGTGGCTCAGTCGAGATTCGTGACGAGGGGCTTCTTCTCTCTGCACTAGCGCAACCCGAAGCTGGATTTGGCGAGTGCTATCTTCACGAGTCATTAGAAGACATGGCTGGCGCTTATTTATTTCATATTGTCAAAAATCATCCTTTTGTGGATGGAAACAAACGCACAGGTACGGCTGCGGCTTTGGTTTTCCTGGAACTCAACCATGTTGAACTTCAAGCAGAAGTTTTGGATAGGGTGAAGCGCACAACATCTTCAACTCTGCTGGAAGAGCTCGTTATTCGAGTCGCTTCGGGAAATACGGATAAAACCGAAATCGCCAAATTTTTCAAAAAGTATCGACAGCGGCCTCAATTTGGGTGGGCTTTGCGTCCGAACTGATCTCGGCGCAAACTGTTAATAAAAGATCTCGTAAATGTTTAGGCACTCTCACTTCAACCGCACACTTTTTTCCAAGCAATCGATTCAATCTTTACAGAAAAATTGCAAAAATTTTTGAACGATCTACAGCCTCCAGAGGCGATGTGCAGGCTTAGAATCTAAATCCAAAATACAATTTGTAGATCGGAAAAATAACCCATGACCCCCCTAGAGTTGCACTAAAATTACTATACTTGTTCTTCAAATAACCCGCAGAGAATCCGAGTCCTGGGTTAAGGGAGAATCGTCCCCAAACAAATTCATAACCTCCTAAAGTTTGGTTCCCCAAAAAACTTTCTCGTTTGTCTATGTGATTGAAGTCGTGAACTATCGGGAAGTAGAGGTTGGAGCCTTTGGGTGCAATCCTTCCCGTAACCCCCGACTCCACATACCAGCCTCGATACTCCTGTGTCAGAAAATAGGTCAGGGATACCGTTCCACCATAACCCACTCCAAGCTCCCTTTTATAGGGCAGAAGAATGACTGGATTTAAGTTTAGTTTTAACTTCGGGGTCGCGATGTAAGAGAAATTGAAATCAAGGCTTCCAAACAAAGCGAGAGTGGGGTCAAAACCGATCTGCCACTTCCTATCGGAAATCTCAGAATTGGCAGTCACCAAAGCTGGCAAAAGTGTTGCTGTAAGGAAGACAAGACCAATCAATCTCAAGAGCTTTTTCATTGAAATTAAAGCTAGTCCGATTCAAAGAATTATCAAGCCCACAAAATGGTGGAACATTTTTGAACAAAAGTGGTCGGCATCCTAGACTTTAGACCGGGGCTCGAAGCCCCAGGCACGCAAGCCAGCGTCAGGCGGACCTGGCTCCTCGGGCCTTGGCCAAGAATGACTGATAGGGATTCTTTTCCCAGGAAGCCTTGAGCTTCGAGTAGCGCTTGGCGTCTTCAATCTCACTAGACTCTCTAAAGAGAGAGAACGAAAGATTGTAGTGAAGCTGCCGGAGTTTCTCTCGAAAGCCTTCTTCCTTTCGAAAGGCCAAAATAGAATTTTCCAGAAGCTCTAGCCCCTCCGAAGATTTAGAGGAGCATAGAATCACTCGATCCTCTCGAGCCCCCAGATCGATCAAGCTTCGACGCATCTCCTCTGCGCCCGGCAAATCCGACTTGTTCACCACAAAAATATCTGAGCGCTCTCGAAGACCGCTCTTCATCCACTGAACCTCATCGCCTGTTTCCGGCTGAAGCACTAGAACGGTCACGGGAGAGAGTTCCGCAATCTCTGACTCCGTCTGACCCGCCCCCGCGGTCTCGACCAAAACCCAATCGAACAAACTCTCCAAATAGATTGCAATATCCCGAACGGCACGACTAAATGCTCTCGCCCCACGAGTGGAAAGCGAGCGAATGAACAAACTCTCAGACAAGTCTTTACCGCTCATGCGAATTCGATCCCCTAACAAACTGCCCCCTGTCACTGGTGAAGAGGGGTCGCAAGCGAGCCATGCCAGCCTTCCCTTTTTCACTAAACGGGGTGCGAAGTTAGCCAAGAGTGAGCTCTTTCCAACGCCGCCTGGCCCGGTGAAACAGACGGTGGAAGACAGGGAGCGAGAGCTGAAAGCCTTCGCCAAAGCCTCAAAGGCTTCTCGCTCTCGATTCTCTATTGCAGAAATTCTTTGAGCGATCTCACGACGAGGAAACATTCTTTGGCGATGCCTCCTGGTCTACCGGTCGAGTTTCCCCTCCCTCATCATTGGTCTTCGGCAGCCATTCCAACTCAGCCTTCAGCTTCAAGCGGTAATTCTTCGCCAAATGATCGGCCACGCGATTGCCCATGATATTCCAATCAATCTTCGACACCCGATTCGTGACCTCTTCTTTGATTCGGTCCTGAATGTCCTTTTGAATGCCCTTCATCCAATCAAAAGCGGAACTCACAGACTCTCTGGGATCTTTGAGTCGACTGGAGGTGCTCGCCACTCTCTCGAAGGCTGTGAAGATCAGCTCTTCCCAACCCCCCTTTTTTTCTTTGAATGCTCCTGAGTCTTCCTCGTTGTCAAAATCAGCCATTGGCGACCCCTCTCTTCTTTGCCATCTCTTCCATTCGCTTGGTAAAGGAACGAATCAAAGCCGGAAGCTGACTCTCTGTTAACTTCTTTGAAATGGCCGACGGCACAAAGGCCCCGAGCTTTACTTCCACTCCATACTCAATTCGAGTCTTGTTTTCCGAGATCTCGTGAAAGCGCCAATAGCCTCGATTATCTTTGATGATTTCCCCAGAAACAAAGCTCCATCGAATCTCTTCAGGTTCGTTGACACTAAAGCGCAGGCGATACGAAAGAGACTTCATCACCTCAATCTGAAAGTCGGCCTCAAAATCATTTCCGCTTCCGTGCCTTTTGGCGTACTTCGTCGCTCCCAGAAACTCAGGGTAAGCCTCGACATCGGCCACAACACCAAAACAAACACTTCTGGGAGCCTCTACTTCAAACACTCGTTCATGCACGCTCTTATCTCCTCTTCAAATGATCTAGGCCGGAAACCCGAGAATTCCATCTTTTCTGTCAAACCGATGATCTGAAACCAAGTGCCGAATCGTTCCGGATTTCGAACGCATCACAATCGAATAAGTTCGACAGCCTCCCGAATAGAAATTCACTCCACGCAAAAAAGTGCCCGTTGTGACTCCAGTGGCACTAAACATCACCTCACCTCGTGCCAAATCCGTCATCCCATAGACTCGATCAAAGTCTTTGATGCCTAGGGCACGGGCCCGCTCCTTCTCCGCCTCATCGCGAAAGGTCAACTGCCCCTGAATCTCGCCCCCCATGCATTTCAAGGCGGCTGCCGTAATGACGCCTTCAGGCGCTCCACCCGTTCCCAAAAGAACATCAATTCCTGAGTCAGGTTCACAAACGGCAATTCCGGCAGACACATCGCCATCCTGAATCAATCGAATCCGACAACCCAACTCCCTCACCTCTGCCATCAGAGCCTCGTGTCGAGGGCGATTCAGCATCACCACCGTCAGTTCGTTAAAGCGACACTTTTTTTTCTCGGCAATCCGGCGAAGGTTCCAAGAAGTGGACTCTCTGAGGTCCACCACACCGGAGGCTTCTGGCCCCACGGCGATCTTTTTCATATAAACATCGGGGGCATTCAAAAGGCCCCCCGGCCCAGAAAGAGCTGCCACAGAGATTGAATTTGACATTCCGTGAGCGCAAATGGTGGTTCCCTCTAAGGGATCAATGGCAATCTCCACTTCAGGACCTTCGCCCGTTCCCAAGCTTTCCCCAATATAAAGCATTGGAGCCTGATCTCTCTCACCCTCCCCGATTACCACTTTTCCCTTCATGGCGATTCGATTGAAGGAGGTTCGCATGGCAGATACCGCCGCCTGATCGCTTAATTTTTCATCGCCAAGGCCAACGGTTCGAGCGGCAGCAATGGCCGCCGCCTCTGTCGCACGAACGCTTTCGAGAGCGAGATTTCTGTCCATTTCATTCTCCTTCGACCGCTTTGAGTCTAGCCCATGGCTACGCACAGACTCAAGCCTCCGTTAGAAATGTTGGGAGTGTCGCTAAGGGGGCTGTCGCCAAATTCTCAGTTCGGGAGTGGCAATAAAGGCCTGAAAAATTCTTTGCCAGCCCAGCTTAGGCTCGCTATGTAAGGAGCACATTCGTGGGGGTGCCCGGCGAGTTTTTGTGATTCGGGGCTGAGATGGCAGGAAAGCCAAACCCCAGAACCTGATCTGGTTCGAACCAGCGGAGGAAACGAGTGAGTTGTATTTCAAATAGTCTTCAGATTTTGTTCCTTTTTCTTCGGCAACCCCAGTCAAGACCTGTCCATCGAAATCTGATGTCTTCAAATTTCGGTAGACTGCTGCTGAGAGGCTTTGTCCTGACTGCAATGCTGATGCTTTTCAATCCGGTTTTTCTTAGCGCAGAGTCAAAGAAGGCCTCCGTTGCAAGCTGTCAGACAGGCCTGAGCTCGATGGCAAAACTCCTAAGAAACCCCTTTCTCACTCCTCTTTCCGATGAAAAACTTGGCGCACGAGCCTTTTTTGAACTTCCCCCAGAGATTCGGCTAAAGATGCTTCGAGCCTATATCAAATCGGTTCGACCGCCCGTACAAAACTCCCGTCAAAAAAGAGAAAAGTTGGACCTTCTGAAAATTCTCGACCCGAAGGCCGGTTCTGATATTCGAGGGCCTAGCCCTATTCGTGAAGAGGATGTTCCACAAGTCTACGGCCCCAATCGAAGCCCTCGGGACATCTTGATTCGAGAGGTTTTCAACTATCTACACCACCATGAAGTCTTGATTCACCGGAACCTGCTTGCGAACTCCGTGCAAGTGCTCCGACCCCGCATTCTTTGGGTTTTGGGAATTTTGACCACGCTTGGCATCACTGCAGGGGTCTACCCACTCGTCTACCCCATTCTTTCCTCTAGAAGCGCAGGAACCAGCGCCTCAGTCGCAGAGCTGGCTTGGTCTGATGCCCGCCGCGACGCGTTTCGAGCAAGGGCAGCCCTTGCTGGACGACCCATTCCGCAACTATCGGAGACATGGTCTGGCCTCGATGCCTCCTCTCAGAAAAAGCTTCTCGGCGAACTTGAAAGGCTCGCCACAACCTACAATCTTGATATTAATCAGACCCTCGGAATGTTTGAGCAGTATGGTCGGGATGAATGGAAAAGCAATATCGGACATCTTGCGAGCCTGATCTTGTTGATCGAGTCAACAAGCTCTGAAGAAGTCCGAGGCTTCGCCCTGAAAAACCTTTGGCTTTTTTATCTCTTACACCCCGATCTGTTCAGTTCGGGCTTTGGTCAGTTGGTAGATCTAGAGGACTTTGTTGGTGAATTTCTTGAAAGCAAAGATCCGACTCTTGAGCATCGCGATCATGTGCTTCGACACCAAGAGAATCTCTTTAGGAAATGATGTCTGCTAGAGCCCCTCGACGATCGGCAATCGACTGAGCTTTGATCAAGTTTTGGGGTTTTCTTCCTTAACTCGTCTCTTTCAGTAAATCTTCGGCTGCTCGACGACCTGAGAGATAAGCCCCTTCCACACGACCCCCTAGAAAAGCATCTCCTATGATATAGAGCGCTTCTCGCCGAGAAACCAAGAAAGATTGAGAGCGGCTGTCTGCAGACCGGTCTTTCGGTTGAGAATATCTCCATCGATGAATGCCGTGAAGAATGCCCGGCTCTTCAAGAAAGTCCGACAAAGCTCGCAAACGCCCCTTCCTCTCTCTTTTCCAAAACTCTTGAGGCTCTTCTCGCTCCACCACTTCCCATAACTCTTCTGAGACAGCTCCCGCTAAATGAACCGTTACGGCCAAGCCCTCACAAAGTCCCTTGTCTTGATTGTTTGCAATCCAACGAACGCTAGATTCCGAAGGGGGCCAAAAAGCTCCCTTTTCTAGACAGGTTGGTAAGCGGCTAAGCTCAAACAACAGAGCCAAGCAGGGTTCGTATTGAAAAGACTCCAGTTCCTTAGCCAGAGTTTTCGAAACTTCTGACGAAGTCAGTAGGTCGATCGCTTGAGGGGCGGGGCAACTGAGCATGACATATTCGGCCCGCTCAAGTCGTCCATCTTTTGAGAAAACTTTCCAAGCTTCTGCAGAGCGCTCAAGCCTGTTAGCCCTCCACTCAAGTTGAATCGTCAGGCCTTCTGACCACTTTGCCATCAAACGACGAATCCCGTCAGGCGAAACCCAGCGCTCTTGAGGCTCTTGCCGTCTTTTCGCATCGCCCGATAAGAATTCAGCTCGCCAGGCATTCAGCCAGCCACGACTCTTCCAGTTTTGAACTTCTTTTTCGAAAGCCGGATCTCTGACCGTAAAATATTGCGCTCCAAAATCAAAGCGCAGCTCACCGTAAGACCTCGTGGCCATTCTACCCCCCACGCCCCTCGCCTTTTCGAGAAGAACACAATCCACCCCACCCTCTTTCAAACGATGGGCCGCACTTAAGCCCGCAATTCCAGCGCCGATGATGATCACCTTTTGATTCAAGAAGTCTTTCCCTTCATCCATCGACTCGACAGTCTAAGAAAACGGGCGCTCAAAACCAGCGCCATTACCCCCAGACCGAGAGCGAGACCAATCCAAAGGCCGACCGCCTCAAGGCCCATAGAGAATCCAACAAAGAGACCCAAGGGCAGGCCAAGAACCCAATAAGCCACAAAGCACAAAAGCATCGGCACTTGCACATCTCCATAGCCTCGAAGCACTCCCGTCGTCACACTTTGAAGTCCATCAAAAATCTGAAAGACGGCTGCGATCACAATGAGTTTCGCCCCGAGTGCAATCACTTCCGAATCGGAGATATACCAAGACGGTAACTGCTCACGCAAAAGAAACAAGACAAGGGCGCTCAAACTCATAAAACAAAAGGCGAAGCATCCCACACCCACACCAATTCTTCGACAGGCCTCGAAGTCCTTTTGACCAAAAGCAAAGCCCACACGAATTGTGGCCGCATAGCCGAGGCTCAGGGTGATGACATAAGTCAAGGTGGCCATATTCAAAACGATCTGATGGGCCGCCAGCGCTGTGGCTCCAAACCAACCGACAAAAATAGTGACAGAACTAAAGGCTCCAATTTCGAATAGGCTGTAGCTGGCCGTAGGCAATCCGATCTGAAGGTTTCTGAGTGCAAGCTTTCGTCGCCAAGACCGACTCCAGCGCTTCGGAAGATAAACACGAAAGAAGGGCGAACGAAACAAAATCCAAAGCATCATGCCCGCCATCGTGCTTCGAGAAATCAAAGTCGCCACACCCGCCCCAAGCAATTCGAGTCGTGGAAAGCCATACAGACCGTAAATGAGAAGAAAGTTGAGAGCCACATTCAGGACCACACCAAAGAGGGCGACCAACATGGGGGTTTTGACATTCCCCAAGCCCTCAGAAAACTGGCGAATGGCATTCTGCAACGCCATGGGCAGACAAGAAAGTGCCAAGCAAAACAGATAAGGAGTCGCCGCTTCGGCGACGGCGGCTGGCTGCCCAAACAAGTCCAGCGCGGGAACAAAAGCCGAGAGAATCGCAAAGGAAAGCACCCCCACAATCAAACTGAGGATGGCTCCATGCTTAAAGTTTTCAAAGATGAGATAGTGTCGCCTCGCCCCTCTTGCCTGCGCGACCAGGGTGGCAATCGAAGCGGTAAAGCTCATGCTAAAGACCATGAACAGAGCAAAAAGGCTGCTCGCAAAGGCAGAAGCCGCCAGATCGACCGCACCCAACCGTCCAATCATCAGAGCGTCGGTAATTTGCAAAATCACCTGCGTCGTCTGAGCGACCATAATGGGGAGACCGAGTTTTAAACTCAGCCAAAGATCTCGAATCACCTTCTAGCTTTTGAAGATTTCCCCTGAATTGGCAAGGTCCAGCTCCAAGAATAAAGCCGAAACTAATCGTCTCCCTCTCGAAAGTCTCGAATCTCTTGTCGAATGCACTCTCGCAGTTGAGAGGCTTGGCTCGCTTCAGGAAATTGCTCTTCGCAACGAGCCCAGGCGGCCCTTCGAATGTTCCTTCGTCTCATTTGTGGCGTCATTCTTTGCAGAGCCTCTTCATCTTCAATGAGGGGTGGGGGTGTTTCTTTTACATTTGAAGGAGCAGTCTGCTGAGGCCTCGTCGACCGCTCGCCTGAGGGGGGTCCAGCCCGCTGAGCCAAAAGCGGGGAAGCCGACTCAACAGCATTGAGAGAGCTTTCCGCCTTCAAATCCGACAAGCCCACAAAGCCCAGTAAAATCAGAGAAAAATAAGCCGCCTTTTTCATTCAAAAACCCTCCGCCATTTTCTCACTCAAAGTCCATTCTATCGCCCCCAACACAGCCTCTAAAGAGCTTTCTTCCCCATTTCTTTGGAGCAAAAAGCTGAATATTTTGTTTTTAAAATATGACATATTTCCGTCTGATAGAAAACCTCTTAAAAAGCCAAAGAACGCCATAAACTTTTTGATTTCTTATTTTTATATAATATTTTATTATATTATAAATGATCCTGTATAAGCTCTTCGCTTACCAAGAAAGCTCCGATCCATCTCTGCGATCGCACTACTATCGACACCGCTCGATTCTCCAAAAGAAGCTTTCAGAGATTCCTTTCGCCCCATGGTTTGGTGAGAAGGACGCCGAACTTATCCGGCTTCTGTCAAAGTTTGGGCCCCTAGAGCCCGCAGATCTGCAGAATCAATCGCAGCAGTCGAAGCTCCGAAAGTGGAATCAGATTCTGCCGCAAGATCCTCATTTCTTTAGAATGCTAGAGGGCCAGATGCAGCTCTATAAAAACTTTTCCGAGTCAAGCATCGAGCGGTTTTTCGAGAGTCCAGAAGCCAAGGCTTGGGCGCTGCAACGAGCAAAACTAAATCGCCCTCCACTCTTTGAACTCGATCAATTTTTCAAGTCTTCGAAGACTCCTGCACTCCATCGTGAGAAAGTGGCGCGGGCGCTGTTAAGATCTCAGCCCCTTCTTCGCTTGATCGATCTACAGGAGATGGGGCTGAAAAATGCTCAGACCATTTGGGAGCGATTCCCTTTTCGAGAACTCTATCGGAGGTCTTATCTAGACTCTCTAAAATCAAATCTCTCTGCCGGGAAAAGCTCTCGTAGACTGGACTTGGAGAGTAACCCCATAGCCCAGACTTTCCCAAAAGCCTTCGAAGCTGAGCCTCAGTCAGTTGAATGAAGTAGTATCGAGAAAGAACTTTGCGAAGAACGCGAAGGCTAGGTGCTTTCAGCAGAATATAAGCCTCTACAATCTGCTGCCTCGACTGTTCGTCGAGCCTCTCTTTTCGCAACCGCTTTGTCTGTGCGAGTTTGCGCTCCGACTCTCTGATCCACCGATAGATGGTCTCTCGCGAGACCCCGAGATCTCGGGCAATGCTCTGAATGGGTTGGGCCTCTGACCAAGCGACTAGGGCCCTTCTCTTTTGCTCGGAAAGCTTGGTTTCAAATTGTTTATTATTCTTTGTCATTTCATCTCATTTTGATACAATTAACAAAGCTTGATACTCGCTCCTATATGCCCTTCTAGCTTTTCCTATTTCAGCAAATATGTCATATTTTAAATTTAAAATTTATAAATTATGAGTTCGTAAAATTATTTATTTTACGAACAGAGTAGAATTGGCGAAGATAATGGGAGATGAAGAGCGGCCAGAACCCGAAAATTTTAGAAGCTGAGAGGCACCCCCTTTTTGTGGCCCTTGGGCAGTACCTGGTCGAGCTTCGAGAAGATCGAAAACTGAGCCCGAGCTCAGTCTCTCTTTACGAGCGAGAGATTCTGGGGCTTTTTGGGCTCCTGTCGAATCCTAGCGATCTTAGTGATCTGAAATTGAGCCTGCGGAAAGCTTCGACGGCCACCATTCGTCGAAAGATCGGAATATGGAAGCAGTTTTTGAGAAGCGGGCGGGCGCCGGGGGGGGGGGGCGGGGGGGGGGGGCGGGGGGCGGCGGGGGGGCGGCGGGGGGGGGGGGGGGGGG
>REDG01000036.1 GCA_007693605.1 Bradymonadales bacterium
TTCTATCCGGGGGAGCCCGCTTTTTTCAAACCCTAACGATTATTGGGACATCACCGAATCGCATTGGATTGGTGTTTAAGAGTACGGAATTCATTGGATTTTTTTCTAAATTACTGTGCTGCCATTGCGCCTGCTTGCGTCACCTCAAGCAAGAAGGTCAAAAAGGGCGCTGAGTTTTGCTTTGATTAGAGATTGTCTAACTCCTCCAGTAGTTTCAAAAGCTCTGTCCAAACATCATTAAATTCTTGTTGATTAGAGAACTCCTTCACGCTTGGCCAAGCAGATCGTAAGGACTGAAGATCAAGGCTTTTTGCAAATTCAACATAGGAGCTTGGCTTTTCAGTTCCTCGATTAGAAAATGTCCTTTCAATGGCCGATTTGAGATCTTTTGATTTTAAACCGTCTGGCAAGAATCTAACCAAATCAAGGAGATCTTTTGCGCGTGAATTCAAAGATTCACGCGCAACAAAGGCATCCAGTTTTTCCGCAAGGACTGTTTCGATGGGGTATACCTCGGCGGATATTGATGAAAGTCCACTCACAAGGGACTCCATTTTTACTTTTGTGGGTTTCGGCGTGATTACATCTCCAAATCCAATATCGAAATGAATTCGGGATAATTTTTTTATTTTTGAAGCATCCGGCTTTGGTCCAAGTTGAAAGGCCATGTTAAATCTAACGGTGCCGTAAGGATCGTCAGGAACCATGTCTTCTTGTTTTTCATCCCCAAACCAAAAGTGATCTTCAAGATCAAGGCGAATGCAGGCTTTAACCCGTTTAATAAGCTCCTCTGTCTCAATCCTCGAAGCCAGAGCGTCCAGATCTCTTGTAAATCGTGAGCTTCCGAATACTCGAAGAAGAATAAAACCCCCCTTAAAGACGAGGTGTTGACTCAACTCGTGGTCTGTTTGGAGGCGCGCCATGAGCCGTTCGATGGCAAGCACTATTCTTGCTTCATTAAAATCGAGTTTTCTCTCTTCAGCGAAGCTTTTAAGTTGTTGGTTGATTTGATGAATGCTTGTCATGGTGAAAGGGCCTCCAGGTAAGCTTGAATTCTTGCATCTACTTCCATTGCTCGGGCGACATTGTAAATTTTAGGAATAGTGGTTTTCTTATTTTTGATGGCTCGCTTCAGAGCAGCAAGTGCTTCGTTTTTTCCGATCAGTCGGTGCAAAATCAAACTCTCTACAATGCTCCGTTCAATAGAGGTAATGGCATATCCAGATTTTTCAACGATACCGACATTCCATTGAGGGTTTCTCTTTCGCACCAATCGAAGTCGGGGGTGTCGCCTTCGGACTTCCTGTGGAACTAATACCCACACCTTCTTTGGGATGCTGTCCGTGAGATCGTAATAAGCAAGAGCAGACAAAAGGCAAATGGCCGCAGGACTTCGAGTCACTTTCATCGCCATTTGATAATCAGCCTCTGGTTCATGAAGGAGGGAGGCGTCTCGATATTGACCGTAGCCAGTTTTTTCGATGAGGCCCTGCTTTATAAGCTTTGTGAGATCGTGTTGGCTTAGCCCCAACTGAAGCGCCTCTTTATAGGAAAAAGCCTTCTTTCTCAGGGTTACTGGCATTTTCATCTCCATTGTCATATTTTGACTCAATTTATAATTTGAGTCAAAAGTTATAATACCTTGAAATCTGCCGGATTCGAGACCCGATGT
Organism: Bradymonadales bacterium; assembly: GCA_007693605.1. Taxonomy (GTDB): domain Bacteria; phylum Bdellovibrionota; class UBA2394; order UBA2394; family UBA2394; genus REDG01. Next base: position 1,673 of record REDG01000036.1, read on the forward strand.
GCTACCGATGTGCTACAAGAAACAAAGCTCAACCGAATTCCACCAAACTCCCCCGAAGTGGCTGAAGTGTGGAAATCCCGGTGTCTTAGTTAAAAATGGCTTCTAGTGCGGGTTTACAAGTGTTTGAGTTTATAGGTATAGTTCCTTCATAGGTCGCGGGGTGGAGCACCTGTGGTAGCTCGTCGGGCTCATAACCCGAAGGTCGTTAGTTCAAATCTAACCCCCGCAACCAATTTAAAACCCTTCTAGACTATGTTTAGAGGGGTTTTCTTTTTTGGAGCTAGGCTCGCAATTCCCGAAATATGTTACGGATATGTTACCAAAAAACGAAGAGCAACGAAGTCAGGCTTAATCGTTACAAATGACCAATCTCAGATTCGATACTTTCTTTGGCAGTGACACTTCTTTGGGCTTGATGCTGAAAGTTCGCGCCACTTCTTTGATCTTCTCAGCCACGCGATGGGTATAGTCCATAGTGGTTTTTATATCTTGATGACCGGCAATATCTTGAACGGTTCTCAAGTCCACCCCTGAAGCCACCATCAAAGTGAGGGCAACATGGCGAAGATCGTGAAAGCGAATTTTCCGACCTCCCCATTCTTCGAGATCCGCTTTAAAGACTCGCTTCCTAAAGTTGTCGTGATTCATTGGCTTACTTGCCTCGGACTGAAACAAAGCCTCATCGGGAAGTTTCTTCTGAATCTCTATAAGACTTAAAAGTTCTTGCTTCAACTCGTCGTTACAAGGGACTCGGCGATTCCTTTTAGCTTTCGTCGCTCGATAACCACGTTGGAGGCGATCAAACTGACGTTGAATCAGAATAATCTCATCGCCTTGAACGAGATCATGTCGTCTGAGTCCCCAAATTTCACCAGCCCTTAGGCCCGTGTTGATTGTGAGTAGATAAACAACATACTTCCATCGATCAGAACTCCCTTTTGGATATTTTGAATTGGCAAAAGATAGAAAACTTTCAGCCTCTTCAATTTCCCAACAGGTTGTTTCAGCTCTCTCAATGCGGAGTTTCTGATAACCGCTTGCGGGGTTATAGGGGATTCTGCGGTGGCGAACAGCGAGATTCAAAACCGAAGTGATAATTTCAATTTTGCGATTCACCGTTGTCGTCGAAAGCCCCAGGGCGACTTGTTCAGCCTGGAGGGTGGTTAACAAGTTTGGCGTAATGCGATTAGGTCTTAGGTTTCCTAATCGGGGTAGCCATTCTCTAAAAACTCCTTCAGCGCGTTTCAAGTGGCCGGGACTCAGTGTGTGGCGACGTTGCGAAATCCAATACTCTGCTTCTTCTTTGAAAGTGGTTTCTTCAAAATCTCGAACATCAGGATGACCTCGTTTGAGTTCGTTCTTCCTCGTTCTGTAATTTTGCAAAAACGCTTCGGCGTCGGACTTTCTTTCAAATCGTCGCACGATTCGCTTAGAGCCTCGTCCACCTGTGTAGACAACAACTTCCCAGCGAGTGCATTTGTTTTTTGTGAGAACTTTTTTGATAGGCATGATTTCCTCCCATCTCTCACCGCAGTGAGGGATTTTGTGAGGTTATCCATTCCTTGAGCACGTCAGTTCTCAGGTAAAGGGTTCGGTTAAGTTTGATGAATAGACTCTCAGGAACTTTCCTGAGTTTCGCTCGATACTTCCAATCGTAAATTGTCTGAATTGAAAGCCCGAGGATCTCAGCAGCTCTCTGTGGTCTAATCATCGGCGGCAGGTTTTCAAAGAACGTATTGCTTATGCCAGTCATATTCCACCCCTCTCACCGAGATCAAGGTCGCCAACATTGCCACGGCAGAAAAGTGGCGATCTTGAATTGGTCGGCTCCTTTGGTAGCTCCCAATACCATTCGTTTTTGGTTTTTTTGGATTTGACCCCAAGTGCGGATTTGGCCCGCTGAAGTGTTCGGCTGGTGAGGCCTTCAGCGGAGGCGGAGTTGTAGACTTCATCGCTTTTAACGGGTCCACCTTCAAGAATTTCTTTTAGAAAGTTTTCTGCATCACCAATAGGCTGGGAAGTAGGTGCCATCCGTCTGCTGACTTTTTCTTCAGTTAGATCGCTCTTTCCAGTCCATTCAAAGCTACCGTCTGAAATGGTGAAGCCCTGTGGGTCGCCCTTTTTTTCGAGATTCATCTTAATCGGAATAACAGCTCGCTTTTCTTGGTTTTCAGGATCTGCTCCGACAAGCAGCACAGATCGTGCTGCGCCGACAAAATCAATGGAGCCCATTCCTTGATACAAAGCTTTTCCTCGGTCTCCCTTTGCCAAGTGCCGAATAATGATCAGCGCAAAGCCAAACTCCATTGCAAGTTTCGCTAGGGCCGACAATATACTTCGGACATGATTGGCTCTGTTCATATCAACTCCCGCTGCAAGAAAAGCCTGTATCGGGTCAATGATCAGGAGTGACGGCGTAGATTTTGAAATACTCTCACGCAGCTCTGAGTTTTCAAGACCATCTAAATTTAGATGATTCTTAAAAAGGTAGATTCGAGCCTGGTCAGCGCCCATTTTTGATAGCCGAGGTTTTATAGTATCTCCGGCACCATCCTCGTTGCACAGAATCAATGTGTTTCCAGGTTGAAGAACCTGGCCTTCAGGCAATTGGCCACCTCGACTGAGTTCAGCAGCAATTGCAAGGAGGGCGGTGGATTTTCCCATTCCCGGATCTCCATCGACTACAGTGAGTTTCTTGAACGGGATGTAAGGATACCAAAGCCAGTCAACAGTCTCTTCAGTGACGTCCGACATTTTTACGAGTGAACGATGATTCGCACCTAACTGATCCCAAGTTAGTTCTCCAATGTCTAGCTCAGTCGTCATAGCTCGGCCCATCCAGTTGTTCTTGGTTAAAGACCTGCTTAACTCTCCCTTCTAGCCCACGATCACCAAAGGCTTTCAATAGGCGTAGCCTGACAAACCGCCAATTTGGGGATTCACTCAACTCGACTTCAAATGTGTCTAAAATATTGGCACGACAGGTTGAAACCGCATCGAGCAAATACTTCTGTAGATGTTCTGGATTCTGAAAAAGCACTTAGCCTCCCTTTTGTCGGGAAGGCGTGTTGAGTTCATTCCCACCAGCCATTCCCGTGCCTTGATAAAAGCACGACGGCGAAATGGGCTCACGGAACCTAGAAACGTTGCTAAGTTACTGGCTTTTTGCGGGTAGACTTTTGATTCCAGCCCGATGAAGGCGCTGAATCACGGCGTCCTCGTGCACCGAATTGGTATAAAGGTGCTCTCGAATAATCCTAATGATTGCCATTTTTCGCTCGGTATCGGTGCTCCAGAAAAGCCTGTAAGTTTTGCCTTCAATCTGTGTTCTATAAACAGTGTCAGCTTTCTGTCGCGAGTATGCGGCCTCAAGAGAATTATAGATTGAGACGACTGCCTGTTCTTTAGGTGAGCTATCATAATGGAGATTCAAAATTCTCAGAGCGGCAGTCCTGCGTTTCTCAATTCTCTCAGGCGTTTGTAGTGCTTTTTCAGCCTCAAGGATCAATTTGTCATGCTGTTGATGTTCGGAAAGAAGAATTGGCACATTACGTGCGATCCGGAGAATAGCAGCTGCACATTCCCTTTCTGCTGAATCCAGCGATTCGCCAGATTCTATTTTGTTTGCCAGGTAGTCGCCAGCGGATGTGAGCTCGGCATGTGAAGCATCCAACCAAGTAATCTTCTTGGCTAATGCCGTTAAATCTTCAAAATTCGCGGGTCCCAGTTCGTTTGTTGATGCGCCAGTCCATTCCATTCCCCGATAGAACAGCTAATTCGTGGGCACCGCCAAGCTTAAATTGTGGGCGATAAAAATTAGGCTTCAGCGCGGCTAGTTGCCTATACCTCTAGAGCTTCCTCTTCCTCGATCATCCGGACGAGGTCCGCAATGCTCATTCGAGAATCAGGCTTGGGAGCTTCAGTAGGCTTCCTCCGCGGATAAAGAAAGGGCATCAGACCCAAACAGACTTCGGCCTGTTTCTCAGGCGATAATTGTGGGAGTAGACCCACTAAATAATTTGGAAGGTTGAAATCAAGATCGCCAAATATTTCCTCCAGCTCAACAGAACGCCGATTTGGGGTGCCAGCTTTTCCCCCACCAGTTTTCTTTCCCCTTGGTTCGCCTGCTGGCCATGCCATTTTTCAATTCTAAAGTAGAATTACGTGAAACGCTAACCCTGAAGAGCGCCTGAGACAGCATCACGATACCTGCAGTAATCGCAGTCTTCGTTTGGCTTCGGGGTCTTATCGGCAACTAAACATTGATGTGCTGCTCGCACTGTATTTTCTACCCAGCCATCATCGCCAGTGTAAGAGATCAGCTTGATATCGAAGCACAACGTTGCATTAAATTGCTCAACATCGGCCTTGCCATTGCAATAAACAAAATATCCCGTTGCATCGACTTGGAAATCATTTCGCCGAAAGAGCCACTGATACATTTCCATTTGTCGTTTGTAACCGTCCTGCCAGTCCGCATCGAGAGTGACTTCGGTGGCCTTCGATGTGGCTTTGTAATCAACGATGATTAGTTCACCACTTGGCTTCACCCACACATCGTCGACGCCACCAGTAAAAAGTATATTAGTTCCAGGAATCGCGTATTGAATCCCGGCTCTCAGTGAATCTCGCCACTCATCCATTTTCTCGTGCTTAAATGAAATCGCATTTACGCCAGCAGTTTGCATCAATGGATGCGATGTGCCCGTTTGTCGATGCAGATCAAATTCCTTTTTCAGTAAAGCATCGACGGCTGAGTTCAGTGCGAATGGAAAACCTGGTGGTCTGCCCACGCCAATTCGTCGATCCAAATAAAAACAAAATGGGCACTCCTGAAATAATTCAATTTTAGATCGACTCAATCTGAATGGCGTCGCCGAGGATGGATCGAATAAATTCCTCGTTCTCTGTGATCGATAATATTTGCTCAATTTTCCCGCCCTTCCATTCAGTTAGTCAAAAACCAGCTGATCTCATCTTTACTTGTCTTTGATTGTCTTAAATAATCTAATAAATTACAAACACGTTAGAGGGGTTAATGGAAAAAGTCCTAGAAAAAGCCGATCTACGCCAAAACACAATCGAGCGATGGTTCTCCGTTGAGGAGATCGCAGACCATCTCGGCATCTCAAAAGAGACCGTTTATCGCTGGCTTGAGCGCGGAATTATTCCGGCAAATCGCATGGGAAAGCTCTGGAAGTTTAAGCCAAGCGAAGTCGATCAATGGGTAAAAAACGGAGGCGCTACTTCAGACGCCACGGACGATAAGCAAGGGTCTGTATGGCAAGGCTAACGGAACAAGAACAACAAGAAATTACAAGATTTATTGAAGCGGACAAACCGCTGCCTGATAAATACAGGTTTTTGCTATTTGAAGATAAGCGTGAAGTTGAGCTTGTATGGAATGGTAAGACGAATGAAGTCTGCAATATCGTTTTGCCATTTCAAACAATTGAGCAGGTCGACGAACCGCGCGAAGAAGCCGGTAAAAAATTACAGCGAAATCTATTCGATATAGATGCTCGAGGACGTCAATTGCGTGGCTGGACCAACAAGCTAATTTGGGGCGACAACAAACTTATTCTCTCATCACTCAAAAACGGCCCACTCCGTGACGAAATTGAAAAACAAGGCGGGATTAAACTTATTTATATCGATCCTCCATTTGACGTAGGTGCCGATTTTTCAATGGATGTTGATATTGGAGATGAGACTCTAACAAAGAAACCAAGCATCTTAGAGGAAATTGCCTATCGAGACACGTGGGGACGTGGCACGGACTCTTTCATTGCAATGATTTATGAGCGCCTAAAGATAATGTATGATCTCTTAGCCGATGACGGGAGCATTTACGTTCACTGTGATTGGCGGGTGAATAGTTACTTGAGGTCGGTGCTTGATGAAATTTTTGGATTTGAAAATCTAAGAAACGAAATTACTTGGGTCAGATCGACAAATCCCAAAGGCTCTCAATTTGATTCTCCAAAATATAGTGTGTTCACTGACACGATCTTCCTTTATGCAAAATCGGCAGAAACCAAACTTGATATTGCAGCAGTCAGGGAACCTCTAACGAAAGATGAATTGGCTGAGAAATACTCTTCTAAGGACGAGAAGGGCTCTTATTATGACGGACCTATTGTTTCGTCTGCTTCAATGGGACCTCGGCCGACACTTGTCTATGAATTCAAAGGCTATACTCCTCCACCGTGGGGTTGGAGGCTTAAAAAAGAAAATCTTGAGCAACTCGATGCTAACGGTAATTTGGGATGGACACGAAATGGAAAGCCATTCCGAAAACTTCGTCCTGAAGATGATCAAGGCAAGGTTGTTGGCAATATATGGTCAGACATTTCATTGCTCAATTCCCAAGCTGAAGAACGTGTCGGGTATCCAACACAAAAACCTGAAGCCCTCATTGAGAGGATTATAAAAGCGAGTAGCAAGCCAGACGACCTCGTGGCTGATTTCTTTTGTGGTTCCGGAACAATGGCGTGTGCAGCAGAAAAGCTGGGAAGAAAATGGATTTGTGCCGATTTAGGAAAGTTTGCGATCCACACTTCACGCAAAAGGTTGATCGGTACTCAGCGACAACTTAAAGCTGAAGGCAAAAACTATCGTGCGTTTGAAATCCTCAACCTCGGTAAATACGAGCGGCAACTCTATGTCGGCGTCAATCCCGACCTACGAGAGGAACAGAAAGCAAAGCAATTAGCAGAAAAAGAGCAGGCGTTCATTGACCTCATTCTCAAAGCCTACAAAGCAGAAGGCACAACAGGCTTTAATGTTTTCCAAGGCAAAAAGAATGGTCGACTGATTGCTATTGGGCCAGTCAATTTGCCTGTTTCTCGCTTGTTTGTTGAGGAAGTAATTTCGGAATGTCGCCAAAAGAAAATTACCAAAATTGATATCCTTGGTTTTGAGTTTGAAATGGGCCTGTTCCCTGACTCACTCGAAGAAGCAAAACGTAAGGGCATTGACATTGCGCCGAAATACATTCCAGCAGATGTATTCGATAAACGCGCCGTCGATCGGAATCAAGTTTCCTTTCACGATGTAGCGTATATTGAAGCAAAGCCTCAATACAAAAAGAATAGTGTTGCGATTGAGCTAAAAGATTTCTCCGTTTTCTACAATCAAGATTCAACCAACGATGTCTCGGATGGCTTGAAAAATAAAGCCAGCAAGGTTGTCGTCGAACAGGGTCAGATCGTTAAAATCACCAAAGACGCAAAAGGAAAAATCCATCGAGAGAAGCTTACTAACAAATGGAGCGACTGGGTGGATTATTGGTCAGTTGATTTTAATTACGGAAGCAAAAAAGAAATCATTCGTGCTAAAAGCCAAGCCAGTGGTCAATGGGAAGATGTTTGGACTGGAGACTACATTTTTGAAAACGAGTGGCAATCGTTCCGCACAAAAAGTGATCGCTCTCTCGAATTAATTAGCCCCTTTCATGAACTTGAATCCAAATCGCAAAAAATTGCCGTTAAGGTCGTCGACATTTTTGGAAACGACACTATGACGGTAATTGATCTAGCTACCAAAGGGGGCAAGTGATGGCGTTACATCCTGAGTTTCCAGAGTCGCCATACGCAGTGCTTGATCCGTCAATTCGCTGGTTCCCCGCCGATGAGGCCCTGCGCACTACGAGCTTTGAAAAGCTTCTGCCGCCATTGGTCCCAGAGCTTCGCAAGCAAGTTAAAAAGTTTCGGGATAGCGGATACGAAGGCGCGACCGAAACTAGCAAGAGCCTTTTAAATTGGTGGTTCAAGACGCCTCATGTGATTCAAACAGGTGAATCATCTTCCGAGTTTCGTTATTTCTTCTCTCAACGCGAGGCTTTAGAAACCATCATCTATTTGGTCGATGTAAAGAAGGTTAAGGACAAGTTTGATCTTATTCGCTTCGATCATTCTGGCGCGGTTTCGGCCAATATGTTCGATGAAACTTGGAAACGTTTCGTTGTAAAAATGGCGACGGGTGCTGGAAAAACCAAAGTAATCAGCCTCGCTTTGGCGTGGAGCTTTTATCATAAGCTTTACGAACCAAACTCAGCAATGGCGCGAAACTTTCTTGTCATCGCGCCTAACATCATCGTGTTGGATCGTATCTACAAAGATTTCCAGGGGCTGCGCATTTTCTTCAAAGACGATCCTGTTTTACCTGTCGACGGATTTGATGGACGCGATTGGCGATCCGACTTCCAAATGGATCTCCATATTCAAGATGATGTGCGGATTACCAACTCAGTTGGCAATATTTTTTTAACCAACATCCATCGTGTCTATTCCGGAAATGATATTCAGGCGTCAGCCAACGATGACAACTCGATGGATTATTTTTTGGGGTCCCGTCCAACGGGAGCGACCAATGACTCTACAGTAGACCTGAGCAAAATTGTTCGAGAGATTGATGAATTGATGGTCATCAATGATGAGGCCCATCACGTTCATGATCCATCGAACGCTTGGTTTAAATCTATTCAAGATATTCACAATAGACTCCAACAAAAAGGAACGGCCCTTTCTTTGCAGCTCGACGTAACCGCAACTCCAAAACATTCTAACGGGGCCATTTTCGTCCAAACAATTTCAGATTACCCGCTTGTTGAGGCAATCAAGCAAAACGTGGTGAAGCATCCACTCGTTCCAGACGGCCCGAGCCGTGCAAAACTCACAGAAAAGAAAAGTTCCAAATTTACCGAAAAATACTCTGACTATATTAACCTTGGTGTGATCGAGTGGCGAAAAGCTTACGAAGAACATAAGAAGCTCGATAAGAAAGCCATTCTGTTTATTATGACCGACGACACGAAGAATTGTGATGACGTCGCTGACTACCTCCAAAGTACTTACGCTGATTTAAAGGATGCGGTCCTAGTTATTCACACGAAAAACAACGGAGAAATATCAGAGGCTACTTCGGGGAAAAATAAAGAGGAGCTGGATAAGTTGCGCCACGAAGCCAATACAATAGACAGCAATGAAAGCCCCTATAAGGCTATCATTTCCGTGATGGTTCTTCGGGAAGGTTGGGACGTTCGCAACGTTACGACCATCGTGGGGCTTCGTGCATTTACGGCACAAAATAATATTCTGCCAGAGCAAGCCTTGGGGCGCGGACTCCGCAAAATGTACCCCGGAAATATTCAGGAGCTTGTAAGCATTGTCGGTACGCCTGCTTTTATGGATTTCGTCGAATCCATTCAAGCAGAGGGCGTCGAACTTGAACGTGGTTCGATGGGAAGCGGCTCTCAATCCAGAATACCGATAGTGGTGGAAGTTGATACGGAAAACACAAAAAAGGACTTGGACGTGCTCGACATTGAGATCCCAATTCTTACTCCAAGGATTTATCGGGAATACAAAAACTTGAATGATTTAAATGTGGCGGAGTTCGGACACAAGCCCGTCGAGTACCGTGATTTTTCAGCTGAGGAACAGCGCGAAATCGTATTTAAAGATATCACGACAGGAGTGGTTACCCATACTACGGTTTTGGATGCCTCTGGTCTCATTGATTTTAACAGCGTCGCTGGCTATTTCACTCAAAGTATCATGAAGGATCTCCGTCTAGTAAGCGGATACGCGGTGCTGTACGGAATGGTGAAGGAGTTCATCGCCCATCACCTCTTCAATAAAGAAATCGAATTGGAATCTCTGAACACGGTTAGAAATTTATCAGAAGTAGAAGCCACTCGAACGATTATCGAAACCTTTAAAAAGAAGATTAACGATCTGACGGTGCAAGATAAGGGTGATGCAGAAATACGAGACTACATCAAGCTCCGCAACACGCGTCCCTTTATTGCCAAGGAGCAAGGATTCATTGTTCCTAAAAAGAGCATCTTTAATAAAGTTATTGGCGACAGCCATTTCGAGCTGGAGTTTTCCACCTACCTTGAAAACTGTGACGATGTGATTTCATTCTCGAAGAACTACTTAGCGGTTCATTTCAAGATCGATTACGTGAACGCGGATGGCGACATTTCAAACTACTATCCGGACTTTTTTGTAAAGCTTGCCAATAACAAGGTCTATATTGTCGAGACAAAGGGGCTTGAAGATTTGGACGTGCCATTGAAAATGGCACGATTAAAACAATGGTGCGATGACATCAATCGCGTTCAACAAAAGATAAAATATGACTTTGTTTTTGTAGATCAGGAATCGTTCGACAAATATTCACCAAAAGGCTTCCAGCAATTAGTCGACAACTTTAAAGGCTATAAGGAATAAGGACGTACGACATGGACGACATTACGAAAGAACAAGTCCGATCGCCAGAACGGATCGAAAAACAACCTTGGCAGATGACAAAGGCCGAGTACGAGACCGTGTATGGAGTTCCGAGAGGAAACTCCACCGTAACAGGAAATTTTTCAAAGCATAAAAGTGCGGTGGAAATCGCACTTAACCGCGGCCTACAAGTCCCTCCGGAAGTCTTGAAGGACTATCCCGATCTGGTGAATTTGCAGTGAGGGCGCATCGAGATCAATACACGAGCTTGAAATATGTGGGCTAGTTAGCTAACGCGTTGACATTGGAACATTGCGTGAGAAGCAGATGGTCAAGGT
>REDG01000052.1 GCA_007693605.1 Bradymonadales bacterium
CGTGCAGATACACTATAGGCTAGGCCCCGATTGGTTCTGACCTCTTCGAACAGCCGATTGTGAAGTATCTGCATTCCGATGGTCAGAGCCGGAAAGTCTTCGTCGTCCAAGGCTGGAGATTTAAAGCGAGCAAGAAAGTAGGTGGTCGGAGAGTTGAAACTAGTGAAATGCGTTTGAGAGAAATCATTATTCGGAATCGCTCGGGTGGGATTCGTCCGTTGACCTTCTGGTAAACTTCGAAAGTGCTCATCAATAAGGGCTTTGACTTCTTCGACCTGAAAATCCCCGACCAAAGTCACTACCACATTCTGTCGGTTAAATGTCCGAAACAAGAGGCTGTGCAGGTCTTCTCGTTTGATTTCGCGTATACTCTCAAGATATCCCGACGGCCGTCTTTGATACGGATGGCCCGAAAAGAATATCTGATTCATCTTTAAGGCAATGACAGACTCTGGTCGATCCTGCTCCGATTTTAAGGCGGCAACTTGTTGTTCGATCAAGAGTTTCAGTTCTCTCTCTTCCATTTTTGGCACCCGCACGATCTCAGACACGAGCGGCAAAAGTTCCGGCAGAAATCGACGAAGACATCGCAGACTGAGTTCGACTGAGTCTTGGTCAGCGCTTACAGAAAGTCTGGCTCCAGTTCGTGTCAGAAGATCATCGATCTGGTCTTTGCTGTACGAGTAGGTGCCTCTCATTAAAAGACCGCTGAGCAAATCCAAAGCTCCCGCTTTCTCAGTAAGTTCTACCCCACCGAAAGCTGAAATTCGAAGCGAAACCACCTCTTGCACGGGCCCCGGCTCTTGTTTCGGAACTCGAAAAATCACGGGAATGCCAGATTCGGTAAAAAAACTTTGAGTTCCTGCGGTAAAGTCAAAACTTTGAGCCATTAATCCACTTCCTCCTGTCATCAGCACCAACAAAGCTCCTAAGCATGCTCTCATCTGGTATTCCCTTCGTCGCTTATCTCAAACTCAGTTCAATTTCTTTGGCCTCTTCCGGCAAGAGGGCGGCCACAACAAAATGTTGGTCTCCAATATACTTTTTCAGCGCTTGATCTATATCTTTGAGTTCGATGGACCTCAACATTTCAATATAATTGACATAGTAATCGAGGCTGCCTGTGCTGCTCCAAATATTGCCCAAGCCCAAGGCCAGCCGTTGTCCAACTTCTGTATCATAGGCCGCGCTAGCCTCCATTCCCGTCTTCGCCACGGCCAACTCGTTTTGATTGAAAAATCCGCCTTGGCTCATCTGGGCAATCAAGGACTGAAACTTCGAGGCTGCGGCCTGAGCCTTCTCTGGCATGGCTTCAAGACTAAACATCAGCAAGCTTGTATGTCTTTGTGTCCAGGACGAAAATCCAGCCGTCGTTGCAAGGCCGGAATCTACAAGCTCCTTCTGAAACCGAGAACTGTCTCGATTCAATAGACGACCAAGTAGGTCAAACACGACAGTTTCCCTATCGTTCTCCACAAAAGAAGGGCCGTGAAAGGCTTTGGTCACCGTGACAGTTTGAACGCGATCTCTCTTGATCGCTCGAATCGAATCCTCAAGGGGAGGGTGGGCAGGAATCGGGCGTTCAGTAAAAGGGTCGGGAGCTTGTGACCAAGCCCTCGGTCCAAAATGCCTTTCTACACTCGCCCAAAGTTCGTTGGGCTCGAAGTGCCCCACCACAAAGATTGAGCTGTTGTTGGGAACATAATATTGATTCTGAATCTCTCTCATTTTTTCCTGTGTGGTCTCTCGAATGACCTCTCGACTTCCGCCGATGTTCTTTCTTGTGTAGTGCTCGGAAAAGAGATTTTTCAAAACTTCGTTCTGAAAAAAAGAATGAGAGGGGTCAGAGTCGTACATATCGAGTTCGCTCAGAATCACCTCTCTTTCTCGCTCCAGCTCCTCTTGCTGAAAGCTGGGGCGAATCAAGGCATGCGACATAAACTCTAAACCCTGATCAAGCAGATGGGATTGAAGGGTGAAAAAGTAACGAACGGATTCGGTCGAGGTATAAGCGTTCATATTGGGACCGAGTTCCACCCCCAGGCGATTCAGGGCTTGCATAAAATCCCTCTGAGAGGGGTAGCGTTCGTTTGCCTTAAAGAACATATGTTCATAAAAGTGTGCAAGCCCATCCAGATCTTCTGTTTCAACAAAGGCCCCGTTCCGCACGGTTATGGAAATGGTCACCATCGGAATGCTGGCCTTTTGCACTGCAAAGACTTCGAGGCCGTTTTCAAAGGCCCGCTTTTCGAAGATCTGACGGGCCTTTCGTGAATCGATGTCCATGGGGGTGATCCTTTCTACTACTTCTTGGGCAGGAGTCTGTCTGGGCATTCGGGAGATATCCCCGCTGCCGGTTTCTTTGGCGGCACAGGCCGAGACCAAAATTCCCAACAAGCTAAGTTTCAATAGCTTCATCACTCTTTTCTTGCCTCCAGTTAAAATCCCAAATCAGGTTGATGGGAGGGTTTTCTTGTGCTTTCCATGTTGCCTCAAAGTGGGTTGTTTGCAAAGGATTTCAGACCCTTATCGCCACTCCCGAATCGGGAGGCTTTAGGCTTGTCTTTCTGAAGCAGAAGAGGAAATTAAGAAGAGAAACTTTTGGATTGAGTCGAAGCATGCATCAAAAAGAAACAAATCAGTTTAACTCCGACCTTGTGCCGATGATCTCCTTTGGAGCTAGAGGAACTTTGTTCTATGATCAACCCCCGCTAGAGGCATGGCTACTCTCTTATTTGAATTCGCGAGGAAAGACTCTCGAGGAGCAAGAGCTGAGAGCTCTTCTCTTAAACTCGATGGCTCACAGGAACGAGGAAGTCGAGGCAGATCTGAGTCGTTCGATCGAGAAGCGCAGCCTCTTTCGTTCGATTTTAGCGCCCTTGTTTGAAGAAAACGAGCTAGAAGCTGAGCTTCAACGGGCCACCGACGCTCATCATCTAGCGGTGAAAGTCGTGATTCCTCGTTCAGTTGTGGAGTTATGCGAAGAGTTGAAGACCCGTGGCTATCGACTGGCGATCGTGAGCAACGAGTCAGAGGCTTTGATCGAGCTTCTCAGGTACTCGCAGCTCATCGACCTGTTTGAGAGGGTGATTTTGGCGCAAGATGTGGGTGTTGCGAAGCCCGATCCGAAGATTTTTCAGATCTTACTGGAGGAAGCCGAGTTAAAGCCTGCCCAGGTCGTGCATGTGGGAGATCGGTACGCGACCGATGTCTTGGGGGCGAATCGAGCAGGAATCTTAAGCTTCCTCTACGATCCACTTCGGCACGAGAGCTTGGCAATAGCCCAAGCCGAAGCCGGACATCAGAAGGTGGTCGACATTGAGGATATTCGAAAGCAGCGCTTTTATCGAGGGACTCGAATTCTTTCTCGCCTGGATGAATTGTTGGAGTGTTTCGAGTGAGCCACAAACCCTGTCTGATCTTGGTTAGCCCGAAAGGAGAGAGCAATCTGGGAGGCATCGCCAGGCTGATGGCAAACTTTGATTTGACTGACCTGCGACTGGTTCAGCATCGCTGTGATCGTGATTCCGACGAAGTAAAAAAGATGAGCCTTCAAGCCTTCTCTTTGGTGGAGAACGCCAAAACCTTCGATCGTTTGAGCGAAGCTCAGGCCGATCTTCGGTGGACTCTCGCTCTAAGTATGCGTGCTGCCGGAGAGGGCCATCCGCAGCGGTCTTTGTTCGAACTCGATCGGCCATTTTGGAAGAGAGATGAGCCATGGGGAATTCTATTGGGGCGAGAAGACTCTGGCTTGACGAATGAAGAGTTAAGACAAACCAATCTTCAGGTTTCAATTCCCAGCTCCACAGAGTTTCCTTCTCTGAACATTGTTTCGGCGGCTGCCGTTGTCCTGTCTCGCTGGTTTGAGGCGACTCATCAAGATGCATCAGAGCTTCGCCGACCCCTCTCGTCGAAGCCTCTGAAGAGAGAGGAAGATCTGTTTTTCAGGGGTCTCTCTAACTTGCTTCGAGACATTGGCTTCTTAAAGTCAGATTCATCCACTCATGTCTTAGAGGATCTTCGAGACATCTATCAACGGGCGGAGATTCAAGAACGGGACCTTAGAATCTTGTTTGGGATTCTTTCCGATTTGGCTCGAACCTGCGAAAAAAAAATATTTTCGAGCGGATCGGGTGGGGGTAAAAAAAGTTGCTCGTCAGAATGAAGGCCTAGCCAGGAATCTGTAAAAAAGTTGAGTATTTTCGGTGCTATGCAACAGGCGACTCTGTTGTGCGCTGTTATGGCGCAGTGCTACGATAGAGTTTCGGGGGAGGCTTTTTGCAACGTTTGGCATTCGGAGTTCTGTTTGGCTCGATGGTATTCGCGGAATCCGCGACGGCCGGAAGTCTTATGCCTCAATCCGTGCCTGCCTTGACCCAAGCCGCAGATTCCGCCTATCGCGTTCGGGTGCTCCACGAAGAGCCTCGCCAGGATGAGAAGACGGGTCTGATCTTTCGACGCTTGTCCGTTGAAGTTCTGGAAGTCTTTAAAGGTCGGTGGCCGAGTCAATCGATCGTCAAAGTAGAGCTACCCGGTGGAAAGAAGGGCAATGAAGGTCTTCATATTTCTGGGATTCCCCATTTGGCGGTGGGTGAAGAATACATCTTGTTTTTGGAGGCCGATTGGGGGTCTGGGGTGAATCGCCTGAGCGGTTGGAGTGCTTATCTGGTGGTTTCTGATCAGCGAGGAGATCGTTTCATTGTGAGCGCTCCTGAGTCGAGCATTGAGAAGAGAACTCATGATATTCGGGCCAGTCAGCTTCGATCGGCTTCGTCTTATCAGAATTTTGTGACAGAGATTTTCAGTAGTTACTAGTCCAAGGGAAAAAACGGCACTACGGGAGTGCTTTGGAGGGGATGTGATCAAAGGCTGGACAATTGGTGGACTCGCTCTGGTGCTTGTAGCGCTCTTTCTAATGGAACGAGTGCAAGCATTTACCATCATCTCGAATGCAGGGCAGCCCGCCAATTGGCCAGGCGGGGTGGTTCACTACGATTTCTATAAAATCCCCGCAGGTTTTATGCAGCCGATACACAAGTCTTTCGATGTGTGGACGGAAGTTCCTGGCGTTAGCTTGAGTGTGAACTTTCAAGGCGTCAGTCAACAGGCGCCGAGAACTCGGGATGGGCGCAACACGGTGAGTTGGGTCGAGTCGGGCTGGGCGAGTTTGGGCTTCAATCCTCCCGCAAATGCTCTTGCGGTCACTCTCTCTTCTTTCAATGCCTCGACCGGGCAGATTCTAGACTCTGATATTTATTTTAATGCACAAAATTTTAGCTGGGGGGATGGAGAGCAAAACCCCCATGTGGTGGATGTTTGGAATATTGGCTCTCATGAAGTTGGTCATTTGCTGGGTCTGGACCATTCCTCCGTTTCATTTTTTGAGTCCGATCCTAAACTAGAAGAGGCCACGATGTTCTTTGCATCTTCTTACGGCGAGACTTTTCGACGGATTCCGGCGGAAGATGATGAGCTGGGAATTCGGAATCTCTATCCGGATCTATCAGACAACGAGTACGCTTTGCCGGCGGCCAGAATCGATTCGGTCGAATTGATTTCGTCGTCGGGTAACATTCTAAACCTGAGAGTTTTTGGGGCTAACTTCACAGAGCAAACCAGCTTTGTTTTGACGGCCAAGTCGAGTGGCACCTTTGATGTGGTTTCTCGCTACCGATCAATCATTTCCCCCAATGAGGCAGAGGTGCAGTTGAACAAAGGCAGCTTCTCTTCTAATTTCCCCTTTCTTCTCGCCTTCAATGATTCCGCGTCGATTGATTCTTTTAGTTTGTTTTCTGACTCCTCTCAGGCGGACATTGTGGAGCTTCTTCAGGGCGCGGGGGGCTCAGGCGGTTCAGGCGGGGGCTGTCAGTTGCGACTGAGTTCCACTCAAACGGCGGGGTCTTGGGCGGTTCTTCTCGGCTTTCTCTTCTTGGTCTTTCTAGCTCGACGAATGGCAAAGTCTTTACAAGTCCTTTAAATTGTCGATACCATTAAAGAATGTTTGGAAATTCTCAGTTTCGACAAGAGGTCCTTGCTAAATTTCGTGAAGTCGAGCAACAGATTGCAGACTTGCAGCGAACACAATCTGAGCTTAAGTCTCAGAATACGAGGTTAACTCATCAGTTGAAGACGGTGACTCGAAAGCTCGTCATGAGGTTGCCTCTGTCTTTAGAGAGTCTTGAAAAGGCTCTCAATTATGATCTTATTTTTCCTGAAGAGTTGGAGTCTTGGAAGAAGATGACCCAGGGAGGTCTTCTGGTGGATATTCGATCGGCCGAGGAGTTTTCGAAATCCTCCATCCCTGACGCAATTTCGATGCCGATTGATCAGCTGGGCAAGCAAGTGGAGAGGTTGAGCAAATTTCAACCGATTCTGTTGATTTGTGAGAACGGCGTGAAAAGCGTGTCGGCCTCAGAGCTGCTCCATTCTAAGGGCTTTCACTTTCTTTATGTTTTGAAGGGCGGGATCAGCCACTTCAGCGGAAAGACTGTCACCACCGGACTTGCGGGCGAGTTCGAAAGCCAAGTTCAGCAAGCTTAAGACTTCAGTTTGTCCTGAATTTCTTGATGGAGTTTTTCAATGGGATGCTTGGCGCTCGCATCTAGTTTCTTGAGAAACTGGGGGCTATCAGAGTCTCGCAAAAACTCTCTGGCAAACTCTCCCGATTCAATTTCACTCAAGACTTCTTTCATTCGCTCTTTCACGGCTGCCGGAAGTACGCGATCCCCTCGAGTCACCGCTCCGTATCGGGCTGTGGGGCTGATTCGTTCAATCATTCCGTGAATGCCGAACTCCCAGACCAAGTCGACAATGAGTTTCAGTTCGTAGAGGGTTTCGTAGTAGGCGGCCTCGGGCTGGTAGCCATTCTCAATCAAGACTTCGTATGCACTTCGAATCAGTTCTGCAAGGCCGCCGCACAAGAGGCTCTGTTCCGAAAAGAGATCCGAGACGGCTTCATCCTGAAATCTTGCCCAGATGAGCTTTCGAGGATGAGCTCCCATGGCTTTTGCAAGGGCTTCGATCCATTGCTTTTCGGTGACTGTTGGGGGGCGCTCCCCAGACGCATCTTTAACAGCAAGAATGGCGGGTAGAGCCTGAGCCTGACCGTAGAGCTTGACCAGTCCTGAAGCCGCCCCTTTGGGGGCGACCAATACATGAATGGGACCCGCGTCTTTGCAGGGAATTTGGTCGAAGTGACTGGCGAAGCCATGAGAAAAAATCAGAGCCTTTAGTTGGGGGGCCCCCTCTAGATACTCCTTAAAGTAGGAGCCTTGAATCTGGTCGGGCAGATTCATTAGGATATGGCTGAACGAGTTCGCCATTTCTTTGAATGAAAGGAGTTCAAAGCCTTGGGCCTTGGCTCGATCTGCCGAAGCTCCCTTGGGCCGCACGGCGATCTTGACTTGCACCTGAGACTGATGAAGATTTCGAGCTTCAGCCTGGCCTTGCGCTCCGAAACCAAACATGCCAAGAGAGAGGGAATTGAGGAGTTCGATTTCCTCTTTTGTCAGGATGGGGTTCAAATTTGATCTCCTTTCTGTTTTGAGATGCGCATGAAGCAAGACGACTTACCAGTAGCATCCCTTCGATTTGGATTTCAACAAATCCCTGAGGACGGCCTCGAGTTTCGCTTTGAGGAAAGCTTTCAATCCCTTTGGAAATCAGAGAGTCTCGACCGGGAACTTCGTGAAGAGCTTGAGGAGGCTTTGAAGTCGAAGGTTTCGGGGCTTGTCCGCGTTCGGAAGGTTGGGGCCAAGGCCGATTGCCGAGGCAGCTTTGAAACGCATTTGAGCGTCCGATGCGATCGGTGCCTCGAGAGCTTTGATTGTCCCATTCAAGGGGACCTCACTCATTTCTTGATGCCGAGAGAGCAGTTTTCGAAGCACGACAAACCAGGGGGTAAGGTGGTTCATGGTCATAGAAAGGGTCGAGAGGCTTCAAGACACCGTTCTCGCACGAAGGACTTTTTTGATCTGACGGATGCGCCTGACGACCACGAAGATGTCGCCTTTGGCTCGTTCGATGGGGTGACCGTCGATTTAGAAGCCTATCTTCGAGAGGCCTTGATTCTTGCGCTTCCGGTGAGAAGGCTCTGTCGGGAGGACTGCCTGGGGCTTTGTGATCGCTGTGGCCAGAACCTTAATCTAGGCCCCTGTGGGCCGGATTGTCAGACTCGCAGCCCAGGAATCGAGGCGGTTCGGTTGAAAATCTAGGCTCTTTAGAGGCTGGAAGCAGAATCTTTTGACTTTAGCCTAGATTGAAACCTAAATTTTTGATTTGCTCAGTCGTTAACTTCGGCTATGAAAGGACCTCGTTATGGCAGTTCCAAAGAAGAAAACCTCAAAGATGAAGACCCGTTCGAGACGCTCTCAATGGAAGCTCGAAGCTCCCAATGTGATTCTCGATAAGAAGTCTGGCGTCTATCGCCTGCCACATCGCGTCTGTGCGAGCACAGGGCATTACAAGTCCAAACAAGTGCTTATTGTTGACGAAGTCTAGATGAATGAAAGTTTCGGTCGCCCTCGATGCAATGGGAGGAGATTTCTTAGCGGTCCCAAACCTGAGGGGAGCTTATGCCGCTGTCGCCGAAGCAGCGACTGAGGGAACAGACTTAAAGGTTTACCTCTGTGGGCCTGAGGCCCTACTAATGCAGACATTGGAAGAGATCTCCGATGATCCTCAGCAAGCTCGCTCATCAGAGTACCGAATTTTGAGGTCCCAGTTTGAGGCCTACCTAGAGTCGGGACGCTTAGAAATTGTGGACTGTCCGGACTTCGTTGAGATGGATGAGAACCCTCTTTCAGCCGTTCGTTCAAAGAAAAAATCCTCGATGGCGGCAGCCTATCAGCTCGTGAAGTCAGGCCAAGCGGCTTCAGCCATTTCAGCTGGCAATTCAGGAGCCATGATGGCTTATGGGATTCAAATTTTAGGGCGGCTTTCGAATGTGAGACGACCGGCCATTCTTTGCCACTTTCCTTCATCTAAGGGGGTCTCTGCTCTTTTGGACGCCGGAGCGAATGTGGACTGTCGACCCGAGCATCTTCTTCAGTTTGCGCAAATGGGCATTTTGCATATGCAGAAACTCTTTCAAGTGGAAAAGCCTGAGGTGGCGATTCTGAATATTGGCGAGGAAGAAGGAAAAGGAAATGAGTTGGTCAAAGAGGCTCATCAGTTGCTCCGAAAGAAAATGCCATCGGCCTATGTTGGCTTTGTGGAGGGACGAGATATTCTTACCGGCAAAGTCGATGTGATCGTTTGTGACGGTTT
This sequence comes from Bradymonadales bacterium, assembly GCA_007693605.1. Lineage (GTDB taxonomy): Bacteria > Bdellovibrionota > UBA2394 > UBA2394 > UBA2394 > REDG01. The sequence continues at coordinate 9,268 of REDG01000052.1, forward strand.
TGTGGGAAATGTGGTGTTGAAGACCGCCGAGGGGGTTGCCCAAGCGGTTAGAAGCATACTCAAAGAAGAAATGTCTCGGAACCCGATTTGGGGTTTGGGTGCTTGGCTCGCCAAAGGGGGCTTTATGGCGATGAAGAACAAATTGGACTATCGAGAGTACGGCGCTGCACCCCTGATTGGTCTGAATGGAGTTGGCCTGGTCGCTCATGGCTCCTCGGATGCGAGGGCGATTCACAGCGCGATTCGAATCGGAGTGCATTATGCACACTCCACATTTTTAACAGAGTTGAGTGAAGAGCTGGCTCGTTTAAAGGAGGCCAACTGATGTCTGATGCTGCATTTTCATTGAAAGATCGAGTGGCTTTGGTCACTGGGGGAAGCCGCGGAATTGGCGCCGCCATTGCGCGAGAGTTGGCTCATGCCGGCGCACAGGTCATCGTCAACTATAGAAGCAATGAGAAGCTAGCGCAGAAAGTATTAGACGAGCTGCGAGAGTTCTCTCCCAAATCCTCTGCCATGGCTTTTGATATTGCGAATCCGCAAGAGGTCGACGAAGCATTCAAGAGCCTGCTCGAACGCTATCACAAGCTTGATGTTTTGGTTTGCAACGCCGGGGTTTCCAGAGATGCACTCCTGCCTCGCTCCACTCCAGAGCACTTTGAAGAGGTTTTTCGGACGAACTTCTTTGGAACGGTGAACTCGGTTCGAGCGGCCTCTCGTTCAATGATGAAGAATCGTTACGGGCGAATCATTTGTATCGGCTCCGTGGTGGGCGAAATGGGCAATAAAGGCCAGTCTGCCTACTCGGCTTCAAAGTCGGCACTTTTTGGCTTTTGTAAATCTGTCGCAAGAGAGCTATCCAGTCGGCAAATTACCTGTAATGTCGTCAGTCCGGGTTTCATTGAAACTGAGATGACCCAAGAGTTGGCAAATGAGGTAAAACAGGCTTATTTAGATTCGATTCCGCTAGGTCGATTTGGGCTGGCGTCGGATGTGGCTCGGTCGGTTCGTTTCTTGGCCTCTGAGGAGGCGGGTTATATCACGGGCTCCAATCTTAGCGTGAATGGTGGATTGTGGATGTAGAGTTTGGGACTTTGTAATGCTAAAAGTTAGAAACAAGGAGAAAATTGAATGGAACTAGAAAAGCAGGTAATTTCACTGATCGCAAAGAGTCTAAAGATCTCTGAGGATACCATCAAGGCAGAGAGTACATTTGTAGATGATTTAGGTGCCGACTCTCTAGATATCGTCGAGCTTGTGATGGCGATGGAAGATGAGTTTCAGATTGATATTCCGGACAAGGACGCGGAGTCGATTCGCAGCGTGCAAGACGCGATCAACTATATCCAGACCCATAAGGGGGCCTAAAAATGCCTGCCCGCAGGGTGGTCATCACTGGAAGCTCTGTGATTTCGGCTCTCGGCTGTGGAAATGATCTGAACTGGAAAGGTCTTTCTGAGGGCCGCTCTGGAGTTCGGAAGATCACTCATTTCGATGCCTCGGGTTATAAAACTCAGATCGCGGCTGAGGTGCCTGATTTTGACCCCAGCCGATGGTTGAGTTCAAAGGAGACTCGCGGCACAGATCTGTTCATTCAGTACGCTTTGGCCTCGGCGACCGAGATGATGCAAGCTTCGGGTTTGCTGAACTCAGAGTCGAAGCTCTCAGAGGAGCTGGCCGATCAAGCGGCTGTGATCTTAGGTTGTGGCTTAGGAGGCCTTCCCTTTATTGAAGAGGGCAAGTTGACGGTGGTTGAGAAGGGCCCCTCACGGCTCTCTCCTTTTTTTATCCCCAGCGTGATTTCTAACCTAGCGCCAGGACAAGTCGGCTTAAAGTTTGGTTGTCGCGGATCGAACTACGCGATTGCTTCGGCCTGTGCATCTGGAGCCCACGCGGTGGGTGAGGCTTATCGAGCCATTGTTTTCGGAACGGCGAAAGTGGTGATCACAGGGGGCGTCGAATCGACCATCACCCCGCTGGCGATTGCCGGATTTAACTCGATGAGAGCCCTTTCCACTCGAAACGAAGAGCCCACCAAAGCTTCTCGACCCTTTGACCTAAACCGAGATGGCTTCGTTGTGGGTGAGGGGGCGGGGCTTCTGCTGTTGGAGGATTATGAATTCGCGTTGAAGCGGGGGGCAAGGATTTTGGCCGAGTTGGTGGGCTATGGCAGCAGCTGCGATGCACATCATATTACGGCGCCGGCCCCCGAGGGCGCTGGAGCAGCGCGAGCGATGGCTTTGGCTCTGAAAGACGCCCAAGTGAACCCGGATCAGGTAGGAGCCATCAACGCTCATGGCACCTCAACGGGCCTTGGAGATATTGCAGAGACTCAAGCAATCAAAAAAATCTTTGGCTCTGCGGCAAAGGGAATCAAAGTGAGTTCTACTAAGTCGATGGTGGGGCATACTCTTGGTGCGGCCGGAGGGGTGGAGGCCGTGTATACGGTCATGGCCTTAGAAAAACAGATTGTGCCCCCGACCATCAATTTGGATGAACCCGACCCGGAGTGTGATCTGGATTTCGTTCCTCATCATGCTCAGGATCATGCTCATGAGTATGCTTTGAGCAACAGCTTTGGTTTTGGGGGAACGAATGTGAGCCTTCTTTTTAAAAGGTTTAAGGGATGATTTTCCTGGCGTCTGATCATGCGGGATATGATCTGAAGTTGGCGCTGGCGGAGAAGCTCAAGTCAGTGACCTCAAGCCTAGAGGTTTTGGGTTGCCACTCGAAAGCTTCTTGCGACTATCCGGATTTTGCATCTGAACTCACTGAGCACTTGTTGAAGAGCCCTGAGAGTCTGGGGGTTTTGATTTGCGGCAGCGGAGTTGGCATGAGCATCGCGGCCAACAAGATTCGCGGAGTGAGGGCAGCTCATGCATCAGACCCTCTGACCGCAGAGCTTGCGAGGCAGCACAATCATGCCAATGTTCTCTGTCTTGGTGCTAGATTCTTGTCGGCCGATCAAGCTTGGGCTTGTCTGCAGGCCTTTCTCAATGCGAAGCCAGACGAAGACCCCAGACATTTGAGGCGCGTTTCTAAGATCAGTGAGCTGGAGGGTCGGGGATGATTGAGTCTTCGAAAGAAGTCTTTGCTTTGATAGAAAAAGAGGGCCTTCGCCAGAAGACCCAGCTTGAGCTGATTGCCTCTGAGAATTTTTGCTCGGATGCCGTTCGAGAGGCGGCCGGTTCGGTGCTCACAAACAAATATGCCGAAGGTTACCCAGGCCGTCGCTACTATGGCGGTTGTGAAGTCGTGGATGAAGTGGAAGAACTGGCCATTCAGAGACTGAAGAAGCTGTTTGGAGCGGAAGCGGTCAATGTGCAGCCGCACTCGGGCTCTCAGGCAAATATGGCGGTCTATTTCTCATTTTTGAATCCGGGAGACACGATTCTCGCGATGGATCTTGCCCAGGGCGGGCATTTGACTCACGGCTCGCCCGTCAATTTTTCAGGCAAACTCTATCAGGTGCAACACTACGGAGTGACTAATGAAGGGGTGATTGATTTCGATCAAGTCAGAGATTTGGCTCGAAAGCATCATCCCAAATTGATTGTGGCAGGGGCCTCCGCTTACAGTCGTAAGCTGGACTTCAAGACCTTTCGAGAAATTGCCGATGAGGTCGGCGCGAGAACGATGGCCGATATCGCTCATCCCGCAGGCTTGGTGGCTTCGGGGCTTCATCCAAGTCCCGTTCCTCATTTTGACTATGTCACTTCGACCACGCACAAAACTTTAAGAGGTCCTCGTGGGGGAGTCATTCTGATGAAGGAGGAGTTTGCAAAGGCCGTGAACTCTAGAATTTTTCCTGGCATACAGGGGGGCCCTCTCATGCATGTGATTGCGGCAAAGGCGGTAGCCTTTGGTGAGGCCCTGGATCCTCGCTTTAAACGCTATTCGGAGCGAGTGATAGAAAATGCGGTGAGCTTGGCTGAGACTCTGAAGTCAGAGGGTTTGAATATTGTGGGTGGGGGAACTGAGAACCATTTGGTCTTGGTTGATCTTAGGAACTTCAAGATTACGGGTGCTGAAGCTGAAAAGGCTTTGGAATCCTCTGGAATAACGGTGAATAAAAATATGATTCCCAGAGACCCTGAGTCGCCGCGAGTCACTTCGGGTATTCGCTTGGGCAGTCCCGCGCTCACCACTCGAGGCTTTGGTCGGAAGGATTTTGAAAGGCTGGGGGCTTGGATCGTTCAAGTCTTAAAGGACCCCAGCTCTTCTAGCTTGCAGTCTCGTGTAAAAAGGGAGATTGCAGATTTTGCTTCGCCCTATCCTCTTTGGAGCTGGGGAGATGAAGAGCTTAGCTTTTAGCCTGGTCGATTTTCTCTAGCACTTGCAGCAGGCGGTCGTTGAGGTCATTTTCGGCCAGAAGCTGTTGTCTTATGGAAATGTCTTTCACGAAGACCGAAATGGAAGCTTCAATTAGCTCTTCAGGAGTCTCACAGGCTTGTTCAACAAGTGTCATTTCTTCTTCTGACACATTCTCTTCGGCCCACTGAAAGAAGGTGTTTCTCAGCCGATTGAGTCGAAAGCGATTGGCGCTGCTGATCTCGGTAAACTCTCTTGCGAGATAGGCAGAGCATTGAATATAGGGCTTCTCCATTAGGATCTCTTCGAGAACCACGCGATCTTTTCCGTGCAACAGAATGACGCAGCTTCCGTCCTGTCGTCGATTGACGATCTGAGGATGCCCAGCTCCGACAACTTGCTCTAGAAACCTTAAGCGGGCTGGTTTGTCCAAAATGCTGGGGGGTGGGGGGCAGACCACAATCGGCGTTTGAGTTGAGAGAGAGTCTTCGAGCATTTGCAGATAGCGGGACTCAAAGATGTTCAGGGGCAATACGGCCCTGGGGGTCAGAAGGCTTCCTCTCAAAGGAAAGACGAAGACCCTAAATTTTTCCATATCTCCAGTATAGTTCAAAACGGTTTAAACTCAAGCTCCATTCTGCTCTATCTCTAAGGCCAAGCTTGAGTCGTCTCAATTAAAGTGAATAAATTCAATAAATTGGGAGAGGCGCCCCCTCTAGGGCTCAAGCACGGCCAGTTCCTTAATCGCTAAACTAATACGGGCTCGAATGCGTTTTGACAAAGCCACCAAAGCCGAATAAAGCTTGCGCCGTATGGGAACCCGGCGCCAATCGAGAGAGGCTGCATTGTCATTTTTGTATCAGAGAGATTCGGTGGATCAGAGTCAAACCAATGAAGCGGACCGCTTCTTCTCTCACTTTTTCTCAGACTATTCTGAGGCCTATGCGTATTATAAGTGGTTGACCCAAACTCTAGAGATTCACGGAGCAGAAGTGGATGCTCTTATCAGTCGATCGACCGAAAACTGGAAGATTAGCCGGATGGCAAAGACTGATCGCGCGGTCTTGCGAGTAGCGACCTGCGAGCTTTTAAAGGCCTCTATCACGCCAAGCGCTGTGATTTTGGATGAGGCGGTTGAATTGGCAAAGAAATTTGGGGGCGAAGACAGTGGCAGCTTCGTCAATGGGGTATTAGACAAAATTTCAAAGCTTGCAAGGCCTGAGGCGGATTCATTCGCATCTGAAAAAGCTCTTTAAAGCACAACGGAAAGTCACTAAGCTTTATCGTGATGGTGTTTAAAAAGATTCCAGACGACCTAGACGCCTTTGAAGGCGAGCTGGTGATTGCCGTGGTGGGCTCTGACGAAAAGCCCTTGCGAGCCACAAACGCTTGGCTGGATTGGCGACTCTACGGAAGTCTAAACACCTTGGTCGCGAAGAACTACTTCAATGCCGCCTTGGGTGAAAAGTTCATGCTGCCCACCTATGGGCGCTTTCAGTTTGATCGACTGGTGCTTCTGGGCGGGGGACCTGTCTATCAGTCTGATGCTTGGCCAGATACGCAAGCGGGTCGTGATCTATGGCGAAAGCTCATCTCGATGATTGAAGAGGCTTTGAGTTCATTGAAAGTATCTCGGGTCGGACTGAGTTTGCCTCGTTACGAGCTTGCTGACCAAGAGACCGCTCTTTTGAAATTGATTGAAAGAGCTCAGCTTCCCAATGAGATTTCACTTTTTCTTTCAAGAGCCGCACAAGCTCAACGATCTTTACCGGCCTGAAGCTTTTATCAGAGAATGGCGGCGCTCTCTCTGATTGCGCAAATGCGATAGAGTTTCTTTAGCAGTCTCCTTTGTGTCGCAGGCTTTAGCCAATCTGAGTTAAACCAAAGCCTGAGTTGCTCAACGGGAAGTTGTTCTTGAAAAAGGAGTTCGCCAAGTCGGAGACCCAGAAGATTCCCTTCTTGATGGGCAAGATCCCAAAAGCTCTCTTCCGACAAAACGAATCTCTTTCGAGACCGAACTTGGCTATGAAAATCTCCAAAGACGAGACTGTGAACAAGACTTCCAAAACACTCATGAAGACAGGTAAAACGAGTCTCACAAAGTAGGCTCATTGTTTTGTTTGAAGCAGGTTTTTGGTGAGTGAGGGCAAAGAGATGGGCTACTTCTTCAGGGACTTGTGTCAGTTTCGACACCCATGCCGCCGGGGGCTTCTTTAGGCTAATTCCCCCCGCTCTTTCTTGTTGAAAGTGGACCCACTCAACTTCTTCCCGACTCCGGTTTTTCAAAGAGCGCTTTGATTGGGGAGAAAGATAAAGATAGACCGGAGGTCTTTTCTTAGCCCCCTTTTGAAGCAAGGCTTCAAGAAATGCCCAAACAAAATCTGAAAATGCGTCGACCTGCTCTTGTTGGGCTCGACTGGTTTCCCACTTTCGGGGCCTCGCGACTTCAGGCATATAGCTCTAGAAACTCCACAAGAAGACGAATCGGGACCCCAGAAGGTCCTCTTACACTCACCATATCCCTCGGTGAATCGTACCAGCCACAGCCAGCGATATCCAAATGGACCCACGGATGATCTTTGTTTACGAAGCGTTCTAAGAAGAGGGCGGCTGTAGAGGCTCCACCTTCTCGCCGCTTTCCGATATTACGAAGATCGGCAACTTCACTGGTTAAAAGCTCCACAAAGAAATCATCGAAGTCTGGAAGCGGCCAGACATTTTCACCAGAAATCTCGGCGGCCTTTTGAAGCTCCTTAAGCAAGCGGGGGCTGTTTCCGAAAATGCCCGCTGCTGAGTCGCCCACGGCAAGCGCGCAAGCGCCCGTCAGGGTCGCGACATCCACAATGGCAGCAGGCTTATAGTGCTTTGAAGCGTGACTTAAAGCATCGGCAAGAATGAGTCGGCCCTCTGCGTCTGTATTCAAAACCTCCACACTTAGCCCATTCGCCATGGTGACGACATCTCCTGGTCTTTGAGCCTTGCCGGAGGGCATATTTTCAACGCAAGGAATGAGGCAGACCAAATTGATTTTCAATTTAAGATCCGTTGCGATCTTAAAGGCAGCAAGCACGGAGCCCGCCCCCGCCATATCGTACTTCATGGTCTCTTGGCCAGACGGAGGCTTCAGCGACAAACCTCCTGAATCAAAAGTCACTCCCTTCCCAACCAAAATCACCGGTTTTTTTGAGGCGGCCGCATTGCGATACTCCAACTGAACAAATCGAGGAGGATTGTCAGAGCCTTGGGCGACGCATAGAATGCCTCCATAGGCATTCTTCTTCAGTTCCTTTTCGGTCCAAATCTGAGCTTTAATCTTAGATTTTGATGGGGACTTTCTTGCAACTTCCGCCGCTTGTCGAGCCAACTCGATCGGATTGAGCTGGCGCGGACTCATGGCGATCAGTCGTCGTCCGAAGTTCACGCCGTCTGCGATTATCTTGCCCCGTTCAATGGACTGAGCAGCCTTTGAACTTCGGCTGCTCTCTGCGCTCACAAAGCCAAGCTCTAGAAGTTTTGAATTAGCCTTCTTGTCCCCATCGCCCTGAGACTTCCACTCGTTATAGTTCAACTGGGCGACTCGGCAGCCAATCGTTAAAGCTTCCACAATTTCTTCCACTTTGAACTTTCCGATGCGAGGGACTAAGAACGAGCTAGGAGCCGAAACAGATCGTTGCGAGAGCTGCATTGCTGCCTGGCCTCCAGCCACTCGCACTTTCTGTAAGCTAAGGTCCGAAAGCTTACCGAGTCCAACCAGAAGAAGTCGCTTTGCAACCGGATGTCCTGGCAGATAGAGCAGCAAACTCTCTTTGAATCGTCCCTTAAAATCCTGACTCAATGGGATCTTCAAATAGTCCTTCACCACCGGATCGGGCCAAGGGCTAAGAGCTTTTTGGTTTTCATCAAAAAACATCACCAGCGCCTCTTGTTGCTTGCAGGACTTTAAACTCTCTAATCTCATTATGACTCCTTCAGCTTCGTTATAGACTTGGTTCGGTTGGAGTTCAAGGGCCCATCTGCTTCCGTGGCTGCGTCGTTCCTTGCCCGCATTGCAGTGTCGGATTGGCCTGTGATATTTGTTTCATGGTTGGAGGGGGGACATGATTTGATGTGAGCTTCCCGATGTGGGTTCTTCAGCATGAGTTTTGAAAGCAGCCGATGGGGCTCTCCGAGCGTCTGGGCCGGCAGACGGAGTAAATGATTCTGTCGCGAGGAGGAGCGGGCCCAAGACCGTATCGAAGATGTTTGGAATTCTAGGCGGTCCCCAGCGGATGCTTTCAAAACTCATGCTAAATATCTGGGCAGATCTGTCGCTATCACCGCTGCCTAGTGAGCAGGCTATTGTTGAGCCTATCGAGGGTTATTGTCCTGGAACGAATTCATCCTCCCGAAGGTCTTCAGGCCTTGTGGCACCCAGCATGACCACTTCCACTCTTCGATTTCGAGAACGACCAGACTCTGTTCGATTGTTCCCCACCGGTCGATAGGGGCCATAGCCCGTGGCGGCGAGCCGCGAAGCAGGAACTTGAAACTCATTGATCAAGAGTTTTGTCATGGCTGTTGCACGAAGAACAGACAGATCCCAGTTGTCATAAAACTCCGTTCCCACAATCGGGATGTCGTCCGTATGACCCTCGACAGCCACCAAGCGATTACTTTCTTTGATGACATCGGCGATGACAGAGATAACGGGGTAGATTTCGCCGGGGATTTCAATCGAATTCGGTGCGAAGAGGTAGCCGGCTGAGATGCTGATCACAAGCCCTCTTTCGTCAATGATAAATTGAATAGGGCTAGCTTCATCTTGAAAGATGACTTCGTAGCCGTCCAACTCGAGCTGCTGTCGAATTTCCTCAATCAACTCATCGTCGGTAGGGCTTCGTTTGGTGAGATATCTCTGTCCGAGTGGGGGGTTTCCTTTCAAGTCAATGATGGCAATCTCTCTTTGTCGTTGGCCCATTCCACGCGTTCCCAAGAAAGCTTCTGAGACGCTTTCACTCACGACATCCATTTTTTCTTCGTCGGTAATACTGAGCGCATACAGAACGACAAAAAATGCAAACAGGAGAGTCACCATGTCTGCATAGGGAATAATCCAAGCCTCATGATTCTGGTGCTCTTCGTGCTTCTTCTTCCCCACGACTAATAGTACCAAAGCCCATTTCCTCATAAAACAAGTTCCTAGTGGTCCAACCGGTAAATTGTTTCCGTGTTGTGCTGAGACCCATTTGGGGCGATGCGAGTTAGCTTTGATGCGCTGCAGCCTAGATTTACTCAAATTGCTCTGTGGTGAGTTCTCTGAGATGATAGCAGTGGGGGAGTTTTTATTGGGCCTTTTTTCGGAGAGAATCGCCATTGATTTGGGCACGACCTATTCCATCGTGGCTCGACAGCACGATGAGGAGTTCCTGAAGATTCCGTCAACGGTCGCTTACGACTTGCAGCAAGGAATGCCGATTGCCTTCGGGGAGGAGGCAAAGCGGATGATGGGAAAGTCTCCAGATCGCTATTCTGTCATTTGTCCGTTGAAGGATGGAGTGATCGCCGACTTTCAGGCCACAAACTCCTATGTCGCATTTTTGTTGTCCGAATCAGCACGCCAAAAGTTTGCTTTGCACTACGATGTATACCTCTGTTTGCCTTGGGGAGCTACGCCCGTTGAGCTCCGCAGCTATATTCATGGCTTTCGAAGTACTCGTCGGCGAATCAGGATTGTTCGAGAACCCTTCGCGGCAGCACTCGGCGCAGGTCTTGATGTGTTTCAAGATGAGCCCTCTACAATTGTCGACATGGGAGGGGGAACGACAGAGATTGCAACCATTTCGAGAGGCTTTATGCTTCACGCAAATACGCTTCGACGAGCCGGAAACTTTTGCGATCAATTGATCACCGATCAGGTGCGAAAACAGATCAAGCTTGAGATTGGTTTAAGTACGGCCGAGAAAATGAAATTGCAGTACGGCAGTGTTTGGCCGACCGACGAGGACTTGGATGTCGAATTGCGAGGCATGGATCGAGAGAGTGGACGGCCTGCCTTAAGGCTCTTTCCGACCGAAGAGCTTCGGGGAATACTGAATGCCTACGCACATTCGGTAGAGGATTTGATTCAATCCCATTTGAGTCGGCTCTCTCTCGATGCGCGCAGCCGAGTGGCTTCTAACGGGATCTGGTTGGCCGGGGGTACGAGTATGCTGAAGGGCTGGGCTGAACGACTTCAGAGTCGGTTTCAGATACCCGTTCGCCAGCTCCCAGACCCTCAGCTTGCTGTGATTCAAGGTCTGAAAAAAATCATGCAATCCCCCCACCTCTTTGATCCCCTGCTGCGAATTTCGTCGCTTGTTGCCAAATAATCCAAAACAGATGACCCCTTGGCGCTAGCGTGCTATCACTTTCAACCAATGGCTAACAGAAGACGCAGAAATTCACGACCCCGTTCAGGATCGCGTGGACCGAGAGCAAGAAGCTCCCGGCCTCGTCAAGGTTCGCAGTCTCGCTATTCCGGGCGCCGAGATCAAAGAAGACGACCTGAGCGAGTCGTAGAGCCTCAATTGGAGGTGCAGAAGTCGGGGTTTTGGCCTTGGTCCAAGCCGAAGCTTTCGCCCCTGTTGATGGTGGACGCTCTCCGCTCTGAGACGGTGGAATGCTTTCCGGCGGTCTTTTACCGATTTCCGGAATTGGCGAGTCGATTGAACTGGGTAAGCCTTCGGGGCCCTCATCAAGAGCCGCCGCCTCGTCGACTCTCTCGAAGCCAGCATTATTGGGGCCAGCACTACTTCTATCTCAAGGAAGAGAACGACCGAGCGGACTTAATCTTTGAGGGCGATGCAAGGCGGCTTGAGTTTTGTATGGGAGAACTTCTGGCTCGATCGATCAAAAAACTGGTTCTCTTTGATGAAGCTCGCTCCGGAAGGCCGCTGGCCTGGGCCCAAGCCTGTAGTCTTTATTCCGTTGAGCTGGATATTCGGCTATTGGGAGAGCCTTCAGAACGGCCTTCAGGCCTCCAGCCCGAAGCCTTTGGGGCGAAGCTGAGCTTCTATAAGAGCCCGAAGCGTTTTGAATGGGCTGAAAGGATTGCCCGATTAAAGGCCAAAGTTTCGAAGGCTCTCGTCTTGCCGGACCCAGATTTCGAGCCTCTAGAGGCCTTGGGCTATATTTCTCCCATTATGGATCTGCGGGCAGAAATCGACTCTGGAAATCTTCCTGAGATTGATTTCTTGTTGCTCCCCGTGCGTTCGGGCTCCGCTTATATTGGCTTTGAGCTTGGCCGAAGATTGTTGGGTTGGAAGTCTTTGCGACTGATTGGCTTGCGAGGGGAGTCAGATCAAGTTTCAGCGAACGAGCTGTTGCAGCTCTCTCAAGTCTTGGCCAATCGCATGAATGAGTTGAGTCCCTCCTTAAACTTGACTCCCCCCAAAAGCGAGGCCGAAGTGCAGATCTTTGAACTCGACTCCACGAAGGTGGATCCCGATTTTGTTAAGCGTTTAGGCTATAGAATGTTGGAGCTTGAAGCTTGGGAGATTGATGACAGCTTAGAGTCCTATCTTTTGGCGGGGGCTTTGAGTTGGATGAAGTCCCTAAAGGAGGAGTCTTTGAAGATTCTCTTTTGGAGTTTCTCGTCGAGAGCGCGCCGCCCTTTGGTTTTGCAAAACTTGAAGCCTGGAGCCTTCGAACAGCGTCCGCCGAAGCGAGCCAGGCATTGAGTTCAGAGGTCGGATAGATCGATGGAGCTCCATCGACTTCGCTAGTCTGGCACTTCCGTCTCCCGACCCCTTCTAGCGACCCCTTCTAGCGGGGTTTGACATTGATTTGAGTCTTCGGAGGAAGAAGATTGGCTTCGGGGCGGCCTAGAAGGAAGCCCTGGCCATAGTCGCAGCCTTGCTGTCGAACCACTTCAAGCTCTTCTTCCTTCTCAATTCCCTCTACTAGAATCTTGGCCCCAATTTTTCGAGAGATATCAGAAATCGCTTTCAGAAGCTCCAGTTTGACCGAGTTCTCGTGAATGTCTCGAATAATGGAAAGATCCACCTTCACATATTGAGGCCGTAGATTTGCGATAGCCTCAAGGCTGCCGTAACCTGAGCCAATATCGTCTACAGCCAAACCGAAGCCCAGGCTTGAGAAGTAATCTTGCTCTTTACGAAACAAACCATAGTTTTCAATCGCAACTCGTTCCGTCACTTCGAAAACGATATTGTTCCCCTCGAGTCCATTGCTCTTCAGAAGTTGTGCAAGAGCTTCTCCTCGAAACTCTGGGTCGTGCATCGTGGCCGGAAAGGTATTCACAAAGAGTTTCTGATGTGCGCCCAGGCCCTTGATGTTCATCAGGGCCTTTCTTCTACAAAGTCGATCGAGTTCAAAAGACAGGTTCGTCTTGTCGGCCACACCAAAGAGCATCAAGGGGCTCTCCATCGCACTGCCCTCAGGCCCTCGGGTGAGGGCTTCGTAGGCAAAAATCTCGCCTGTGCGTAGATCGACAATGGGCTGATAAACTGTGCGAATGTTTTCTTCGATAATGATCTCTTTCAGAGACTCATGGACTTGCACCATGAAGCGGTCTCCGTTAAATCGAGCAACCGATCGCCCCTGTTCAATGAGGCGGTAAACGGTTCGTTCAACAGAAAGCAATGGGTTAAAGACAGTATAAGAGTAGCCGATGTCTGCTTTTAATATTTTCTTAGTGTAGGGAAAGGTGATCTGAAAAATTTTGGCGTTCAATGAGCTTGCGAAGCGGTCAATGATGAGCTGAAGATTGTCCATCTTCAGAAAGTTTGAGTATTCTCCCCTTTGGCCCGACAAAAACAGCAGGAAGTTTTCGTCGTTCTGGTTCCTTGAGCAGAGAATGTCGTCCTCTCGAATCAGATGCCCCTTCAGCTGGCTAATCGTCTCGATGGTTTGATCCAGAACTTCGTTGTAGAGGGTTTGACCATAATCGTATTCAATCTTTCCCAGGTCGGATGCGTCGATATAGATCAATCCGAGAGCCTTACTCTCTGTAAGAGTCTGAGCCAATTTGGGCATATACTGACAAAAGGGGTGAAGACCTAAGGCTGAGGCCTCGGCTTCGGCTGCTCCGGACGATCTGTTCCTCCGATTCGGCTTTTGACTCACGAACTACACTCCCCCAGTCTTTAAGCTCAGGCGCACGAGAAGCCCCACCCAACGGCCGTTTAGATACCCACCGCCCTGAAACTCTCTCAAATTCTAGTCTATCTTAAAACTCTGCCGCTGGGCAGCCCTCTAGAATCTCCCCCAAACCTCATTCTGAAGACAGGCTTTCGGGGCGTCAAACGGCAAAGACAAAATTCTCATAAGCTTGAAATTCTTCACATTTTGTTCAAAATCCGCTCTGATAGGGCTGCATGTCTTTAAGAGTTTTTCTTCGCATGGGCTGCGCAAAGTGTAGCCACTCCGCATTAGTTTGCGGCTTAGTTTTCTGCACTTCAATTTTTTTGAGTCTGGCCCTACATCTTCCGCTCGGCTTTGCAGAAGAGCTCAGTCCGGAGATCGAACCGAGGCTTTACAGCCTTTCTGAGTTGATTCAATTGGCGGAACAAAACGAAGCTTTGTCGGCTCAGATCTCTGCAGAAGCTCGACTCGCTCGAGCAAAAAGACGGCAAGTCGAGATGGAGTTGTGGATGAACCAGTTGGACCTTAGAGTCTTGGGGGGAGTAGTGCCGGATGCGCGAGTCGATCGATCGAGTGCCGATGCCTTTCTCTTTGATTTTCAGTCGAGCGATTTTCAGAATGGCTTCTCTTTTAGTGAGTTGGGTCCTTTCGTCTCAATGGAGTTGAGGGCGGTGCAGCCCGTTTATACTTTCGGAAAGATCTCGGGCTATCGTGATATGGCAGACGCGAATGTGCGGCTGACTCAGGTCGATCAAAAGAAAGAGCTGGTGACGACTCGGCAAATGTTGAGAAAGGCGGTCTACACATTGCAGCTTTCGCTGGAGGCCAAGTCACTACTGACCGATGTCAGAAATCGACTCAACCAAGCGGAAGAAAAAGTGGAGGAGTTGCTTTTGGAAGGGGCCGAAAATGTGGAAGAAACGGACCGCCTGAAAATCGGTGTGTTTCGGGCTGATGTGGAAACCAGGGCTCTTGATGCCTTAAGAGGAGAGCGAGTGGCTCGAGCTGGAATTGAAGAGCTCACCGGAGTTTCAGGAAACTGGGAACTGAGCCAAATGCGTCTAGAGGCCGAGCAACTGAGCAGCCTATCTTGGGAGAATCTTTGGGCCAGGGTGATTGAAGGTCGGCCAGAGATTCAAAAGATTGATCAGTTTATCGAAGTCAAGCTCGCTGAGAGAAAGACGATTCGTGCCGACCTCTATCCGGACCTCTTTGTGGCCGGAGAGCTTCAGTTTGCTCGAGCACCTGGCAGAGATCGAGTGAAGCACCCCTATTTGAGCGACAACTTTAATCGCTTTCAAGGGGGGGTCGCTTTCGGACTGCAGCAGGATTTGGGCTTTCATCGCACCCTGAATCGGTTACAGCAAGTGGACGCTGAAATCGCTCGTGTGAGGGCTCAGAGGGTGCGGCTTCTCTCCTTGACGAGGGTGCAGGCAGAGGAGGCCTTCGAAAGAGCCTACTCGGCCCGGCGAGGCATTCAGATCAATGAGGAGGGCTTTCGATCGGCTCGAAGTTGGCTGACTTCGACAGGCCTCGCTTTCAGCCTGGGAACGGCCCCAACCAAAGATGTTTTGGAGTCTTATGCGGCTTACTTCAAGGCTCGCTTTGATTTGCTTCGGAGCACTTTTGAGCTCAACAGCTCACTTTCGGAGCTTTCGAGCTTGGCCGGTGTCGACATTTTGGGGGAGTGAGTCTCTGCGGGGGGCAGGAGCTTCACAAGTCTCGGTAATTCCAGAAGCTTGCACGAAGATGTTATTTTTGTCTTAGAGGTTGCCAATTTGAGATTCTCGGTTGTAGAAAGGCTCGTCTATGCAAACGAGTCCGTCTTCAACAGGAAAGATCCGTCTGGCAATTGTCGGGGTTGGAAACTGTGCGAGTTCTTTAGTTCAAGGTATTCAATATTATCGAGAGGCTCCGCCCGAGGTGAGAGATCAACACTTGGGCCTCATGCACTACGATTTGGGTGGTTACACTCCTGAATCCATCGAAGTGGTGGCCGCTTTTGATGTCGATAAAAGAAAAGTGGGCCAGCCTCTGGAAAAGGCCATTTTTGCCCTACCCAATTGCACCACTCAGATTGTGAATGAGTTGAAGCCAACGGGGGTGAAGGTTCAAATGGGGGTTCCTCATGATGGGGTCTCTGATCATATGAAGGATTTCGCCGAGCACAGAGCCTTTCGGCTGTCGAGTGAGCAACCCGTGGATGTGGTTCAGGCCTTGAAGGACTCTCGAGCCGAGGTGTTAATCTGTTATCTTCCGGTGGGCAGTGAGGAAGCCGTTCAGTTTTATGCCCAATGTTGTTTAGAGGCAAAAGTCGCGATGGTGAATTGTATGCCCGTCTTTATTGCCTCTCGTGAGGACTGGGCTGAAAAGTTTAAGGCCGCTGGCCTTCCCATTGTGGGGGATGACATTAAATCTCAAGTCGGCGCAACCATTGTGCATCGCGTTTTGACAAAACTCTTCTCAGATCGAGGAGTTCAGTTAAAGCGGACCTATCAGCTGAATACCGGTGGGAATACGGATTTCTTAAATATGCTGAATCACAATCGGCTCAAGTCCAAGAAGATTTCAAAGACCGCTGCGGTTCAGAGCCAGCTCCCTGTTCCTCTCGACCCAGACAATATTCATATTGGGCCTTCAGACTATGTGCCGTGGCAGAACGACAACAAGGTTTGTTTTCTAAGAATGGAAGGGGAAGGCTTCGCCGGGGTGCCTTTGCATTTGGAAATGCGATTGAGCGTGGAAGACTCTCCGAATTCAGCGGGGGTGGCCATTGAAGCCATTCGATGTGCCAAACTGGCCTTAGATCGCAAAGTCTCTGGCCCTTTGTACTCCATTTCCTCTTATACGATGAAGCATCCTCCCGTTCAATATCCGGACTCTGAGGCCTATCAGCGAGTTGAGGACTTCATTGCTGGAAAAATCGAAGTCTAGTGAACATCATCCCGCCTCTCTTTCTGCGGACTCGAAAGAGGTAGAAGCGGGTCGGCTCTCCGGCCGTTCGCCGCTCTCATCTGGGATAGGGCGATTCTTTGTTTTGCGCTTGGCCCGACCTCTTGAAGACTTTCTGGTCAGAATGGAAGTGGCACCCAACTGGATTTCGGCCTTGGGTCTTTTTATCACCTTGTTTGGATGTTTTCTTTGGGCCGTTGGCTGGCTGGCTTCTGGGGCCATCTTGATCTTGTTCGGAGGGGCCTTTGATTTTTTGGATGGCAGGGTGGCAAGGCGTCGGCAGTTGGCCAGCAGAGAGGGGGCCTTTCTCGACTCCGTTTTAGATCGAGTCATGGATGCCGGCCTTTTCTTTGCCTTGGCCTTCTATTTTCGAGACTCTTGGGTTCTATGGGTCTGTCTTGTGGCCTTTTTGGGTTCAAGCCTGACACCCTATGTCCGAGCCAAGGCGGAGAGTCTGGGGGTCGAGTCCAAAGATGGCTTGGTGCAGCGCCCTGAGAGAATTGTGATTCTTGCTCTGGGGGCTCTGCTGAGCGCCCTGCTCCGTGAATTGGGCCTTCTCTTTGAGTCTCAAGCCTTGCAAGAACTTGGAGCATGGAGCCTGATCGCAGCCCTTGGTCTTTTGGCGATCCTTTCCAATCATGTCGCTTTAAAGAGAGCAAGAAGCTGCTTCAGAGAGCTGCAAGGCAAGTCTTTAAATTGAAGGCCATGGCTGATAAGATCAAGGGATGCACTTAGTAGCCATTCTGATTTCCGCCTTGGTCCTTCAGGCTTCCGGTGGAAGAACTCTCGAAAGCAGCAGAGAGGAGACCCAGGCCGTTGCCATCGAGGGCTCTCAGATATTTCGGAAGGCTTTTGAGTTTGAGAAGACTTCAGCCACCGGCTTCGTTTTAGAACGGCTGCTTGAGCTTGAACGAGTGATCCGACAAGAGAACAATTCTTCTGGACCCCTTGTGGCAAAACAAGATGAAGAGATTCGAAGGCTTGTCTCGCAAGTTTTGGATTTGGAGTCCATCGGAAACTTTGCTTTAGGTCGGCACTATCAGCCCCTGCAAGAAACAGAGTTAGGCAAGAAGCGTTATGCTGAATACATTTCGGTTTTCAGACGGCTCGTTGAAGAGAATTATCTTGAAAGTGCCAGGCGCTACCTTGGCGGCAATCATGAAATCAGTTTTCGTTCCGAGACAAAGACGGTGGTTCGTGAAGAGAGTTTTGAAATCGTTGAGGCCTCGATTCGCCAACCCGATGTAGACTTGGTTTTGCAGTTTTTTGTCGTGCAAGAAGAAGGAAAGCGAAAGATTGTCGACATCAGGCTCGATGCAACCTCTCTCAGAGAGACTTATCGGGGGTCCTTCAACAGAATCATCAATCCGAGAGTTCGAGAAGCGAAGAACCAGGAAGAGGGCCGTATGGCAGGGCTTTCGGAGCTGATTGAAGCCATGTCCAATCGTTTGGCCGAACTGCAATCGGGGGGAGCGACTCGCCTGTGAGAAGTTCGTTTTCAAGAACCGCATTTCGCTCCGTCCTCTGCCTTTGTGTGTTTCTGTACCCACTGACTTTTTGGGAGCCAATGGCGGCAGACGAGGCGGCTTCAAAGGCCAATTCGGAAGGGACTTCGCAGACATCGGTTTCTAGCGAGAAGAGTCAGCAGGCATCAGAGGCGCAGCCTAAATCCAGTCCTCGTTTCTTTGGTAGTCATCAGGGGCAGCGCCATTTTCAGTTGAGGTCTGAGAATCAGACGATTGGAAAGGCCGCGTATCGCTGGATCGAAACAGAAGAGAATTTCATTCTAGAAGAAGAGTCTCAGATCAAGGTCACGATGATGGGAATGGTTCAGAGAATCCAGACTCGGGTTGCCTTGGTTCTCGACTTCGATCGACGGATTCAAAGCTTTGATTATATGCTTCGGACGGGGGATTCTGAGGCGAGAATTAAGGGGCGAAGACAGGCTGGGAAGCTTCGTGTTGAAAAAGATCAGGCGAACTCGCGACAGTCTTTGGACATCGAAGTTTCTGAGTCGATTGTGATTGGGGGCCCTATGATTCGACTGGCCGCTCTATCGCAGGGTCTTCCTCCTGCAGGAAAAGAAGTGAAAGAGATGCAGGTTCTGATGTTTGAACCCTCTCAACTGGCCGTGGTTCCCATGAAGGTCCAGCTGCGGAGTTCTTCGCAGGCGGGTCAGTTCGATTTGACACTCCGCTATGAAGGCCAAGAAATTCACAACCGCATTAGTCGAGACGGCAATCTCTTAGAAGAAAGAATGATGATCCCTCCTTCTTTACCCGTGGTGGCAACTCCTTTGGAGCCGAAGGCTTATGAGAATTTGAATATTGTGGCCTCGAATTTTGATTTGGTGGAGGCATCGAGGGTCGCCTTCCCAACGATTCCAAATCCAAAGGAGCTCAGGTCGCTTAAGGTGCGCGTGAGTGGTGTAAACTTGAATGATTTCAATTTTGCACGGCACCGCCAAAGCCTAGAGGGAGATCTCTTAGAGATTCGCGTAGAGGAGATTCCGGATCGTTCAGCTCCGGTTCAGTCTTTAGTCGGAAGGAATGATCTTTCCGCCTATCTTCAAGGAGATTTTTTCATCCCCGTTCAACATCCTGACATTCAGCGAAAGGCTAGAGAAATTGTCGGGGCAGAGAGTGATTTGTGGAAAAGGGCAAGACGAATTCATGATTTCGTTTATCAAAGCCTTGATAAGAGACCCTATATTTCTCTTCCTGACGCTATCGAGACTTTGCAGAGTAGAGAGGGGGACTGCAATGAGCATGCCGTTTTGTTTACCGCTTTGGCGAGAGCGGCGGGAGTTCCCACGCGAATGGTGATCGGTTTGGTTCATTCGAATACCACCATGAGTTTTGGTGACAATTCCCGGCCTGTAGAGAATCGGCCCGGCTTTTACTACCATGCTTGGGTTGAGGTCTTTAACGGCTATGAGTGGATTTCGATGGATCCAACCTGGAATCAGATTCCCGCAGGGGCGACCCATATCGCTCTCATTGAGGGCTCTGCAGCCGAGCAAGTCAAGCTCGTGGGCCTAGTTGGGAATCTTGAGCTTTCTCTTGTCGAGATCCAAAGAAAAAGCAATCTTTGACGAATGCCTAGGGCGGCCGCTCTTGAATTTCAATGTCAGTCTTGTGAGACGGAGTTTCCGAAGTGGTTCGGAAAGTGCCCCGAATGTGGCGAGTGGAACTCTTTGCTTCGTCGTGAAGAGAAAAAGAAAGCGTTAAAGCCCAACTCACGCGCTCGGCACTGGATGGAGCTGAAAGCGCCGAGCCTCACCGAGCATCAAAGTTTTGAGTTGGCCTTCATTCAGCGCCTGCTCGGTGGAGGCTTGCCACGAGGGAGTGTCGTGTTGTTGGCGGGTCAGCCTGGCGTAGGAAAGAGCACTCTACTCTTTCAGACCTTCGCGTCTTCCTCTCAGAAGGTTCTCTTTGCATCGACCGAAGAGTCGGAATCTCAGCTGGCCGTTCGATTTAGAAAGTTCTGTCGAGATGAGTCTGCTCCCTTCTTCGTCATGTCGACTTCTTTGTTGGAGGATATCTTGCAAGAAGCGGATCGACTGGAAGTGGATACGGTCGTTGTAGACTCCATACAGATGTTGGGCTCTCGCTCGAGTTTGCAGAGCCGTTGGGGCGCAGGCTTGATGCGCGAACTCTCTGACGAGTTGGTTTCACAAGCCAAAGCAAAGTCGAGAAGCCTGTGGATTGTGGGCCATGTCAACAAGGAAGGTGAGATCGCGGGGCCAAAGACTCTCGAGCATCTGGTTGATTGCGTGTTTCTATTCTGTGGTTCAGACGACCCCAGTGTTCGGAGCTTGCAAGTTCAGAAGAATCGATTTGGCCCGTCAGGAGAGTTGGCCTTGCTGCGAATGGAAGAGAAGGGTCTCACCGAAATTCCCAACCCAGAGTCCTTTTGGATGCACCAGTATTCAAAGTCGGTACCGGGTTGTGTGTATTGTCCGATTCTGTTGGGCAGTCGTGTTTACTGCGTAGAGGTCCAGGCTTTGTGCGCGGCGACCGCCTTTCCCTCGCCCAGACGAACCGTTTCTGGTTTTGATCTTCAGCGACTTCATTTGATTCTAGCTCTTCTTGAGAAGAGGTTAGATTTAAGGTTTTCAGGCCTTGATGTGTATTTGAATATCGTCGGGGGATTGAAGGTGGAAGATACCGCTGCCGATCTGGCCGTCGCTGCCGCTCTGATTTCTGCGATAAAGAATCAAGCTTTTCCGTCTGAGAGGGTTTTCTTGGGGGAACTGGGTTTGACCGGAGAGATCCGCTCGGTGCCGGGCGTCAAACAGCGGCTGGAGGCTGCCGCCCGGGTCGGCAAGCAATCTGCGGTGTTTCCGGCCTCTGCCGAGTCTGAAAAGATTTCAGAGCTCGAACTATTGCCGCATCGCCATATTCAAGACCTATTCTGAAGCGGTCGGGGATTGCTGGCCGATTTTGGGGCTTTCTGTAGAATGAAGGGTAGTGCGCAGCATTCGGTTGGGGATCATTGTTAGCTTTGGCCTTCTGGGCTTTCTCGGAACGAGTGAAGGCTTTTCTCAAGAAAGGTTGCCCTACCCGCGAGCGCTTTTTCACAAAGTAGAGTTTTGGAAGAAAGTTTATACGCAGCATCCCACCTCTGAGGGCTTGCTTCATGATTCAGAGGACTTGAGTATCATCTATGAGACTGTGAAGCTCCCACGAAACGGAGATCGTTCTATAGTGAACGCCAGAAGGGCTGAGATTCGTCAAGCCATTCAGAATATTCTTCAGAAGCGAGGCCAGAATCTTACCGCCTTTGAAAGACGCGTGCTGTCGAGGTTTCCTCAATACGCCTCTCGCGCTCGCCTCCTTCAGGCAGCAGATAATATTCGGTTTCAACTGGGACAAGCGGATCGCTTTCGAGAGGGGATTATCCAGTCTGGAAGATATCTGCCCTATATTGAGCAGGTGATTCGAGACGAGGGAGCCCCCCAGTTTTTGAAGTATTTGCCTCATGTCGAATCGTCCTTTCAACGAGGAGCCATCTCCAAATATGGAGCCGCTGGATTATGGCAGCTGATGCCGAGAACGGGCGCCCAGTTTTTAAGAGTCTCTTATGAAGTGGATGAGCGCTTAGACCCCTGGATTTCGAGTCGAGCGGCGATTAAGTATCTGATGCAAAACCATCGTCGCTTGAAGGAGTGGCCACTGGCCATTACGGCCTACAATCATGGTGCCGGAGGAATTTCCAGGGCGGTTCAGCAGTTGGGGACAACGGATATCGCTGAGATTGCCTTTCAGTACTCTTCCAGAAGCTTCGGTTTCGCTTCTCGAAACTTTTATGCTCAGTTTCTAGCCGCCGTTCAAGTGGCCCAAGACTATCAAAAGTACTTTGGAGCCCTTGAGATTCAGCCACCCCCACTTTTTGAAGAGATTCGACTTCAGAGCGCAACCTATTTTCGAGAGTTTTCAAAACGGTACCGATTCAGTCAGAAAGAGTTTGTCGAACTCAACCCTGCCCTCAGAAGGCCTTTGATCGAGAATCGTCGGCCGATTCCCGCGGGGGTGGTGATTCGAGTGCCGCAGGGGTCTCAAGTAGATCCACTGATGGTCGCCTCTCTTGACCAAAAGATTTTGCAGGACAATTTGTTGAGACGGGAGGCTTCAGAAAAGAGAATCCAATCAATCGTCTCTAAAGAGATTCCGAAGGCAAGCTCTGCAATCTCGGCCCCTTCCACTCCTGCGGGTTCTGCAGGAGAGCCCGAGCTTCCTCGATTGGAGGAGGTCGCCACTGACAGTCGATTTGCTCCCAGAGATCTTGTAGGAGATAAAGCCTGGGTGCGGGTTGAAATCAACGAGACGATTTCTCATCTGGCCGATTGGTTGGGGGTGAGTCCACAAAAGCTTCGCGAGTGGAACGGAATGGACTCGAGGGCGCAGGTGAGGCTCGGGCAGAGGCTGGTGGTGCAGTTCACAGACTCCGAGCCCTCTCGCTTTCAATCTCTTCGTGAGGACTATCATCGAAAAATTAGAGAAGACTTTTTTGCACAACATGAAGTGGTGTCTATGCTGGACTACGAAGTTCAAGTCGGAGAAAACCTATGGTCACTCTGTTTTCAGAAGTTTGACATCCCCCCCTGGCTATTGGCACAGTTGAATCCGGAAGTGATCTTGTGGGATTTAAAACCAGGCACTAAATTAAAGATCCCCGAAATTCAGCGCTTGATGCCAGGTCTTGTTCGTGCCGAAGACGAAGAGCAAATGGAATAACTCAAGCGAGAAGCGGAGCTATTGAGAGCCTGCTACAGAAGCTGCAGGCGAGGCGCCCGGAGTCCAAACCAAATCTCGATGAACCCAAGCCTTCCCGCTGGCCGCGTCTTCCACTTGAATCCACGAGCCCTGACGACCAATAATCTTAAACGCGTAGTATTTTTGAACGGGGCTCCAAGGTACAGCGCGATGATTGGTGCCCGGTCCATTTCTGAGATTGGCCTGTCGCACCTTCACCACGGCACAGTTGAGGTCCCTTGAGACCAGTCGTCCGAAAATCCAGTGCAAGTCTCCGTCCACATCTTTGACCTGATGCCAACCGGATTGAGTTTTGACGAGTTCAAAGGGCATATAGCGGTAGACTTCCCAGGTCTTTCTAGTGTTGGTGCTGGGCCCAGCCCTCAGATTGGCCTTCTCGACATTCACGCAGAGCGCTTCCACGAGCTCCGCAAACAGAAACGGGCTCAAGAGGCTAAACAAAATCCATTTCATTACTAGCTCCCCTCTAAGTTCCTATGATAGCAGATTGGGCGCTTTGAGCAACTTATCGCCAGTCCCCACCAAGCGCTAAGGGCCCATGGGGACCACTAATCTGCTCTAAGTTTTGGATAGGGCGCTGCGGCAATTCTTCAGTCCCTCCAATAGAACGGGGATCCACTGGTTCCAAACCGCAAAGTAGTTCTCATGTTTCAGAAGAAAGTCTCGTTTCAGAAGATAGTTGTCTTTGTAGCTTCCCGGCATGGCATTCAGCTCTCTCTCGAAGGCCAAATGGGCCGGAGAGATCTGTTGCAAAAAGCCCAGGTGAAAAGCCGGATCGTGATTTACGGCTTGAGTCTTCAAATAAAGAACTTCGTTCAAGCAGTCATCCAAAAAGGCCAAGCTTGGCTTTCGATTTCGTTGCTCGCGATCTTCAATATGAGACTTCCACTTCTTTATCTTCTCCTCGATCTTTTGAGCTTTTTCAGCCCAATGCTCAAGTCGATCGATGACACTGTTGGCGCAATACATAAAATCCTGAAGTCGTTCTTCATAAGCCTCTTGAGTGACCTCCGTATAGATGTGTTGAAAGTCTTTCCAAATTGAGAGGTCTTCAGTGACGAATTCCTCAATGGCCTCTTCGAGACTCATCAACTCAGCGCCTCTGATCTTTGCGCCTTTGGGGGAAGTGTTAATCAGTCGATCGTCAGGGTACAAGCCCTGCATCACCTCAATCTGTTCTCTAAAGATATTCCAAACGAAAGTGGTGGGCACTTCATCCAAACCATCCTGGGTCTCCACCCGCCGGCCCCCTGACCGTTCCTTTATCTCTTCAGGGGTCAGAGCTCTTTCTTGAGTTTCAAGGCCAGTGCCAGGAGTGTGGGACATTGAATTGTCTAAGCCAAAGGAGAGGTCTTGACCCACCAAGATAACATTTTTGAAACCCAAATGCTTGGCGAAGGCGAAATTGAGATTTCCTGCCGACGAACCCGGATAAAAATCATGAAGGCGACTCAAGCCGTAAAACCCAAACCCGAGAGAGCCAGGATTGTAAATCAACTTTCGACCTTGAAACTTCTTAAAGACATCGGGGTGCAAAAGAAGAGGGCCGACCAGGCTTGTTCGTTCAGGAACCGGAACCTGATCAAAGAACGAGGCTACGAGAGGAACTCGTTCTAGCGCACAAACGAAATCCGGCTCAATTCTCTGACGATTCATTTCTCGAAGCAGAACATCACAGGCCACCAAAGGGACGCGATCTTGAAGGCTTCGAATTCTTTCCCAGTGATGCCGCGCAGAAGGTCCTGCCGCAATCGAGATGATGGTTTTACCTTCAAACAGGCCTCTCAGCTTTGCGATGCCTTGGTTCTTTAAGCCCTCTTGAACATTGGCCAAAAGGTTTTCGACCCCTATAAACTGATCTTGAACAGAGTTTCCGGTGCCGATCGTGATAAGGTCCCGCATCTTGACAATATGAGATCCAACCGCCGAGTAGAACTCTCCTTCTGTTTTGATTGCACTCGGACAGGCAATGATTTTCAAATGACGACTGGTTGTTGTGAATTGACTTAGAAACCTGTTGAGAGACTCCACGCTGCTGGCAACGGGACTATTGACGACGATGTGAACATCGGGCCGAGCAAACAAGTCTTGATAAGAGTAAACACAGAGAGATCGCAAGAAGATCTGGGGGTTCCTTTCCAGGATGAGGATAGCCTTGTTGCGAGGGGGCCGGTTCTTCCAAAAGTGAAATAAAGCATGCCCGAGACCAATTCCGAAAAAAAAGACCAACTGAGGGTAGTTGAGATCTATATCTTTAAAGACCTGTCGCAGCTCCCTTTCAAGTTCTCGGTCGTGGTAGAGGCCTTCAAAGGCGGGGACCCTGCGCTTGTACTTTAGGTTGACAGGGCGGCCAGGTTCTTCGACCCACCCAAAACTCTCTTCAGCATCTCCTTGGGGCTGCGTTTTGAACTTTTCGATTTCGGGCAGGAGAGCTTTGTGAATGTTGGGAAGGGATCGAGCCAGCTCTCGAAGATTGTCTTCAAAGATTTGATTCATCAATCAGCTTTCGCAGGTCCTCAACCTTTAGCCATTCGGAATTGTTTTCTGAAGTGTATCGAAAGCCCTCCTTTGGGGGGCTTCCTTGGTAATTCTTTTTACCGCCCCACCAAGGGAAGCTTGGAAGGATCACAAATCGGTCGTCCATCTCGACAGTCTGCCTGGCTTCATCTTCGGTAATCATCACTTCATGAAGTTTCTCGCCGGGCCGTATTCCAACGATCTTTATCTTAGAATCTGGACAAATCGCTTTGATGAGATCGGTGACTTTCATGCTGGGGATTTTCGGAACAAAAATCTCTCCTCCCATCATGATCTCAATCGAATGCTGAACGAATCGACAGGCCTGATCGAGAGTGATCCAGAAGCGAGTCATCCGATCGTCTGTCAAGGTGACTTCGCCCGAGTCTTTCTGGGCTTGAAAGACCTGCACCACCGAGCCCCGGCTGCCCACCACATTACCGTATCGGACACAAGCCAAGCGATTCTGTTTCGGCCCGACATAGCTATTGCTTTGAACGGTGATTTTCTCTTGGCAGAGTTTGGTCGCACCATACAAATTGATCGGGTTGGCTGCCTTGTCGGTCGAGATTGAAATCAGTCTTTCGACTCCGCAATCGATGGCCTGATTGATGACATTCTGAGTGCCGATGATATTCGTCTTTACAGCCTCAAAAGGATTATACTCACAGACTTCGATTCGCTTCATAGCAGCGGCATGAATGATAATGTCCACTCCTCGAATGGCGCGTTGCAGCCGTTCGGAATCTTGAACATTTCCAATGAAATAACGCAGCCGAGGGTCATCAAATTTTTCTTTCATTTCGGCTTGCTTCAACTCATCGCGACTAAAAATCCGAATCACTTTTGGTTTCAAGTGCTGTAGAGCGTAGCGAGTAAAGGCTTGACCGAAAGAGCCTGTGCCCCCAGTGATAAGAATCTTCTTCTCAGACCAGTTTATTGTCATGCCGCTTTAGTCTAGCAAATTGCGGCCAGGGGACGCAGTCTAAAAACGAAGTTGATGTTCTGAGTCAGTAAGAGAGGCCTGTTAGACTGAGAAAGTGCAGACTATTCCGCTCATCTTTCGATGTGATGCGTCAAGCGAGATCGGTTGGGGCTATTTTAGACGATGTTTCGCTCTAGCAGAGACCGCTCAGCAGAGCACTCGTTTTCGTGTGACTTTTCTAAGCCGGAGCTTGCCCAAGAACTTAAACAAAAAGCTTTCAGAGATTCATGCCAACCTTCAAGTGCTTGAGGAAAATGCAAGTCTAGAGCAAGACTTGGCAAGCCTTCACTCCCTCTTTGATTTGATGTCCAGAAAGAGAATTGTGGTCTGTGTTGACCAAAAGGACTGGACGAGTGAGTGTTTTGAGTCGATCAAAAAAGACCCTCGAGTTCTTCTGCTCGTCTTTGATCACGGCTTCAAGCGAGAGTATTGCTCCGATTATATGATCAATCCGAGCCTAGATGCAGAATCAATCGCTTACGCCACTTCAGACGGCTGCGAAACGCTCTTGGGACCCAAGTTTGCCATGATTCGAGACGAAGTCTATGCCCTGAGAACGCATCCAACAGAGCGAATGGCTGAGAATTTTCAGTTTCTTGTCACCCTAGGGGCCGGTGATCGGTGGGGTCAGGCGCTTCGAGTGATTGAGGCGGTGAAGAAATCTCCAGTGAAATTTGAGACCCACTTCGTGGTGACATCCGATTGGCCTCATTCAGAGGAGGCAAAGAAGATGATCGGCAATCACCCTCGCATTCACTTCTACGAAGACCCCTCATTCTTTCCTCAATTGCTGGCAAGAGCGGATTTGGCGTTGACCTCAGCTGGAAACACCACTTACGAGCTGGCCTATTTGGGGATTCCCATGATGACGCTTGCGCTGACTCCAGATCAAATGAGTCTAGGGGAGTCTTGGCAGAGGCAGGGTTTTAGTGAGCATTTGGGAAGTGCTGAAAACTTGTCGCCGGAGCTCATTCTTGAGCGGCTTCACTATTGGATGGAGCGGGATCAAGAACTCGAAGATCGTGGGGTGGCAGCTCAAAAGCTCGTCGATGGTCGTGGCAAATTTCGAGTTCTCGAAAAAATTCTCAAAAAGACTCAGAACAACAGCTAAAACTGGTCACTGACGACGACCTCTCAAAAAGATGTCAATGGCCTTTCGATGTTCCTCATAGGTTTTGCTGAAGTGGTGAGTTCCGTCTCGTCGAGAGACAAAGAACAGATAATCCGTAGTCTCCGGAAACAGAGAGGCGCGGATGGCCAGGAGCCCTGGATTTGCAACCGGAGTTAAGGGAAGCCGAGGAATGCGATAGGTATTAAAAGGCGTATTGCGAAAAAGATGCTCTCTGGTGACGCGGCCCCCGTAGGGCAAAAGGTCGTAAACTGCCGTCGGGTCGCTTTGAAGTCGCATTCCTCTGGCGATTCGATTGTAAAAGACGCTGCTGATTCGGGGCATTTCACCGCTAAAGCCAGTTTCCTTTTCGATCATCGAGGCCATGCTGACGACCTCGTGCAAACTCAAGGGCCCCTCAAGGGCTTGCCGAAAGAGTTCGTCGGGAAGCTTATCCCAAAACATCTCGACCAGCATTCGAATGATTCTTCGAGCCGAAGTGCCCCTCGGAATGAAGTAGGTTTCAGGAAACAGATAACCTTCGACCGTATAAGAGGGGATGTTAAGTTCGGCAACAAAGTCAGGATCCCAGGCGGCTTCCAGAAACTGAATCTCATCGACCAATCCCAGCCGCTGAAGTTGCCTGGCGATTTGGAACATATTCGAGCCCTCTCGAATGGTCACCCGATAGAGTCGAACCTCGGAGCCGGTGATGACTCTCAAAACTTCCCAGGCACTCATTTGGTTATTGAGGTCGTATTCACCCGCCTTCAGGTCGCCAGACTTTCCTGTCAGTCGAGCCAGATAGTAGAAGAAAGACTCGCTTTCGATCAGTCGTTCTCGAAAGAGTCGCTGAGTCACAGACCGAAAACTCTCGTTTGGCTCAACCGAAAAGGCCACAAATCTCTGAGGCTCTGATGATTCGGGAGCCCACCACAGATAGAGGAAAAAACTCAAACCGAGAAAGGCAAGAATTCCGACCGAAATAGACTTAAAGCTCATTTTTTTGGTCACGAATAAAAGCCTCTAAAAATAGAGCAGCCGCCAAGCTGTCTTTCTTTTTCTTCTTTCGTTTTGGAGATTGTCCCCGCAAAATTTCTTCCGCCTGCCTCGAACTCATGCTCTCATCGCAGGACCAAACGGGCAAGTCGAACTGCGCTCGAAGTTTTTTCTCCCAAAAAAGCGCAGCCGATTCGCTCGAGGATGGTCGCCCCTCGTTCTGTGGTATGCCCACCACGAGAGCCTCAACCCCTTCTTGCTCCACTATTTTTTGAAGGGCCAGAAGGTCGTTTTTAAGGCCTCGTCTTTGATATTGAGGAAGGCTGCGGATGAGCTGTGAGCGGGGGTCCCAGATGGCAAAACCCATTCGCTTCTCTCCGGTGTCGATCGCTAGCAGTCGATATTCGGTTTTTGGTTTTTCATCTCGTCTTTTCAAGACCTCTACGATAGCCTTTTTGCTATGAAAATTCATACAGGACTTTTTCTCATCTCTTTGCTTTTGAGTGCTGAATTCTTAGTGGCTTGTGGGCCCAGGGAGTTTACCCGAGGCCGTTATGATGACCCCGCGACGGTTCGGCTACTGGATGATCAGTTTAATGAAAACGATATGCAACTGATGTCTCGAGATCTTGTGGCCTCTCTGCTGGACTTTGAAGGAATCAAGGGCAGGGATGGTAGCCCAGTGGTGATGCTGGGGCGATTTCGAAACCGAACCAGTGAGCATATTGACATGAAAATGCTGACGGACCATATGAGAACGGCGCTGATTCGCACTCAAAGATTTCGTTTTGTGGACGGGAGTTTGCGTCAAGACCTTGCGGAAGAATATGATTATCAAGCCAGTGAGTTTGTTGATCAGGCCACGGCCGTTCGAATGGGTCAGCAGCTGGGGGTAGAGTATTTGATTGTGGGAGATTTAGGCAGCATCATTCAGCAAGTCGGAAATGATAAGATCGTCTACTACAAGATCACCATGAACTTGGTGGATGTGGCGACCAATGTGATTCTTTGGTCGGATGATCGTGAAGTTCGAAAAATCTATCGCCGCCGTTCTGTTGGCCTCTAAGTCGCGATGATTCGGAAGCTCTGTCTGTGCGCTCTGATGCTTCTTGGAGCCACGGCCTGTGGGGGGCGTTATCAGGGAGTGGCCACAAGGGCTTGGGACCAGATGGCCCGTTCAAACACCGATCAGGCCTTGGCCGCTTACGAGAAAGTCGACCGGCCTCAAGACCAGCTCTTGAGGATTCTAGATGAAGCGATCTTGCTTCGGGTGGCGCGTCGGTTTGAAGAAAGTAATCAGCGCTTTTTTGAGGCTGCCAGAATCTTAGAGACTCGCGATTATTTGTCACTGACTGGAGAGGCGGCAGGCCTTTTGGCAGATCAGAGGGCCGTGTTTTACCAGGGGGAAGACTTTGAAAAAGTCTTGGTTCATCTCTATCTCGCTCTAAACTTTCTGGCTCTCGAAGATCGAGATTCGGCTTTGGTTGAGGTTCGACGGGTCAACGAAATCATGACTCGATTTATTTCGGAGGCAAAAAGGCCTTATCAACTGAATGCATTTGCTCGTTATTTGGGGGCGCTTCTTTATGAGGCTTCGCGAGAGTTTAACGACGCATGGATTGCTTATCGAGCCACTCGAGAGATTCTGAGCGCCCAATCAAAAGAGGAGTGGCCGGAACTTTTGGTCGATATGGCGCGAATGGCGAAGCGGATGGGATTTCGCGATGAGCTCGAAAGCCTTAAAGAAGAGATGTCATCTAGTTCAAAGGAGCTGTTCAAGAGAGTTTCGGGCCCTCAGACGGCCTCGGTGGTTTTGCTGTTTGAGGCGGGAAAAAGCCCTCGAAAGAAGTCGCGACGGCAACGCTACCAAGCGGATGCAGGAGATTTTTTGTTTCCCTTGGCCTACTATGAGTCTCGACCCACGCGAATTCGATTTGCCCAACTGCTTTGGGAGCCATCCAGTCAGCAGCAAGAGCTGAGTAGCAGGGTTTTGTTTGATACCGATGAGACTGGCCGCAGGCATTTAGAGCATCGAATGGGCGTGGAGGTCGGAAAGGCTTTGGCTCGGGCTGGCGTGCGTGCGGGAATTGCAACCGGCGTGGGGATTTTAACAGAGAGTGAGGATTTAGGAATTCTGGCCGGTCTTCTGCTTTTTGCCATGACCGATGCCGACACCCGCAGTTGGTTGTTGCTGCCTCAGAGTTATCAGGTGCAGCGAGCCTTTCTAGCCCCAGGGCGCTACGCCTTTCGTCTTCAATATCTGGATGCCAGCGGTCGTGTGATTCGAGAAGAGGCTCTCGATGAGATCGAGCTCGGCCCAGGTGAAATCAGGTTTATACAGATTCGGAGCTTCGAGTGATTCGGAAGTATCGCTAAGGGCCTATCTGCTGCCTGGGGCTTTGAGGCTGCCGCCAAAGCAGCGAGGCGCCCACCGTGGGTAAACGCTCTGCTGCCTGGGGTTTTCTCTACCAGCCGCCCGGACCGCCCCAACTGAAGACGAAGCGAGCGCCAATATGGTGGTGGTCGGGTCCGTCAAAAACCAGAGCGTATTGATAGAGCATTCCAATGCCAAGCCGTGTGGTCAGCATGACATCCGCTCCAGCCGTAGCGGCCGTTGCAAATCTCAGCTTTGAGCTTTCAGCCTCTCGGCGGACTCGGGCCAAACCCGGACCAAAGGCGAGATAGGGACGAAAGTTCGAGACTTCCGTGTGAATCAAGGGAGAGAGAAAAAGGAGTTGCGCCTTATGTTTCGTGAAAGCATGAAGGTAGGAGGCCCGAAGTCCGAACAATTCGTAAGGTCGTACATCGATATCGGCTCCAGCGGCTAGAGACTGCCCCGAACCGCTACCACGACGAAAGCTTGCCCCAAATTGCAGCCCCAGCTGCAGTTCTCCGCCACGCCACAAGGAACGGTCAAACTCAGAGCCGGAACGGGGGGGGCCGTCGGTTCGCCCCTGAGCACTCAGCTCATAGCCTGAACCAAAGACCAGTATCAACAAAGCCAAATAGAAAAATTGTTTCATGGAACCTGATAAAATCATTGACCCAATTCTTGAGGCAACCTTTAATTTGACAGGAGTGGAACTTAACGACAGATTAGGTTCCCTGGGCTCAATGGGAGGTCCTCCCCCGAGGATTCATTTGAAAAAATCCTGTTGGGCCCTTTTTTTTACAAACCAGTTTGTAGAGCGTAGTGGTAGTCCTCGAAGAGAATGACTCGTTTTCGATAGAGTCTTTCGAGCGCGATCTTCATTCGCCTTCGTACTCCTTCGGTAGGTGGGAGTTGGCCCCAGCGGGCAGGGTTTGGAATGATGGAGGCTAGAAAGCAAGACTCTAAGGGCTTCAGTTCAGAGGCATCTTTCTGAAAGTAGAATTGGCTGGCTCGTTGAATGCCAATCAGGTTTTGCCCCCAATCAATGCTGTTCAGGTAGTGTTCGAGAATCTCGTCTTTCGACAGAAAGAGTTCGAGTTTGATGGTGATGAGAGCCTCTTTGAATTTTCTTGAGAAACTGCGGTCTGGCTGAAGATAGAGGTTTTTAGCCAACTGCTGAGAGATGGTGCTAGCACCTCGCAGGCGCCTACCGCTGGTTTGGCTTTCTCGCCAAGCGGCACGCATTTGAGAAAAATTAAAACCCCGATGTCGATAGAACTCGTCATCTTCCATGATCAAAACGGCCTGAATAAAGTGCCTCGGAAGTTCTTCGATGGACACAAAACCTCGTCCGGGCCTTTCTGGTAGGGGGGGCAGGCTCAAGAGCGCGGCCGCCAAAACGGCTAGATCGAGACTGAACAAAACGACAAGGCTGAGGACCAGCTTTCGGGTTGAAATCATGGTTTTTCGGCTGACTCTTCGGTTTTGTTTTGAGTATGATAGAAACTTCGAGCGAGAGCCAGCTCTTCTGATCGAGATAGAAAGCATTTGAGTCGAAGCGCGAATCTTTGTACAGGAGTAAAGTATGTCTGACAAAACAGCGGAGTTTAAAGAGGGCCTTGAAGGCATCGTCGCAGCGAGTTCTGCAGTTTGTAGCATCGAAAACGGCGTGCTTCGATATCGCGGAATTGACATTCACGAACTCGCCCAGAAATCTAATTTCATCGAGACGGTTTATTTGCTGTGGTATGGCAAACTCCCCACGCAATCGGAGTGGGATGACTTAAAGTCTCAGCTGGAGGCCAATGCGGCCCTGCCCGAACCCGTGATCAAGGCGATGGAGGCTTTTCCGAAAAAGGCTAATTTTATGGATGTTTTGAGAACCACGGTTTCGTTGATGGCCTTCTACGATCCTGACGAAGAAGACAACTCCATTGAGGCGAACCAAAGAAAGGCGATTCGTTTGACGGCTCAGCTTCCTCATTTGGTAACTGCCTGGGAGCATATTCGAAATCAGCGCTCTCCGGTTCACCCCAAGAAGGGCTTGGGCATTTCGGCTAATTTTTTGTATATGCTGCACGGCAAGGAGCCGACCGATCTGGAACTTCAATGTTTTGACCAGGCTCTGATTTTGCATGCCGACCATGAGTTCAATGCCTCGACTTTTGCGGCGCGAGTGACGGCCGCCACCCTGTCAGATATGTACTCGGCGATCACAACGGCGATTGGCACATTGAAAGGGCCATTGCATGGGGGAGCGAATCAAAGGGTGATGGAGACTCTGATGAAGATCGGAGAGATCGATCAGGTGGAAAAGTTTGTGAAAGAAGCCTTTGAAAAAAAGGAAAGAATCATGGGTTTTGGGCATCGAGTCTACAAGACCGGAGACCCCCGTGCCAAAGAGCTGAAGAGAATGTCTGAAAAGCTCAGCAAAGAAAAAGGGGACTCCAAGTGGTTTGAGATGTCGGTCAAAATGGATGAGCTGGTGCAAAAGGAAAAGGGTCTATTGCCCAATGTGGATTTTTACTCGGCCAGCTCGTATCATATGCTGGGAATTCCCTTCGAAGCCTATACGCCAATTTTTGCCATGAGCCGAATTGCGGGTTGGACGGCTCATGTGATTGAGCAGCTTTCGAACAATCGATTGATTCGACCGAGGGCCGATTATATCGGCCTAAAAGAGGCGAGCTTCGTTCCGATGAATCAACGCTGAGTCGGACCAAGAGCTGATTCGCAATATGAAAGAGTTTAGCGCGTGGACGACTAGTTGACGGGTGCAAGCGTCTGTCGGTTTTTGATTCGAATCTCACATCCAGGAACATTGAGGGTGAGGTTGTAACTTTCCATCCGGTCGCGAGAGGGATCAATTTGGCCTGAAACCTGGACTTTTCCGCCTGCTGAGCCCTCAGCGCTACCGATGCCGAGTGGAACCTCTCCAGAGGAGAATGTGGATTTCGAGTCGAGAGTGGCGCTTGTCACGCCATAGTTCGTCGCGAGTTGAGCGGAGTGAGTTGTCACAATCAGTCCGGTGTTTTGATCTCGAAGGTTGAGAATCTCCGTGCGAATTCTGTTTCCTGAGATGAAGACATTCAGTGCCATGGTGAGAGGGGGTTGACCTTCTCCGCTTACGCCTCCGATACAGTCGACTGAATGGGTGCTAAGGGTAACGGGCCCCTCAAACCTCCCTTGAAACTGCTCTCCGCAAGCACTCGCAAAAAGAATCAGACTGACTAATAGTAGAATTTGTTTCATGATCAAACTGCCTCCGCTCTGTAATAATTGCAAGGCTTGTGCCAAGGGGAGCGGAGGGGGGCGGAAAAGTAAGTCAATGATTCTAGGCACTTAGCGTGAGGCTTCCGAGTGATTTCAAGAGCGTTTGAGACATGGATGGGGCAGGCTTTAGGACGAAAGTCCCAGTCTCTAAATCTAGCGCAGGGAGACATAACTGACAGAGGAGGCGTGGAAGTTTTGATTGTGAGA
>REDG01000041.1 GCA_007693605.1 Bradymonadales bacterium
GGCTGATCAGTTTGGGTAAAGGATATAGCGGGCTGTCTTATCCATTGATTGAGAGGCATCTGGCCTATTTGAATCGACGGTTGACCCCTCGAATCTCGTCTCAGGGCAGTGTGGGGGCAAGTGGCGATCTTGCCCCTCTGGCAGAGCTCGCTCTCACATTCATTGCCGAGGGAAGTTTTTTGGGGGACTCCAGTGAATCGGTTTCTGCGAAGGCTCTCTATAAAAAGTACAATTGGAAGCCACTTTCCATCGGGCCCAAAGAAGGATTGGCTCTCACCAATGGCACACAAGCCTCGCTTGCCATGGCCTGTGAAGTGAGAAGAAGTTTAAGTGAACTTTTGCCCTGGATGGAACTCACGATGAGTTTGAGTGTGGAGGCCCATCGGGCCACGGCGAGTGTTTTTCAGGCCAAGCTGCATCGACTGAAAGCTCATCGTCATCAACAAGAGGTGGCGGCTCGCTTGAGTCGAAATTTAAGAAAGTCTGAGCATATGAAAGCGCATCGAGATTGTGATCTCGTTCAAGATGCCTACTCCTTTCGATGCATGCCCCAAATCTTGGGCCCTTGTTACTCTTTGCTCGAGAAGGCGGATGAGCTGTTAGAGGGGGAGATCAATTCCGTCTCTGACAATCCCATCGTGTTTTTTGAAGAGAAAGAGATTCTCTCCTGCGGTCACTTTCATGCTCAATCGGTCAGCTTCGCGGCAGATCTCTTGGCGATGGCCATGGTCACCATGGGGAACTTGATCGAAAGACGAATGGATCAGATGGTGAATCCGGCAAGCTCTCGTCATCCGGCTTTTCTGGCAGATCGGCCGGGGGTCGAAAGTGGTTTAATGATTGTTCAAACCGCCGCCGCCGCTTTAGCCAGCGAGAACAAGGGCCTGGCCTTTCCGGCCTCTGCAGATACGATCCCAACAAACGGGAACCAAGAAGATCATGTGAGCATGGCGCCTTGGGCCGCTCGAAAGGCCTCACAGATCGCTGACAATTTGTGGAAGCTGGTTGCTGCCGAGTTGATCTGTAGTGTTCGTGCGAGTGTTCTGGAGTCCACAAAGTCCGGACTTCGATTTAGTCCGACACTTGAAGCTTATCTCAAGATGCTGGCCGATCTTCGACCCGAACTCTTTTGGGCCGGGGATCGCAACTTCGGAGAAGATTGGCGAGTTCTTTGTGAAAAGATGAAAGAGCAATCTCTTGAGGAAGTTCTAAAATAGCCATTGAGGCCTCAGCGAAAGGCTGATTTACAAATTCGAGAGGGCCGGGCAAAACGGCAAGAATGAAGGCACAAAGGGGAAGTCAGATTCGGGCCCTCGGTTGGGCACAAGAAGCGGCCTTGCGAATGTTAGAGAACAATCTCGATCCAGAGGTGGCGGAAGCCCCCGACGATCTAGTGGTCTATGGCGGTCGTGGGAAAGCGGCTCGAAATCATCAGTGCCTGGCGGCTATTCAGTCTTGTTTATTGAAACTCAAAAACGATGAAAGTCTTTTGATTCAGTCCGGAAAGCCCGTCGCGGTTTTTCAGTCTCATGAGAATGCGCCTCGGGTGTTGATTGCCAATTCAAACTTGGTTCCAAACTGGGCCTCATGGGAGGTTTTCGACGAGCTGGAAAAAAAGGGACTGATGATGTACGGGCAGATGACCGCCGGGTCTTGGATCTATATCGGCTCGCAAGGAATCGTTCAGGGTACCTATGAAACTTTCTCGGCTTGTGGTGAAAAGTTTTTTGGGGGCGACCTCTCTCAACAGTGGATCCTTTCAGGAGGGCTGGGAGGAATGGGGGGTGCCCAACCCCTAGCTGCCGTGATGGCGGGAGCGAGTTTTCTTGGGGTCGATGTCAATCCTCATCGCATTCAAAAGAGGCTTGAAACTCGATATCTCGACCGAAAGGCAGAGTCTTTAGACGAAGCTCTAGAGTGGCTGAACAAAGCGACTCAAGAGAGAAAGCCCGTCAGCATTGGTTTGGTTGGAAATGCGGCGAGCGTTTACCGTGAACTCTTGCGGCGTGAAGTGATTCCGCCGATTGTGACCGATCAGACCTCAGCACACGATCCCGTATATGGTTATGTGCCCGAGGGCTTGAGCTGGGAAGCGGTCTCGGAGGCCAGAAAGGATGTTGCAAGCTATCGCAAGCGAAGCTTGCAGACGATGGTTCAGCACTGCGAAAGCATGGTCGAGTTTCAAAAGAAGGGAAGCATTGTTTTCGATTACGGCAACAATCTTCGGGGCTACGCAAAAGAAGCGGGCTATCAAGAGGCCTTTGCCTTCGAGGGCTTTGTTCCAAAATTTATTCGACCTCTTTTTTGTGAGGGAAGCGGCCCCTTTCGTTTTGTGGCCTTGTCGGGTGATCCGAAGGATATCGTCGTGGCTGATGAAGCTCTTCTTCGACTCTTTCCAGACGATTTGAAGCTTTGTCGGTGGATTCGCGCGGCTCAAGACAAAATTGCTTTTCAAGGTTTGCCGGCTAGAATCTGTTGGCTCCGTTACGGCCAGCGAGAGAAAGCGGGCCTGGCGTTTAACGAGCTGGTGCGCAGGGGAGAGCTTTCTGCGCCCATTGTGATCGGGCGAGATCATTTAGATTGCGGCTCCGTTGCGTCGCCAAACCGAGAAACCGAGGCGATGCGAGATGGGAGCGACGCGGTAAGTGATTGGCCCCTTTTGAATGCGCTTATCAATACAGCCAACGGCGCGACATGGGTCAGTTTGCATCACGGAGGTGGGGTGGGCATGGGCTATTCGCAGCATGCAGGGATGGTGATTGTGGCTGACGGTAGTGCAGAGGCCGACTTGCGATTGTCTCGGGTCTTGCGATCAGATCCGGGCATGGGCGTTGTTCGGCATGCCGACGCGGGCTATGAATCGGCCATCGAGTTTTCAAAAAGAGCGGGGATTCAAATCCCCATGCAAGAGTAAGAAGGGGTCGAAGTTTTGGGGGAACGATACGATATTGCCATTCGAAGTCCCGTTCGAAAGTTGTTCACCTACGAAAGCGATATTCCCCTTTTACCCGGAGCGCGCGTTCGGCTCCCGTTTCGATCATCAGAGAAGGTGGGCATTGTCTGGGGTCGTTCTCGTTCTGATTTTCCTGATCTCAAAAAAGTAAAAACACTCATTGATGAGCAGCCCTTGTTTGATCAGTCGGCGCTTCGTTTTTA
Organism: Bradymonadales bacterium; assembly: GCA_007693605.1. GTDB lineage: Bacteria > Bdellovibrionota > UBA2394 > UBA2394 > UBA2394 > REDG01. The sequence continues at coordinate 3,157 of REDG01000041.1, forward strand.
TGAACAAGCGAGCCTCTACTATGGCCTGGCCCTGGGGGAGCTTCTGTCGGCCTCGGTCCCGAAGAGAATTCGCGAGGGAGGCGAGCTTGCTTCCAAAGTCGAGAAAGATTTTCACCCCGAGCTTGTGGATTTGAGCGAGTCGCAAAGAGCGGTCGTCGAAGGCATTCAGAGCGAGCAAGAACTGCAGGGCCATCTTCTCTTTGGGGAGACCGGAAGTGGAAAAACAGAGGTTTATCTGCATTTGATTCAGCCGATTCTTGAAAAAGGAGGCCAAGTTCTTTTCTTGGTTCCTGAGATTTCGCTAACCCCTCAGTTAGAAGAGAGGCTTTCGCATCGGCTTGGAGGTTCGGTCTCTAGTTTTCACTCCCATCTCTCTGAAAAAAAGAGATGGCAAAGCTTTTCTCAAGCAGCTCAGTCGGCATCAGATGTTTTTTTGGGAGCGCGATCTGCCTTGTTCTTACCCTATAGAAATTTGAAATTGATCATTGTCGATGAAGAGCATGACCTCTCGTATAAGCAGGCCGAACGAATGCTTTATCACGCGAGAGACTTGGCCTTGCTTCGTGCCAAGCAATTGAAAATTCCCATCGTTCTCGGGTCGGCCACTCCAAGCTTAGAAACCTATCAGCTCAGCCAGCTTGGGAAGATTCGGCGGTGGGATCTTTCTCGATTTCAAAAGCCCGAGAGCTGGACGCTTGAGGTGATTGACCTCAAGAAAGACCTTAAAGCGGCTCGGGGAAATTTTATCAGTCCTTCTCTTCATGAAGCCATCTGCGAATGCTTGGAAAAGAAAGAGCAAGGACTTTTGTTTCTGAACCGGCGCGGCTCGGCGAGTCATCGGACTTGTTTGAACTGCGGAGCCATCGACTCTTGTCGTCACTGTTCAACGCCCATGACTTTGCATTATGATACTCAGAAGGCGATTTGTCACCTCTGTGACGATCACCGCCCTTTGAGTTCATCCTGCTCTTCATGTGAAAGCCTTGATTTCTTCTTTGGGGGGGTGGGAACCAAAGAGATTGAAGAGCAGATTCGCGATCGTTTTCCTGATGCCCGAGTGGCTCGTTTAGATCGCGATGTGACTCGATCAAAACTGGCCTTGCCTAAAATTATCAAAGATTTCTCTGAGGGTCGAATTGACCTTTTGGTTGGAACTCAAATGATCTCGAAAGGCATCGATATTGAGAAGCTGTCTTTGGTGGGAGTCATTTTTGCAGATCAAGGCTGGGGAGTGCCAGACTTTCGAGCCATGGAGAGGTCCTTTCAACTTCTTCAGCAGATCATTGGACGAGCCGGACGAAGGGGACAGGCCACGCGGTGTTTGATTCAAAGCTTACAGCCCGAGAATCCCTTGTTCGAGTTTCTGACCGACGGACGGACGGAAGACTTTTTGCGGCAAGAGTTGAAGCTACGAGAGATGGCTGAGCTCCCCCCGTTCTCAAAAGCCATTCTTTGGACGCTGACTCATCGAGACCCCAAATTCTTGGAGGAAGCGGGAACGGCCTTTGTTCAGCGAATTTCTCCCGTAGCGAAGAGCCTCGGAATACAGCTGATGGGGCCGGTATTCGCCCCCATTGAGAGGATTAAGCGGGATTATCGAATGCAGGTCTTTGCGAAGACCACCAGAAAGCCGTCTTTGACGACTTTCCTTCAGGCCGTCTTGGATGATATGGAAAGAAGGCCTTTGAATGTGAAGATTCGTACTGAGAGAGATCCATATTATTTTCAATAGGGAGGCCATAGAGGCGCTGTGTTAGAGAGCTTGAAAAGCTTTTGGATTCGAACGACGATTGTGCTCGTCCTTTGGGGGGGCGTTGCGGCCATCTATATCCCCATTTCGATTCAAGAACTGCAGGGCTATCGCTTTGAGAGTCTCATTCTTTCAAATGGTCGCGTCTCTTCTTTACAGAGAGAGTATCTATTTCAGCGAGACGATCTTTTACAACCCGGAGATTGGATTCTCAAAGTAGATGGTGAAGACTTCGATCACCAAAGGCTTCGAGAGCGACTTGCGAAGGCCTCGATCTCTGACCGATTTGAAATGGAAGTTCTACAGGGGAGTGAGAGGAATTTGTTTGAGTTTGATCTTCGAATTTACTCCATTCGAGATGTGATTCTGTTCTTCGTCGTTCCCCTGATTCTGTCTCTACTCTTTCTCGGCTTTGTGATTTTTTCTCCACTACAGAGAATCAATTTTCGACGAAACAGAGAGGCGGTGGAGCTTTTTAGTCTGCTGTGCTTTGGCTTCTCCCTCCACTTTCTACTTTTCTTGCCTTCGGTGAGTTTTTGGATGTCGTGGGCACCATCCGTTTTGCTTCCTCTTTTGTCGGTCATTATGCTTCATCTCTTTTGTGTCTATCCGAAGAAAAAGGGAGACACGAAACTTCGCTGGACCCTCTTGGGTCTGGCCTATGCCTTGGTGCTGGGCTTTGTGAGCTGGCGAATCTTTAGTTGGCACTCGATCAACAAGTGGGGGACCCTGACGGAGCTGATCTTTTTTGGGCTGTGCGGGGTTGGAGCTGTCATTAGCCTCGCGAACACTCTGTTCAATTCGAAGGACTTTTGGGCCAGACGACGGGCTAGGCTCTTGAGTTTTGTCTTTGTTTTCTGCTTTGTGGCGGGCTTGGGTATTTTCATTTCTTTTCTTTGGTACGGGCCCCGAATTTCGCTTGAACGACTTTTGGCGGGAGCCCTGTTCTTTCCGGTTGGCTTTTCACTGATTTTTTCGAAGGAAAATGTTTTCGATTTAGAGAGGATTTTTCGAAGAGGAGCTCATCAGGTTTTGTTTCTCGGAATTGCCATTCTGTTGGCGATCTTGATGGGCTTGAGTTGGCAGTTGTGGACCGATCAGTCGGGAACCGATTGGTTGTTGTGGACGGCGATTGCGATGATTGTGGCGCTTTTTGCCCGGCCCGTGGGGGCCTGGGCAGATCAACAGCTCCACCGGCTTTTGGTGGGTCGTCTGCGATTTCCAGACTGTGATCGAATCTTTGAAAGAACGGCGAAACTCGAAGACTTTTTGCGAATCTTCTGTCTTGAAGCCAGAGACCTGCTGCAGATGAGCCAAGTGAGCATTTCTCTCTTTCGTGACCCGAGCCTTCCTTGGTCGAAGAACAATGAACAGCATTGGTTGTTTGAGGGTGGGGAGTTGAAACGAACGATTAGACTGGACAGATCTTTTGAATACAAAAGTTCGCTTCGCAGAAACCAAATTGTGATTGGCGAGATCGGCATTGAAGGCGGGGACTCTCTCGCTTTTGATCCGAAAGACTCGATGGATTGGAAGGACCTGTGTGGGAGCTTTGCTCGCTGCGCTGAGCTTCTTGTTTTGAGGGACTATGTCGAGGCCCAACAAGGTCTTTTGGCGGTGGGTCGAATGCAGGCGCTGTTGGCTCATGAAATGAAAAATCCTTTGGCTGTGATCAATGTGTGTTCAGGGCTTTTGAAGGAGCATATCAAGCGGAACTCAGAAGGGGAGGAGGTTTTGGACACGATTGAGCAAGAGGTGAAGAGGATTTCTGTGGGTCTTCAGAAGATTTTTGATCACAGTGGGGCAGAGGAGCAGAAGCAGCCCGTTTCTCTTTTGAAGTGCTTTGCCGCCGTAAGCGCACAAGCGAGAGCGAGATTCCCTCGGGCGAGAATTGAACAAGAGATTAAGGAACCCGAGAATTTTAAAGGTTTCGAAGGAGATCTCTATTTGTGGGTGCAGCCCGAAGCGCTTCGTCAAAGTCTTTCTAATCTGGTGATTAATGCTTTAGAGGCCGGAGCCAGTCTAGTGGTGTTAAGGCTTCGGCTTTCAGCTCATGCCTTGAGTTTAGAGGTTGAGGATAATGGGCCGGGATTTCCCGTGGGCGTGGATCTTTTTCGGCCATTTGTGAGCACAAAGCCCACAGGGACGGGGCTCGGACTTTCGCAAGTGCAGGCCTTTGTCGACCGACATCGAGGCCAAATCAGCTACAAATCTGTGGCTGGGGGGGGATGTCTCTTTGTCTTGCAGTTTGATTCAGAGTTTGTTTTGAGTGAAGAGAAACGATGAGTGTTGAACCGGAAAGCCTGAAGAAGCCAAAAATTCTTGTGGTCGATGACGAGCTTTCGATGGTTCGCTCACTAGAGCTTCTACTTCGACCTCTCGGAGATGTGATCAAAGCTTATTCGGTGCCAGAGGCCGAAGAGTTTCTCGATCAAAGTGTAGATTGTATTGTCACGGATGTTTCCATGCCCGAGGCGAGTGGCTTGAAACTCTTGGATAGCTTTCGGTCTCGGCAACCGGACCTGCCGATTATTATCATGACGGCTTATTCTTCCGTGCCAGAGGCGGTAGAGGCCATTCAGCGAGGTGCCTACGAGTATCTGACGAAGCCCTTCTCAAACGAAGAAATGCTGGCCGTGGTGAAAGCGGCCATTCAGCGGCGAGGCCTGTTGGCGGGAGAGACGCGACAACTGCCGGAGGGTTGGGTTTGCAACAGCATCAAAATGAGAGAGTTCTTGTCAAAGGCTGAAAGGCTTGTTGAAAGCTCCCAGCCTGTTTTGATTTTCGGGCAGACAGGATCTGGAAAGAGGCGGGCGGCTCGGTGGATTGCAGAGAGACGAGGGGCCTTGAAGACTTTTCTGAGCGTGGAGTACCCTCCGAGAGAGGAGTCCCATCCCATTCTGGAGTCCAGTATTGAAAAGTATAGCGACTTGTATCTTGCCGAGGTTTTTAGTTTGTCGCCAAGACTTCAGGATCGTCTCATGCAGTTGGTTGAAGAAAAGGGAGTTCGCTTGATTGCGGGCAGCAGTTCTGCGCCTGAGTTGCAAGGGGGAGAGGCCTTTCGAGAGGATTTGAGAGAACTTCTTCAGAGGCAAGTCTTGCGCCTTCCGTCTCTGGAGGAGAGGCGAGAAGATGTTGAGGCCGTATGTCAACAGCTGCTCGAAGCCATGCGTGCTGAAATGCGAATGCCTCAATTGAAGTTAGACGAAGAGGCCTTGGCCGCTCTGGGCTCTCATCGCTTCGTTGAGAATTTTCGGGAGCTTGAGAGGATTCTGCAGCGAGCGGCCATTGAATCAAAGACAGGCTTGATTCGCAAAGGCGATCTGCAATTTCGCGAGACGGACTTAGATCAGATTTTACCTTTCTCTATTCCTGTAGAACAGGGTTGGGGGCGTTTGGAGTTCTTGTATCGAGGCTTAGAGAAGGAATTGATCGAGAGAGCCGTGAAGAAATACCCTGAGGCTTCGAATACACAAATTGCTTCCATATTGGGAACGACTCGTCGTATTCTTGAACTTCGAATGAAGTCATACGATATCCAAGAGTCTTAGAAGGAAGTGATGCGGCGGATTTTGAGTTTAGGAGTATGGGGTGGGTGTTGCGCGGTCGTGCTTGGCTGTCTTCTCTCGTTTCAAAGTTTTTTGGGGGCTCAAGACCGAGATCCTTTTGAAGAGCTCGATCAGTGGGAAGAGCCTGAATATGAGTGGGATGAGCCCGAAGTGGTCGACCAGGGAGAACCTTGGAGGCCTTCTGAGCCATCGCCAGAGTTTGAGTCAGATTTTGAGGATGAGGCCTTTGAAGAGGAGTTTCCTGCAGAAGAGGCGGCGCCTCCAGCTCCCCGACCCCCTCAGCCCGGGCGAGTCGATGACTTTCTTCCGGAAGACACAGATTCTCGACCGAGTCCTAGCTTAGACCCAGGCCTTCGATTTCCTGAGAGAGAGCGACTTCGGGGGCCGGTCTCGGAGGATTTCTTGAGGCGTGAGGAGCCCACAGCGGAGATTTCTCCGGCCGAGACTTGGCATATTGGATTTCGTACCGGGGTCGCACCGGGTTTGAAAGACAGGAAGGGCCAGGCTTATCTGGAGATCGACGGAGGCTATCGATTTAATCGAAACTTTGAACTGAGCGGCATTTTGCATTATCGCACGATTGAGGATCGGGTTTTGACCGTTTTGGTTTTGCCCTCTTATCGCTTCATTCTCTGGCGGGGTCGCAACTTAGGCTTAGACCTTCGGCTCGGATTGGGAACGGGCTGGAGTCTGCGAGGCATTCAAGGCAATGACTTTCAGTTCGGACATTTTCCCATCAGAACTCATATTGGCCTCATCTTTTACACCCCTCAGGGCTTTGCCGTCATGGCCGCGCTCGACACAGAGAGCTTTCTCTGGGAGACGGAAACCGGAGGAGATTCAGGCTCGAAGTTTCAGTCGCAGGGCTTGTTAGGGGTGGGCCTCCGTTTTGAGTTTTAGAGGCTGGCGCTTATCGCCAGTCTCATGAAGCGCTAAGGGCCCATCTGCATTGCGGTCGTGTTTCTAAAGTTCGCCCGATATTCAATTTGTCTTGATTTCCTAGCGCAGCCCTGTGGTAGCGTCGACTAGGGTTAGGCTTAATTCATGTTGGGGATGGGTGTTGATCGGTCGATTTTTTGCATCTAAATATTCGTTCATTTTTTTTCTCCTGCTGAGTTTGGGCTGGTTTCAGGCGACCGATGCTTGTGTACCCGCTCTCACAGATTTGGGTTTAAATGGCGCGACTGCCAGTCTCGCGGAAGTCGAAGCCCAAGTGAAAGAGAGAACGAGGCCTTTCTTATTCGGACAGCCCGAGCTGATTTCTGCGAGTGGCCGACAGTCGGCCACAGCCTCTCTTGAACGGCCTTTTATCAATGAGATTTTTCGGGCCTTTGCTCAAGCGGCCCGAGAGGACTTGAGTAACCTGGGATCGGCTTGGCTTCGAGCCTATCAAGAGCAGATCAAACTAGAAAAAGAACTTCACCGACGAGAAGAGGCAGCTCGTCAGGAGGAGATTTTGAAGTTAGGTGCTCAGGCCGAAGACATTGGCCGTCACATTCTTCAAGTTCGGGAGGGGATCAATCAACAGGAATCGGGGCAGGCCTCCTCTCGCCAATTGGAGCGTCTAGACAAACTACAGAGAGCCAAGACCGAGATTGAGAGAGAGATCGCTCGCCTGAAGGAAGAAGGTCATCGAGAGATGTCACAGGAGCCTTCCGACCGCCTACAAAGGGCTACCGAAGTTTTAGAGTTCTCTGCGGCCTATGAAGGCCAGTCCGGCAGGTCGGGGGCTTGGGATTCTAGCGAAGCAAGACGAAGGGCTGCTCATGTTCTAATTGAAGGGGCGGTCGTGAAGCTTCAAGCCGCAGACTTAGAGAGGGCGAAGACCGAGGCGGAGCGCCTGGGAGCAGCAGAGTGGAAAGGCTCACGGGTCTCCTTTGACGGAATCTTACAGGAAGAGTTCAAAAAGTTTTTAGAGGCCTTGGAGGCAAAGTTCCTTTTGATCGAGATTAACTTTGAACGACAAGATTTCGGAATCCGATGGCAGTTGTTTGACGAGCTTCTTGAGAAAGCCTTCCGAGATTTCAAGTTTCGACTGCAAGAGGAGCTAGCTTTGGTTCTCGACCCCTCTATCCTGTTTCATGATTCGATTCGGAGCACGGCTTGGGAGCTAGAAATGAGAAATCTTCAGGCGCTTATCCCTGAAACGAGGATCAACAGCTTTCGACCGCAGTGGGTGAACGATGGGCTGGAGCTTTCGGTGGGCCAGGGTTTACTGGCGCGCTACGAACCCAAGATTGGAAGCATGATCGTCTATCCCAAAGATGGCCTCTTTTCGATTCAAGCTCCCTTGGTGATTAAGCTCCACGGGGACGGCACCACTCAGTCGAATGCAGGCAGCTGGCGTTCGGTTCAACCGCTGTTTAAGAGTTTTGGTTTGAATAGCGTAGCTCTTGCTCTGCCGAATTCGGGACCGATTCCATCGGTGGCGACTTCCTTCGAAAGTCCCGAGGCCATCGCCGCCTATCTTCAATTTGTTTTCGAGTATCTAAGGGACGAAGATCCTGAAGACCGACCCTTCATTGCTTTAGGCCGCTCTGCCGGATCCACTAAGGCCGGGCTGCATTTCTTGCTCTACGAGATTTTGTATCCTTCGGCTGGCGAAGTCAGTGATCAGAGATCGGCGCCAGATGCTCTCATTCTCAGCTCTCATTCCAATCCTCGAACGGTCGAAGAGCAAGTGGTTGAGGTCTTTCGCTCAGCCGGGCTCGGGCTTTTCGAGGTCGTGCCAGAGTCTTTAGAGAGCTTTCGAGAGCTTTCCAGGGATTACCTGGAGCTTCTTGAGAAGCTTCGAGAGAACAATCCTTCGATTTTCTATCAGACACAGGGGGCCTTTGATCGCGTTCTTTATCTGCAAGGAGTTTCAGACGAAGACGCCGCGGGCGCTGGCCAAGGCGTCGTACAGGAGGCCATCAAGTTCGCCGAAGACTTTATGCCGAGTTCTCATGTCATTGTTTATGAGAATCCCTTAGCCGATCCCGACCGCTACCCAGAGATCATGGATGAGAAGGGAGAAATTGATTATTCAAAAGTATCTCCAGACCTCATGGAGGCGACTCACTTTCTTGTAAGCTCGCATGCCGATATGAGTATGGCCGATTGGCAGAGATTGTATCCCAACATCAAGATTCGAGAAGAGGATGTGCCCAAACTCAGAACTCAAGCCCTTCAGACCCTGGCCGTTCACTATCTCTTTCTGGATTATTTGGCGGACCTGAGCCCGTATCGCACCCAAGGGCGGGGTCAAGAAGTAGCGGATCGAATTCAGAGCTTTCGACAGTTGCAAACCAAGGGAGAGGGGACCTACCGAGATTGGTTTTTGGATTTGTTGATTCACAAAAAGAAGATCAAGTCTCGAGAAGACTATGAAAATGCAGAGGCTTCGATGCGCGGTACTTTGGCCCAGAGAATAAAGGCGATGGAGCATTACTTTCTGTCTGCGGCTCGGCAGAGAATGACTAGGGACTAGTCGAGGGGGGCCTCTCGCCAAACTCTGAATTCGGGAGTGGCGATAAGGGTCCAGATGCGAGAAGGCAAGGAGCGAGCATCGCA
>REDG01000042.1 GCA_007693605.1 Bradymonadales bacterium
CTCCGCCCTGCTCGCCTTCTCGTTCGCTCGAAAGACTCGCTCACCGCAAATCTGGGTTCGAATCCTCTCTTCCCGATTCTAAAATCAGGCTCTACACCATTAAGTGGGGCAGACTGTTTATACTGGCTCTACACCGGTCCACGGGCTTACGAAGCGTAACGAAATCCACCGAACTTCTTTGTCGAGAGCCTGGCTCTGGCTTGAATCAATTTTTACGCTGGCGTCTCTTTATTTTTCTAAGCAGTTCTCTGCAGCTTTCAGATTGAGGTTGCGATCGAAGACGTGGGGCTGAAAAGGCCCATGAATCTTTTTCCAAAGTAAGGGGCTGAAAGAGATATTCGAGCCCTCGATATCTTAAAAATAGTCGGATAAGGGCAATGTTACCTATGTTCCCTGTATCAAACTCACGAGTTGGACCCGTTCCTCCTAGAGGGGTAATGACTTCATACTCCTTTAGCCAGCGCTCTCCTGTCAGTCCTTTCCATCGAGATCGTCTCCTTTCAAGATATCTTTGAAGGCCTTCTTGAGTATCTAAAAGAAGGGACTCATAGTGTTTAAGGGTTTGTTCGGCATCCCAATTAGGAAATGCACGGCTCAACCAGCCCCCACCTTGTTCTCGTTTTAATAGACGAGGGCCACCTTCCAAAAGCTCAAAAAACCACCGAAGCTCCTCTGAAGTGAGCTCTTGCTGAAGTGACCCCATCAACTTCCACATATTGAGATAGCCAACATCTGTTGAAAAATCTTCGATAGAACGTAAAAGGCCTGAGATGTAGATGGGGTCATCGGAGAAAGCAGGCTTTCCGTCTGGAGTCTTAAGAAGGCCCAAGCGGGTACTGGCGGCATGCCTCTCGTAGTGCTCCATCGCTCGAAGGTAGCGATTCTCCCTTAAACTGTGTTCTGGAAAAACCCCAGGCCAAAATCTATAGCTATCCCATACCGGCCTTCCCTGATGGCACTGCGCGCACTCAGGAGGGTCCAGGGTCAAGAAAGTTCCTGAAGGCTCAAATTCGATTCGAGCAAACTGAAAATCCGCAGAATCAAACTGAAAATCAATGATCTCTAGAGAGTTCCCACCCTTAAGCTGTTCTCGAGAGCTCATAGCGATCATCATATTCATGCGTTGATGGTTCGGCTTTCGGTTATAAAGAACAACTCGTGGGTCATCCCTTGAAGCATGTTGAAGGGAACTACGAGAGTCATGGATTAAAAGGAAGGATCGACCAAAAGTGCGTGAAAAGAGAGGGTCATCCAAAAGCTCTTCAATGCTTTCAATGCCTTGATCTTCAATTCTTTCCCAAAGAGCATTGATTCCATCAATGGAAGCAATGCTAAGTTGGACTTGGGTGAAGAAGGCTATGCTCAAAGAAAGGCAAAGTGGGTGAAAACGACTTATCTGAAATTTAGACAGCATAAAGCAATTCCACGGGCGTAGTAGACAGATAAAGCCCGTTGGTCAAGTTAGGAAAAAGCAGGGTTTATTTCTCGACCCACCTTTTCCTCTAAAGGGCCCAATAAGCCTCTCATCCCGATTCGAAAAATCGCCTTTTTGCCATCACAGGTATAGACGGCTATAGGCCAATCTACTTCAAGAGGGACTTATGCGCAGAAACTCCCTACAGAGCAGCTCTCCCTTGCGAGGGAGAAGGGTCCCGCATACAATTAAAACTGTGCCTACTTCGATCAGATTGAGTCTCCTGTCAACTCTTGCTGGCTTCTTCATCTTGGCCACCCCCCCAAAGACCTTTGCAGCATGCTCTCCTGGCTATAGAGATTTGGTTGACTTACCGCATCTCATCAAAATCGCGGCCTCTGGGCGCGTCATCGAATCGAACGCCGACGAAATTCGACAGAAAGAAAAATCTCTGGCGCTAGCGAACGAGGAAAAGTCGGTTCTTTATCGACTTGTTTTTGAAATCGAGAACTACCTCGTTGGGGCTAAAGGAGCTGAACCAAGGACTCTCGACCTCTCTCGCAGTCTTGTTCTCCAATCTGTCATGACGAGGGGACCTGGAAATTTTTTGCTCCCCAAAAATTGGAGGGGAGTTCTCTTCTTTGAAGAGCTAGACCCCCCAAGGCTACGGGCAGCTTCCCAATCTTGTGGGTATGGATGGGGCTTTCCTATGGACGGAAGTGAATTGAGCACAAAAATGCTGCATGCAATTCAAAGTCCAGCTCCTGACAAGTGGTTTGCGTGCCAGAAGAGTAGTGACTGTGTGGTGCCCAAGAAGTGTCATCGCTCCGTCAACAAAAAGTATGTGAGCGACTACCTTGATTACAACTCCGATGAAGCCATGCCTCGATGCTATGAGTCTCATGAGGTCAATTCAGCATGCAATAACAACAGATGCCTTGCCATTCGGAATTGGTGATCGGTCGCTCTGCCTGAAAGGCGAAGGAAGCTTGATAAGTTTAGATCAAAGCACGGCGCCCACTACTTTTTATTCCAACTCGACCTCAGCTCTTCAACTGGCCGACAATAGTAGGTTTCCTCTCGATTGAGGCCACTGGCAGCCACGGTAAATGTCACCCGCCAAATGGCCTCAAGGGCATCATTCAAACTTTCACAAGCAAGCTCATGCTGCCGACTCGTGGCCTCAATTTCTTGATCCTCCAGCGCCTTCTCGCAGAAGTGCATCTGTTCAACCTGAGCTCTCAGCTCAATCAGTGAAAGTCGTATCTCTTCAATCAAACCGGAATCCACGCCTCTCACCCGGCCTAACATTTCAAACACGAATGGCCAGTCAATGACTCCCCCCGCATATCCCTTTTGAACTCTAATCACTGCCGAAACTACAAACAAAACCTCATTGAAACTCGATAGATCGATCTGCTTTGGAGAGTTTTCAATTTTAATAAAACCCATCGCCCTCATTCCAAGAATCAAACCCAAACAATGAGACAGTCTTCCCTTCTGAAGCCACGCCTCAAATGGACCGAACAAGGCCGCTGCGCGATCATGAATCCGATTCAAAAGATTGAAGGCTAAGATGTTCTGTGTTGTCGTGTTTTTATTGAGAAGGATGTAGATGAACTGGATGTATTGATGAATTTGTGAGGGTGTCAACGCTCGATCGTTGGCCGCAAATCGATGCATGACTGTAAATACTTTGAGAGTCGGCTCAGTGACCTGTCCAAGATAGAAAGAATCATCGTCAATCAGTCTCGTGATAGAGCTTGGGTAAACATCTATGGCGACGGCTGATCCGCAACCTTTGAGCGAGGAGGTAACAAGAGAAAATAGCTCTTTCTTTTTCTCTTCGGTCAAGGCCTCCCATTCAGCATCTTCTAGCGCTGGCAATCGCTCTTGAAGCTCCAACAGCTCCGTCCAACAGTTTCTTAAAAACATCGAGTCATCCAACTGGGCCCACTGAATCAAGGGCTCCCTGATGTCAAAAATGATCTCGCCATTTTCCGCGCTTCTCAGCAGTTCAGTGGCCCTCTGCTGCGCTTTCAAGCGGATCTCATCAATTTTGTAAAAGGAGAGAAGCTGGCTGGTGACCAATCGATAGAACTTGTTTCCTAAAACCTGGCTATTGGAGATCAGCGAAAACGCAGCCATGCCAACAACCACCAAACAAATCACTATGATATAAAGCTTTTTCACTTACTCATTCTCAACCAGCGGCCCTGCGTTCGGCAACTAGAATTGAGAGGGTGAATCGATCCACGAGTTCTGGTAGATTTGCGTCTTTTCGGCTCGCCAAAACGGAAAGAGCAAGACAGATCCCCGATCGACTTCAACCCACTCAGGCAACAAGATCAGAATTTCAAAGACATCGAACGGCATCTACTTCAACAATAAGCTATCGTAGCTTGTGAGAACAATACGCTTTGCTCTAAAGCCTTTAAATCCCACCACCTCCCCCAAAGGTGCAGGGGTTGCTTTCCCGAAGAGTAGGCCTCCAAGCGCTTTTATTTTGGCATCGGTCTCAATTTTCTTGTCAAATCCTGCGCTTTTGGTTGAGTCTCCAATGAAGGGAGATTCAGGATGATTGCAGTTCGATTCTTGCTGTTGATTTTAGCTCTGATCAGTTTCAGCTTTGGTGAGCTCACCAAGGCCGACGAGACTCAATTGCCCGAGAGAGTGAGGAGTTTTCCCGGCTATGCCTCTCATCAGGTCATCCTGCTGGGGGCCTTTACCGACCCTCTGGAAGTCGAGATTTTCTTTCCGGGCCGGATCTCTGGCCCAGGCAAAATGCCCAACAACTACCGCCTAGAGGTCAATGTCCCAAACCTCCTGCCACTCACGGTTCACAGTGAGTGGGAGAGATGGCCCATTGGTCGAGAGAGCTACCTCAACTCTATTGCCATCCTTTCGGCTCTTGCAGAAGACCGCCTGCAGCTTTTCATTCCCAGAGCCCGTGTAAGGGAGGTGATTGAGAGCTTCAGCATTGATTTGAAGAGCTACCACAAACTCTTAGGCTACAGCGCTCATGAGAAAGATCTCTGGGTATCTTCGGAGTCCTTGGGCTGGATAAAACTCGTAGACTTGGTTCGTATCTGGGAAGCCTTCTTGGAGCTCCCGAGACTTCAGACACTCTTTGATCATTGTATGCAGTATCTTTCCGAAGGCCAAAGAAAAGCGATTGAAGCCTTGCTTCAGAAAGTGCAGAGAGATTTTGACCACCGTTCAAGAGTCCATATGCTCGGGGGTCCGATTGCAACCCAGACGGATGTCGCTCCCTGCACTGCAAGAATCACGAGTGTTGGTGGTACAGGCCTGATTTAAGCTCTCTAAAAAAAGAGCCCCTCTTCGATCAAGTTCGAGAGGGGCCCCTTTACTTCTAGATAGAGACCAAACGGTCTCATTTGAAAAAACCTACTTCAAATGCTTCGACACATGCTTGGTCATCTCAAACATATTGATCTTACCCTTGCCTCCAAAGATTTGGCGCAAACGGGCATCTGCATTGATCATTCGTCTCTCAACGGCATCTTGAAGCTTATTCTTTTTGATATAGGCCCAAAGCTTTTTTGTCACCTCAGTACGGGGCATGGGTCGATTTCCAATAATCGCGCCCAGAGCCGCAGTCGGAGTAAGAGGTCTCATGAAAGCAGCGTTAGGCTTTCTCTTTGACTTCGTTTTTTTAGCTTTCGCTTTTGTCTTTCTCTTGGTCGTCTTTCGAGCCGTCTTTCTCACGGTCTTCTTTTTAGACTTTCCCTTTTTAGCCGTTTTTCTTTTTGCAGTTTTCCGCTTCGCAGTTTTTCTCTTTGCTGTCTTCTTCTTTGCTTTTCGCTTTGCCATTCCCACTCCTTCTTGAATCAATCTAGGTTTGCACTTCTTCGAGACAACCTCAAAGATATGAAAAGTTTGACGCATTTTTCACTATGAACAAAGAAATATTTTCAACAAAGTTAGAAAAACTCGTCCTGCGGAATACTAATTTCCCACTCCACCCACTCCTTTCGAACAGGATGCATCAGCCCAAGAAGTTTAGAACGCAATTGAATTCCAAGTTTCTCGGCGCCGCTATCAGGCATTAAAGCCTCTGCTTCGGGCTTCCCATAGCGAAGATCTCCTAGAATGGGATGCCCCACCTTTGCAAGCTGAGCTCGAATCTGGTGCGAACGACCCGTCTTCAGCTCCACCTCAACCAGGCTGAATTGGTCCTTCTCGCCAATCTTCCAATAGAAAAGCTCCGCTCGCTTTGCACCGGGCGTCGGCCTCGGAAAAACCGTCGTTCGGTTCGTCTTAAAGTTCTTCTTTAAGTAGTGGACCAAGTGCTGACGCCCTGGGGCGACACTGCCTTTGACCCACGCCCAATACCGTTTCTTGACGACTCGATTTCGAAACTGAGACGAAAGCTCCTCAGCAATTGGAGCGGATTTCGCAAAAATCATCACTCCAAGAACCTCCCGATCAAGCCGATGAACAGGAAAAAACTGAGCCCCCTGCACGCGAGAGATGAATTCAGCCAAAGATTCCTGCGCTCCCTCATCCGACCTTTGCGAAAGAAAAGCTTTTTTCTTCTCTATGACGAGAATATCCTGGTCTTCGTAAAGGGGTTGATAGATGAGTTCGCGTGTCACTAGAGATAGGCCTACAGCCAAGCTCGGCCAGGCTCAAGTCCTGAGAAAAAAACGAAAGGCTTTTGTCTTCCACCTCCTGTGGCCAATCAGCTTTTGCACTCTGGGGGTGGCCGAGCTGCAAGCCCAAAACCGACTGGAAGTTCGAATCGAGATTCCGCAGCCCTCAGCAGAGATGACAAGAGTTTTAAAGAATTTCATGGATCAACAGGTCTGTGAAGACTTTGAACCTTTGGATTTTCTTCCCCCCGCGGGAGGGCCGCTTCAGTACTTCGCGGCCTGGCTGGAGCCACTAGAAGCCTCAGAGCTCAAGACTGCACCAAGCTCCCAGAGAAAGCGCATGGAAATCTCTGGCTGCAAAGCTTCTTCGGCTGTGACTTTTCTGAACCCCGGAGATGAACTCGAGATTCGATCGAAAGACCCTATCACCTACGACCTCAGTTTTTTTGAAAGCTCGGGGGGGCGTGCTACGCGACTGCTGCCGCCTAACCTGATGGCCGCACGACTGCAGTGGACCGAGCCCAATACAGTAGAGGCCCGTTGCGAACTTCATCCGAACCTGCGATTTGCTGTCATCGTCAGCCCCAGCCCCTGGCGAGGCTTTGCCGGCTCCGACACAAAGCTGAGTCTCGAAAACATTCCTCGTGGCCAATACCGTCTGCAACTTTGGCATCCTGTCTTAGGCTCAAAGATCTATAGCCGACCGATTGATATACAAGAGAGGAGTTCTCAGATTCTGGTGCGATGGAGCTAAAGGCTTAGCAAAACTTTTTCGGAGCCTCTCGAATTTCAAAGCCCCCAGACATTTTTGAGTGCTGAGCAACATGGACAGATCCTGTGTGTCGAAGCTCCACACTCCCAGAACACAAAAGTGCTCTACATCTAAAACGAAGTCCTTCAAGATCTTCGGTGCCAGACTGAGCCTCATAGCGCTCGCCACATGTATCGCAACGACCTGTGTACAAATCGTCGGACATTCCAGGAAATGACTTGCCTCTCTTCATCTACCTTCCATTTTATTCGCTTTTGTCCCTTCAGGCAGTCCGCACCGCCCCAAAATGGCCCTAGCCTCACAGCATTCACACAAATAAAAATCGTCGTTGGATGCAGAGCTAAATATCCTCTAAGATGCCTTCCTGATGCCCAAACTCAAGCTGCTGCCTTCTGGCTTAGTGCTGGAGGCTCCAAGGCGAGCTAATTTGATGCGTTTTCTTCATGACGCCGGTGTTCCCGTCGGGAGCGCCTGCGGGGGCAAGGGTTTGTGCGCAAGCTGCAAGATTCAGGTTCTTCGAGGAGCTGAGAACCTCTCAAGACCCAATGATCGAGAGCTGGATTTAGCGGAAAGAAATCGGCTCCAAAAGAACGAGCGCATTTCTTGTCAGACCAAGGTGTTGGGGGATGTTGAACTGACCACCCCCTACTGGGCGGAAGACTTAGTCTTAGAAAGTGAGGAGTTGTGAGCCAAAAAAAGAGCCCCAAAGATTCCTGTGTGGAAACCAGCTATATTGTTCTTCCCTCTCACACCAATGCTCTCGGAGGAGTTTTTGGTGGAACCGTTATGAGTTGGATTGATATGGTCGGAGCGATTTGTGCACAGCGACACTCGAACCGTATTTGCGTGACCGCGAGCATTGATGCCCTTCATTTCATCCATCCACTAGAATTGGGCGATACCGCCACACTGTTTGCTCGCATCGTCTACACAGGCCGAACCTCGATGATGATTTCTGTAGATGTTTATGCAGAGAATCCCATTCGTCGAATTAAAGCGCAGTGCGTAAAAGCCTATCTGACCTTTGTTGCCCTGGGCGAAGATCGCAAGCCCACCCCGGTTCCAGAACTCTTGCTGACAACAGAGTCGGAAAAGCAAGCCTATGCTGATGCGAAAGAAAGGCGAAAGGCCCTTCTGGCACAAAGCCGATCTTGAGAGGGGTAATTTGAGAATTCAGTGCTAAAATAGAGACTTAGATATGCAGATCACTTGCTCGGGCTGCTCCAGCCGATACAAATTGGACGACTCAAAGATCAAGCCTACAGGCACGAAGGTTCGTTGTCCGAAATGCAGCAAGACTTTTCTCGTCCATCCCAAGGCCCCCCCAGAAGAGAAGAAAGAAGTTCGCCGTCCAGAGCCCAGCCCAAAGCCTCCTCCAAAAGCCCCGATCAAGCAGCCACCAAAGCAGCCCACTCAGGCATCTCCAAAAACAGCGCCAACTTCGCCCTTTAAGAGTCCAAGCGCCACTGCCCAGACGGGCGGCAAGACTGGCTCTCAAGCCATCACTGCAACCCCCAGCCTCGGGGGCGAAGATGAAGACGACCCCTTCAACGAGAAGACCATCGTTTCCGACAGGGCCGCCCTGCGACAAGAGAGTCTTCAACAGTATTCTACTCAGAAGCAGGAATCCAAAAAGCCAGAAGCATCCATCGTCGAAGAAGACCCCTTTGCAACGGTCGCCTCTGAAAGAGAGGACTTCATTCCTGATTCTGATGACGACCCTCTCGATGAGGCCACTCAGTTAGATCCTCAAGCATTCAAAGACCCTGCCCCCTCACCCCTCTTTGAAGACCCCGCACAAAAGCAGAAGACTCCGCTTCGCGACCCAGGTCAGCCAGAGAAGGAGCCAGAAGAGATTCGACCTTTTGGGGATGCCACCCTTTTAGAAATTCAGCGAATGGGAAGAAAGCCCCGAAAGCTGAAGCGACCTCTCTTTATTGCAGCAGCACTCTTGGTTTTCGGCTATTTAGCCTATGCCTTTCTGCCTCAGTTTTTGCCAACACAAAGAGACCGGGCCTTTGTGACGCATACCGTGTTGCGACCTGGAGGCTGGTATCAACACGACCCAAGCCTCTATCAATCCGTACTCACCCAGATCGCCGCACTTCCACGCGCCGACCAGGAAAGTCCAGAAAGCCGTGCTCTTTTGGCAGAGAGCCTTATTCTGAACGGCCAGCTGTTGGGAGATAGCGAACAGGTACTCTCAGGCCTGGGCATCTCGACTTCCCTTTCTGTCAGTTTTCCTCATAGTCCGGTGGGCTTTTATGGAGCTTCTGCCTACGCGATTGGCACCAATGATCGTCGGAGCATTCAAGAACTTTACGACCGATGGCCAGAGAGCCACCGAGATGATCCCGAGTTTGAGCTGTTGAAGATGCTTCATCTTGCACACTCCGGAGAAACTGACTCTGCCCTCAGGCTCTCAAAGTCGTTGCTAGAGGCTCAGCCCGATTTTGTAAGAGGAAAAGTCTATAGTCTGTTGCTTGTTTTGCAGAACCCCAATTCAGCCCATGATATCTTTGAGGAGGACCTGAGAAAGTCTCTTGAGCAAGACTATCGTCGGCACCGCTCTCAAATTGTCAATCAAGTGACTCAACTGCCCCGAGTCTACCAAGACATCGATCGCTTCTTGGGTTTTCAACGGAGGCCTTCAGCACCAAGTCCTCCGGCCCCTCCAGAAGAGACTGCTCCTTCTGAGGAACCCACTGACGACACCGATGTTCGAACTCTGGCCGATTTCATCGTCGACACCCCAACCAAAGAACCTCCCCCCAATCCTTTTGAACAGCATGCTCAGGGTCCGCGCACGAGCGCAAGCGGTCTGCCCATGGCCTCTGCAGAGCTTGTCGCTCAAGCCCAGAGGGGGCAACAGTCTGATCGAGAGGCTCAAAGTCTCTACCGCCAGGGACTTCAATCTTTTGAACAGGGACGACTCGATGAGGCCCTTCGACTCTTTCGAGACACTCTTAAAGCAAATGCGGAATACGCTGACGCTTACAAACAAATTGGTCGAATCTATATGCAGCGAGAAGAGGCAAGCCGAGCCCTTCGATCTTTTAAGATTTATCTACAGCTCAAACCCGGTAGTGCCGATCGATCTCAGGTCGAAGGCTGGATTGAAAGTCTCGAATAAAGTGGTGTCAGGAGATCTCAGAAAAAATCTTGCAAAGAGATTCATCGTCGGCGTGAAGGACTTTCACTTCTCCGCCGAACTCCAATCTTTGCTCAAAGACTTTCCCATTGCTGGCATCGCTCTTTTCAACTCTCCCCATAGTGATTCAAGGCATCTTTGGTCTGATCCTCAGGCAGCCCTCGAGGCGCTTTATGAGTTTGTAAGTCGCATTCGATCTGAGGTTCAGTTTCTTGTGGCCGATCAAGAGGGAGGCCGTGTGCTTCGCTTGAAGAAGCCGTTTATTGAACTCCCTTCCGCTGCCAAGATCTCTGAAGCCTTTCCCAGTGACTCGAAACACTTCTTGGAGCTTCGCGAGCTGTACCAAGCTGTCGCCGAACAAATGTCTCTGTGTCAAATTCGATGGAATTTTGCCCCCGTATGTGACCTAAGACAAGAGAGCGGACACTCGGTGATAGGCGATCGAAGTTACTCCGACAAAGCAGATGAGGTGGTCTCTCAAGCTCGAATCTTCTGCGAGTCTTTTCAAGACCGAAGTGTTCTTACTTGTCTGAAGCACTTCCCTGGCCACGGTTCTAGCTCGCAAGACTCCCACGAAAAAATCGCAGTCTTGGGCAAATCTGAGGAAGAGATGATCCAAACGGATCAAAAGATCTTTCAAGAGCTCGCCTCAGTTGCCGGAGCGATTATGCCGGGGCATCTTGCCTTTCCTGAAAAGCCCGATGAGCTTCTTTCTCTCAAGCACGATTTTTTGAAAGCATCGAGAGAGCTCTTTCCGTCAAAGCTGATCTGGATCACTGACGATCTGATCAGCATGAAGGCGGTGAGCGAGATGCAGCCTTGGCGGCTGTGTCTTCGAGCGGGCTACGACTATATTTTGCTCTGTGGCGAAGTCGAGCAAGCTCATTTCGCTCTAGAAGACAGTCTCAAGTTGGCAGAGACTGAGCCCCTCTCCATTCAGGCTTCAAGCTTTCCCTTTCAAGGCATTGAAAAACTGCCCCGCTTTAGTTCGTGGCGAGAGAAGATTGAGATGCAAACGGAGAAGGCTCATCGACTACTCGAAAAGAGAGGCCTTGAACTGGGATGAAGATTTTAGTCACCTCAGACTACGACCCCTCGTGGGGCTTTTTTTGGAAAGAGGACCTTCTCACTCGCTTGCGCAGCCTCAACTTCAAGCCTGTTTTGAGCTGCCAAGACATTTCAGTCGCACTAGAGCAACTGGCAGAAGTGGTTGGAATTCTGATTCCGGGCGGACTTCAAGACATTCCACCTGAGGCCTATGGGGAAAGACCTCATCCAAAATCCTTGATTAACTCTGTCCGCTACGAATTTGAAAAGCCTTTGATCGAGGCCAGCCTGAAGAAAAACCTTCCAATACTAGGAATCTGCTGGGGAATGCAGGCTTTAAATGTGGCTCTTGGGGGAAGCCTCCATCAACACCTCCCAGACGAGGAAAAGTTTTTTGTTTCTCACGAACAAGCTGGGCCGAAGCATCTACCTACTCATAAAGTGTCTTTTCTTAAAAAGGAAAGAGCCGAAAAACTATTTGGTCGCAGTGAAATGAAAGTAAATTCGACCCACCATCAAGCCGTCAAATCGCTTGGAAAGGGCCTCGAAGTAGAAGCATTGGCTGAAGACTCTCTGATTGAAGCGATTTCTCTTCCGACTCAAAGCTTTGTCTGGGGTGTTGAGTGGCACCCTGAACGCCTAGACGACGACCCGATCATCCCTGCTTTTGCAAAAGCCTGTCAGCGCTGATGTCTAAGAACACAGCATTCTGCCGTTCAAGTATCTGAAGCTTCGCCTTGAGCTGTTCGTTCTCTGCTTGAAGATCTCGTCGTTGTTTTCTAAGTAGGTGAATGGCGCTTACCAGAAAATTTGTGCCCCCAAGTCCCTCTGCTTCATCGGGAATAAAAATCAAGTTCTCTTCAGAAATTCGTGATGACATAGTTTACTCCTCTTGCCTTCTGTAACCTGCAAGTTTGTCTCCAGATCAGCTACGCATCAATGGGCCTTTGACTCGCGCATCAAGCCCCAAATCGGTGTCAAAATATCAACGAAGTGTTGAAAACGAAACGGCTTTCAAGCGCCCTCTCAGCTAAAGACCTCGACAGGTTCCACTACGGAAGCAGCTTTTCCCTGAGTGCCGTTCACAGACTGAGGCAATCTTAGAAACAGATTCACTATAGGCGGAGCGGAAGTACAATGCGATTCAGTGACCGAGCACCTCTTCGATCGACAGAGAAAATCTCTCTCCATATCGCACCCCTTCCCCTCCGATCGAACCCAATCCCCTAAAAACAAAATGAGTCCCTTAAAAACTCATTTTCTTGGGGGTTTGGAAACTCAACTTCATTGCCAAAAAATATTCTATTTTTTTATTGACGGGTTTTTTTAAGCACTATTCTTAGTCTCGCAAATCAAATCAGAATGCTGGCTTCAATCGCTCTGGCTTTTGTTTTGGAAGCCCGTTCTTGATCTGGAATAACAAAACTTAGTCCCACAGCAATACAGCTTATAGAGCGAAGATACGGCAGCCAAAAAAGTTCATGTTATGCTCAAGCCCATGAAAGATATGAACTCTCAAAGAAACTCAATTCTTTATCCGACTACTCAAAAGCTGCTCGAGCCTGAGATATCCAATCTTCAGAAACTCGGCTCCGACGATCTTCTTTCTTATACGCAAAAACTTGCAGCCTCAGAGAGAAAAATCTATGCCGCCGTGATCGAGGCCCTAGAAGAAATCGAAAGGCGAAAGCTATATCTTGCTAAGGGCTATTCTTCTCTCTTTCTATTTTGTACAGAAGTCTTAAGGTATTCCGCCGGAGCGGCACAGAGAAGAATCGAGAGTATGCGGCTGATTAAGAATTTCCCTATGGCTCAAAAAACAGAAGTTAAAGTGAAGCTTCAAAGGGGAAACCTCTCTCTTTCTCACCTAAGCCGGGTCTCTAAGGCCCTTCGCTCACTTCCCCCCCAGAGCTGTCATGAAAAAATGAAACTTTTGTCTCAGGTTGAGAACACCACCCAAAGGGAGTGTGAGCGAAAATTGATCGAGGCGGGGGTGCCAGGGATAAAGAAAAGAGAGGATTTTCGAGCGGTCTCAGAGTCCAGCTATCGACTGTCTGTGACAGTAGATGAGGAGACCAAAGAACTTTTAGAGAAATTCATGGGCTTAACCGCTCATCAAAACCCTTGGGCGAGTCGGGAGAAAGCCTTAAAGATTGCCCTGAAGTTAGCTCTTCAAGAAGTGGAGAAGCGGAAGTTTGGAGTGAGAGGGAAAAAGAAGGGGGCCGAGTCTAGAAATATGATGACTTCCAAAGCGGAAGTCAGAAGGCCTGCTAGAAAGAAGAAAGCCTCTGAAGTTGTTTCCGCTACGGAAGCTCTTTCTCCCGCGGATAGCAAAGAAGTAGTCGTACAGCCCAAAAGCAACCGAAGCCGGCATATTCCAAGATCTGTTCGAGCAGAGGTGTGGGAGAGAGATGGGGGGGCTTGTGTTTTTGTGGAGCCAGACTCAGGTAGAGCCTGTGGTTCGAGTTTTGGGCTGGAGTGGGATCATGTATGGGAGTTTTCTAGAGGAGGAGATTCCAGCGCTTCGAATCTTCGGTTGCTTTGTCGTCGACACAATAACGGGCGACAGCGATGGGAAAGGGAGTCGTCAATAGATTGACTGACAATCAAGCGTGTGAGTATTGGAGAGAGGGATGCAGGCTAGCCAGCTCGATCTAGAGCGCAACGGACTTCCAGCGTCGCTTCTCTTGTGGAGTGAGAGAGAAGAAGGCCTGAAACAAGGATCGCTGATCGTCGAAGCAGCTACTTTCGTTTAAGACCGCCCGACAAAAGGATCGGGCGATTTGATGAGCGTCGTGGTATCGAGCCCGTTCTTGTTCATCAACCCAATCACCCAGCCTGATTTGATCAAACAAAAGCTCAAAAATTTCATCTTGAAACTCCTGACCGGACCCCTGTAAACAGCTGAGTGCAAAGCTAAACTTGTCGACTTCTGATTGAATCTCAAGGTCAAGCGGACGGATTTGTTGATTCAACCGAGTCTTCTCCACGAAATAGTTGAAATGGCTCAACTCTTCGACCAGAACGGATAAACTTGGAAAATCCTCAAGTCGAAAATCGGAGGGATAATGTCTTTCACCAAATTCTTCTAACAGCTTTGCCTGAAGGCAGATCGCCAGATCGGCCACTCCTTCAGTTTGATTTACCAGCAGTGCGTTTTGACTTTCTGTGGCCATCACAAAGTCACGAGAGTCGTAGGGATTCTCTTGACCATTCACCGTCTCAATCTGTCGCTGAATGCTTTTCAGAGCTCTAAGCTTGACCTCCATTTGCCCCTCCTAAAGGATGATTTGCCCTCACTCTTTCGGAATCATGGGAATGATCCCTTGTTCTTTGAGCTTCTCCCGAGCAAAATCAGACTTAGAGCTAGAGTAGAACTTCAACAGTTCGAGCGCATTGTACTCCTGAATTCGCAAGCTCTCAGAAATCACCGCCAAAAGATCGGCCACCACTTGAAAGCCATCGGCCAATTCGATGAAGACATTCTTTGTCTCGCTCAAATCACTGAGATGAGAGTAGGCGCTTTCCCCCATTTGAGCGTAATAGCTCTGCTTCATTCCTCGACGATTGAGCGCCTCTCGAAAATACCCGCTCATCATTAGGGAAGTGTCTCCCAATCGTCTCAGAATGGAAACGCGACGGGCTGAGTCTGCTGCCATGGCTTCAGCCAAGATATCAGCGAGAACTGGAAGTCGACCCGAGTCTGCCTTAAAAAAATTGTCTACCTGGTGAAAGTGAGTGAGAAGCTTTGCGACATAGTTCAGCGCCATGGGCGAAACAGACTGATCTTGCTTCTCAGCGGTCCCGACCAGAAGCTCCTCAAAAAAGCCCTGCAGATCTCCCAAAACGATCTGGGAAGATATGTTTTCTCTAGACTCGCTCACCACGGCCCTCCAAAACCCCTATGATCACACCCACTTATATTATAGCAAAATTTCAGAAAGCTGGGAAATCAAGGCTTTAGGCGAGGTCGCCAACAACATGAGAGATCTATGGGCAATGGGAGTGTCGCTAAAGGCACATCTGCTTCGGCTGCTGCGTCGCTGCGCT
Source organism: Bradymonadales bacterium (assembly GCA_007693605.1). Classification (GTDB taxonomy): domain Bacteria; phylum Bdellovibrionota; class UBA2394; order UBA2394; family UBA2394; genus REDG01. The sequence continues at coordinate 15,051 of REDG01000042.1, forward strand.
TCTCGCATCTGGACCCTTACCGCCACTCCCGAATCCAGAGTTTGGCGACAGTCCCGCAATGATCCGCTACGGCAAAAATCGAACCGGCCAAGAGGTCTTTTCTAAGCTCGCTTTGACTCGCTGCAAATGCTCTAGACCACTGGTCTCTATCTCAATATGAGTGACCACTTCTCGAAGGGCCGTTTTGGTAAAGACCCGCTCGTGGTGGACCTGAAGAATGCTGGCCTGCTCCTGCGCGATCACATGCAGCAGCGCTTCTAAGCTGCCAGGGCTGTCTGGAATTACGACTTCAAATTGAGTCCTTCGACCTTGCTTCGCTAAGCCCCGCTCAATGATTCTCGCCAATAGATCCACATCGAGATTCCCCCCACTCAGCAAAATCACAGATGAACCTGAAATCAAGTCTGACCTCTTCATCGCCGCCGCGACAGTCGCCCCCCCACATCCTTCAACAAACAGGCGCTCATTTTCTAGAATCCACAATAGGGCATCAGAAATCTCTTCGTCAGAAACAATGACCGTCTCGTCAACCAAACTCTGACAGATCGAAAAACTCTTCTCGCCCATCCGCTTGACCGCCATTCCTTCAGCGATGGTGTTTACTTTGTCCAGCGAGACAGGAGAGCCCTTTTTCAGAGAGGGGATCAACGATGAACAACCCTCTGCTTGAACCGCAATCAGTTTGATCTTCGGATTCTTTGCTTTCAAATAACTACCAACCCCAGCCAGCAAACCTCCGCCCCCAACCGGTAAAAATACAGAAGACACATCCGGACACTGCCGCAAGATCTCGACCCCAATCGTGCCTTGGCCTGCCATGACCGTCCAATCGTCGAAGGCGTGAACATAAGCTCGACCGCTCTCCTTGGCCAATCGAGTCGCTTCTTCGTAGGCCTCCTGATAAGACTCCCCAAACAAGATGATTTCAGGCCCCCACTGCTTGGTCGCTCTCATCTTGACGATTGGGGTGCCTATGGGCATCACGATTTTAGCCGAAACCCCCAAGCGGGAGGCATGAAAGGCAAGCCCCTGAGCGTGGTTTCCAGCAGAGGCCGTAATGACGCCCTTCTCTTTGGCTTCCTTCAAAATTTCAAGAATCTTTGCGAGTGCCCCTCGGGCCTTAAAAGAACCCGTAAACTGCAGGTTCTCTGCCTTCAAAAATAGCGCCTGTTTACTCTGAACTCTCTTCTCGAGACTTTGCGAGCGAATCAAGGGTGTTTCTCGAAGAGCCTCCCCAAATGATTTGGCCAATTCCTCTATATGACTCGCATTTAGCTCTGAGACCGCCTTTGCCATGATCACTCCTTTGCGACGCTCCCCGTTAAATCACAGTTCGATATCTCTGTTAAGTCTTCTTCGAGATTTGATACAATGACCTATGGCAAAAGTGGTCGGAATTGATTTCGGAACGAGTAACTCCGCGGTCTCGTGTGTCGTCGACGGAGAAACCCACATCCTCCCTGACGAGAACGGCAATCGGCTGACCCCCTCGGTCGTTTCCTTTGGCAAAGACCAAAGGATTTTGATTGGGCAGGCGGCGAAGGAACAAGCCTTTAAGAACCCCAAAAGAACCATTCACTCGATCAAACGACTGATTGGAAGAAAGTTTTACTCCTTAGAAATTGAAAAGGCGAAGGCCCTGCTTCCGTTCGATCTAGTCGAAGTCGACGGAAAGAATGTCGGCGTTCAAGTCGACAATTCGGTCTACTCACCTCAGGAGATTGCGGCGCTGATTCTGAAAAAGATGAAGACGATCGCCGACTCCGCCCTGGGAGAAGATATCGTGAAAGCGGTTGTCACGGTCCCAGCCTATTTTAATGACAACCAAAGACAGACCACGAAAGAGGCCTGTGAGCTTGCCGGCCTTGATCCAATCAGAATGATCAACGAGCCCACAGCGGCAGCTCTTGCCTACGGCTTTGGTAAGTCCTTGAACCAAAACATTGTGATTTACGATCTTGGGGGCGGCACTTTTGACCTATCGATCTTGAGACTGAGGGGAGATGTCTTCGAGGTGGTTGGAACAGCTGGAGACACCTTTCTGGGAGGAGATGACTTTGATGATCGACTGATTGATCTCATTGCCTCTAAATTCTTGAAGACTCACGGGGTCGATCTTCGAAGCATTCCGGCGGCCCTTCCGATCTTGCGATTGCAGGCAGAGAAGACCAAGAAAAGACTTAGCTATTCTCAAAGGACGGATTTGTTTATCTCGAAGATCATCCAAAAGGATGATGAGTCCATTGATCTTCATATGACTCTTTCACAAGACCAACTGAAAGATTCTTGTCAGGACTTGATTCAGCGAACCTTTAGTGTTTGTGACGAAGCCCTCTCAGCCGCGCGACTTAAGGCATCAGAGATTGATGAAGTCATTCTTGTGGGTGGCCCCACAAAAATGCCCGTGATCGTGGACGCGGTGCAGAGTTACTTTGGAAGACAACCCCTGAACGATCTGAATCCCGATGAGGTGGTCTCAATGGGGGCAGCCATACAAGCGCACAGCTTGAGCTCGGATTCAGCCGAGAAGCGCTCATTGCTCTTGGATGTGACACCGCTCGATTTAGGAGTCGCAACTGTCGGTGGCTACACCGAAACACTCATCAGCAAGAACTCCCCCATTCCGGCCGAGGCGAAACAGGTTTTCACCACAACCTCAGACGGGCAGAAGTCTGTCGACATTCGGATCTTTCAAGGGAAGGGTCGTCGAGTTGAAAGCTCAACACCCCTGGGAGAATTTTCTTTGAGCGGTTTTGAGCCCGGCAAGGCAGGTTCGGTAGAGATTGAAGTCCGGTTCTCGATCAATACCGACGGGATCATGTCCGTCTCTGCGATTGAAAAGAAAACGGGGGTATCTCAAAACATTTCAGTGAAGATGGGAAGTCTTTTAGCAGAGCAGGAGCGACAAGCCAAGACAACGAAGGCGAAGTTAAACGAAGTTCAAATCAAAGACGAGTGGTCTGAATTTGAGAAGGTCTTGATTCAACTCCCTTCTCGTTCAGGCCTTGGGTCAACTTACAAAGAAGGTTTCATGAAAAAGTTTGATCCAGAGTCAAAGTCTCTGGAGATTTTTTCTGAGGACAAGAGTGGTCAATCCATTGAGATTGACCCTAGCGTCGTCGGCTGGATCGCATTGATTGATGATTTTTCTAACATCCCACGCTATATTCGAAGCTTGTATAAAAAACCAAAGCCTGGTGCGAAGGCAGGAAAGTTTCAGCTTTATGAATTTCGCATGAAGAATAGAGAGTGCTTTTACGCAGAAGCTGATCTACCGAAGTTGAGAGAGAAGGGTTTCTGGGTCACCGCCCACTCACCCTTAGACCCCTTGAAGGGCCGAATTTTTGTGTACTCTGACAAGCTAGAGTCTGCCAATCCTCTAAATCAGACGGAAAAGGGAGTGGCGAGTGCATAGCAAGATCGAGCTTGAGACGATTGCGAAGGTAATCGAGTCGCTAAACCACTACCAGGTATTGAAGCTTGATCCTATGGCGGGCGACGAAGAGATTCGAGAAGCCTTTCATAATGAGGCGATTTCATTCCACCCCGATCAATATTTTTCAGAGAAGAACCCAGAGCTCTCTGAGCTGGCTAAGAAGATTTATTCAAGAGTCGTTGCTGCCTATCGAGAGCTCTCAAGCCCTGAACTGAGAGCGGCCTACGATAAAAAAATGAATATCAACTCAGGTCGGATCGAGAGCGCAGAGGAGCCCGTCGATGAAGATGCCATTACCTCTGTGAAGAGAAAGCCCACATGGGCCCAAAAAGGTCCTGGAGAAAAGTTTTTTCAACTGGCCGAAAAGGCCTACGCCTCAAGAGACCTTCGGTCGGCTCTAATGAATGTACAGATCGCTCTCGGCTCGGAACCAGACAACCCTCAGTATCAAAGATTTCAAAAAGAACTCGAAAAACAGCTCCAAAAAAATACCAAGCTAAAGAAATAATCCCAAGGGGTCGGGAGACGGAAGTGCCAGACTAGCGCTGGCGAAAAAACGGACCTTATTTTCTAGTCTGGCTCGTTTGTCTCCCGACCCCATACCGATGTAAACCCACAACCTGACCCAAAACTCGAAAGTCGGGATCGGTGACTTCCCAGGGGGAGTATCTGGGGTTCTCCGGCTTGAGCCAGATTTTTTTTCGTTTGTAAATGAGTCGCTTGACCGTGACCTCCCCCCACTCCATTCCGACGATAATCTCCCGATCTTGAGCTCGCTCTTTCTGTTTCACAATCACAAAGTCTCCGTCTTCGATACCCGCCTCCGTCATACTATCCCCCCTGATTTTTAGCGCAAAATGTGGACCCCGAAATTCAGTGGGCAAGGCCAACTCTCCTTCATGAGCCTCATAGGCCTCTGAGGGAGGGCCTGCGGGTGCCGTTCCTAAAATTGGAATTCGCCGAAGCGGCGTCGCTTCAGAAAAACGATAGGAGCGACCCTCCTTCTGAAGATAGTCTTTGTCCACCAAGGCCCGAACCACATCCTGAGCGCTGCCCACAGCCCTCCATTCCATCTCTCGACAAATCTCTCGAAGGCTCGGCATTCTGCCCCGCTCTAAGAAGCTCTTCTTTAAATACCGATAGACGGCAAATTGGCTGGGTGACAAAGAACGAGAATCTGATACCATACAAATGTATGGTATTTGAAGATCCCCCAAAAAAGCAAGCCCTTCTCTCTCTAAAAAAGTCTCGCTGCGCATTCACCCAATGGTCAGGAAGAGAAAGCGAAGGTCAAATTCGAGCCTGTCTCGAACAAATCCCCTCTAACAAACGACTTTGTTGGGTTCGATCCGATTGGCATATTTACGCCCCACTGCTCTGGACTCTGGCAGAAGATAAAGAAATTTTTTTAATCGGGATAGAAAGCCCAAAGGCTGCAAAAAGACGGCTTTTTTGGCAGGAACTCAGTCAGCTTGCTTTTTTTGATATCTGGGTTCTCGATCAGCTATCGATTTCGCAAGCCGAAGCTCTTTTCTTGAGAGCTCTTCTTCAACAACACCCCATTGAAGTTGTTTTTATTCAAAGCGCGAGCATCTCATTTTGTCAGAAGAAATTTGAGGTTCGACACTCACATCATCAACTGCGCGTTGAACAGAAAAAAGGGTCGGCGCCAAATATTCGCTATCGAGACAACCCCTATCTTCAATTTAGTAGAGAGAATTTTTATGTTCGCTCTCAGTGATGAGTTCAAAGACTTATCCCCTCAAGTGATGCGGTTTCGGCTCGTCTGGATCTATGACTGCACTGGCGTCTCTAATTTCTGGAAAAACAAAATTCGATCTGAAAAAGCGGTGCTTACTGAAGATTCTGCCTGGAAGTTGATTTGTAAATTCTATGGAATTCATTTATTCTCTTCACTTCAAGAATTAGAAAATCTTTCAAAAACTTATTTTGAAGAATTTAATCTTAAAGTCAGTCCCCAACAACAACTGAAAGTTTATACGCAGCTGCGCCGACTGGGGCTCACAAAAGTGGGGCACCTCAAAAAAATCCCAGACGATCAAATCCAAAGGAGATGGGGCAAAGATTGGCTCAATTTTTTCAGAGGCGTCTTGGGCTCTCCGAAGGCCGTTTGGCCGTGGATTCCTCATCGAAAAATTAAAGAGTTTAGACTTAAAAAAGCCTTCGACTTTGGCGTTTGTGACAGCGCCATTCTCATTGAAGAGAGCTTAGAGCTTCTACTTCAACTCTCAAAGGAACAAAGCCAGATTCATCTGAGGCAAATCGATATTTTTCTGGGCTCTCAAGAAGAGGGTGCTGATTTTCATCTCCCGTTTCTTTTTCATTCTTCTCCCCTTCTAGCCCAGTCTTTTGATTGGCTGAAGAAGCTGTTTATTCTGAGGTTCTCACAAATTGAACTTTTAGCCCCTCTCTCACAAATAGAAATCAAGCTGCTTCCTGCTGAAGCTCCCAGAGCCCAGCAACTCCATCTTTTTCAGACAAAACCTGCCGCCGTCTCTGTTTCTGAAATCACAGAACGACTCTCAAGCTTGGGGGCAAAAATCTTCCAGCCCCAAGGGCTGCCCTCTCGACTACCAGAAAGATCTTGGCACAAGGTGGCGCCCAAAGAAAATTTTAAAATCTCGACCCCTCCACTCTACTACCCCCTCATTCAACATAGGCCCAAAGAGATTCCCCAACCAAGAGCAGAGCTGTATCTCGTCGAACAGCTTGTTGAATTTGAGGCTTCGGGTGAAGAACTGAGACGAGACTATTTTGTAGCTTTTATGAACGGGCGTTGGCGCTGGATCTTTAAAGATCAAACTCAGAAATGGTTTCAACAGGGCCTGATTTAGACTCTCGGCTAAAACAAAATGGATTCTCTTTATAAAAACTCTTTTTCTGAACTCTCTGCCAGAAGCTGCTTTTCATTTCTTCAGGCCGCCTCTCAACCTGAGGAACTGATTGAAGCTGCCGCTCAAAGCGGCTACCACTCTATTTTTTTGACAGATCGGAATGGGTTCTACGGGATGGTTCGAGCCTACGAGGCCTGTGAAAGAATTGGCCTCCCTTTCCGAGTTGGAGTTGAGCTTTGTATTGAAAACTCCGCCCTACTTATTTTAGTAAAAGACCTCAAAGGCTATCGTCGAATCTGTCGACTCATTTCGGAGGGCTTTCGCCTGAAGGAGAAAAATCAGCTCCAAATCGATCGAGAGGCTCTTGAAAAGTGGGTCGATCCTCAACATCATTTTGTCGTATTGCCCCCGAGAAACTTTCCCTCTTTCGATCTTCTCGGGTTTTATCAAAACCACTTTCCCTTCTATCAGCTAGTGACTCGTCGGTTCGAATCGACCCAAGACGAAAAAATGAAAAAATGGCTACAGAATCTTTCAAAGGAGGTGCCCCTCGTTTGGAGTTGGGATGTTTTTTTTCATGATCCCTCTAGGTTCGAGCTCTTTCACTGCATGGAGGCGATTCGAAAAAATCAAAGACTCTCTGAGACGCTTGCTTCTGTGAACTCGAAGGCCTGTATTCAGCCTCTAAGTCTGCTGAAACAACTCTCTGTCCCTAAAGAGTGGGTTTATCGAAGTCGTGAAATATCAGAGTCTTGCTCTTTTCATCCCAAGGAAATCCAATATCACTACCCAAGGGAGTGGCTGCCCAAAGGGAAAACCCCCAGCCAGTTTTTAAGAGAGCTTTGCGAAAAAGCTCTCTGCGAGCGATACTCCAACGGAGAGCCGCCAAACACGAGAAAGCAACTTGAACACGAGCTTCAACTTCTTCAGGAGCTCCAGTATGAAGATTATTTTTTAAGCGTGTGGGATATTGTGAATTTTGCCAGATCTCGAGGCATTTTATGCCAAGGTCGAGGCTCTGCCGCAAATTCTCTGGTTTGCTATCTTTTAGGAATCACCAGTATCGATCCCGTACAAATGAATCTCTTGTTTGAAAGATTCGTCTCGAAAGAGAGAAATGAGGCGCCAGATATTGATATCGACTTTGAGCATGAGCGAAGAGAAGAGGTTATTCAATATGTCTACCGAAAATACGGACGGCACCGAGCGGGATTGGTCGCCACCCTAATCTGCTATCGAACAAAGTCAGCAATTCGCGATATGGGAAAAGCCCTCGGATTCACACCAGAGATTTTAGACGAATTGAGCCGCAAGGCCCGCTGGCGAGAGCCTGTCTTAGAAACCAAGACAGAAGACAAGGGCTTGCAGCGACTTTTTCGACTCGCCAAAGAGCTTCGGGGATTTCCGAGGCATTTAGGACAACACACGGGCGGAATGATTATCTCACAAGACCGACTTGATGAAATGAGCCCCATCGAACCCGCAAGAATGAAAGACCGAAGTATTGTTCAATGGGATAAATATGATGTTGAGAAACTCGGTCTTCTGAAAATTGATTTGCTTGGCCTGGGAATGCTGACCTGCCTTCGAAAAAGCTTTGAACTTCTTGAAAAGCACAAGATCGCAAAGCTTCGCCTCGACACCCTACCCGCAGACGATCCGAAGACTTATCAAATGATTTCTCGATCTCAGACTGTGGGGCTTTTTCAAATTGAATCGAGAGCCCAAATGAGCATGCTTCCAAGACTTCAGCCCCGATCTTTTTATGACCTTGTCATTGAAATCGCCATTGTTCGGCCAGGCCCAATTCAGGGCGGAATGGTTCATCCCTATCTTCGCCGCCGAATGGGGCTCGAATCGGTGTCTTATGCTCACCCTAAACTGAAGCCCATTCTTGAAAAGACTTTGGGAGTTCCAATTTTTCAAGAGCAGGTCATGAAAATGGCCATTGAAGTGGCCGGCTATAGTGCCGGTGAGGCCGATCAACTGAGGCGCGCGATGGGGGCCTGGAGAAAAAGAGGAGATTTGAGTAAGCATGCCGCTGACCTTCAACACCGTCTGGAAAAGAGCGGGATTGATCGAGAATTTTCGGAGCGAATCTGCCAACAAATCTTAGGCTTTGGAGAATACGGCTTTCCTGAATCTCACGCCGCCAGCTTTGCACTTTTAACCTATGCCTCTGCTTATTTAAAAGCACACTACCCTTCTGTTTATCTCTGCGCTCTTCTCAATTCACTTCCTATGGGCTTCTATCCTCCACACAGCCTTCACTTCAGCTTTCGAAGAGAGGGCGTCAATATTCTACCCATCGATCTCTATCAGTCGGAATGGGATCATCGCATAGAAAAAAGGGTATCCTCTCTCGCCCTTCGACTCGGGTTTCGGGCAGTGAAGGGTCTTTCAAGAGAAGCTTGTCAGAGATTTCTTTTAGAAAGAGATCAAGGCCTCACTCCCCATTGCAAAACGGCAAACTCTCTTTCTGATTCAAACTCTAGTTTAAACGAAGAGCGAATGTCCCGACTCCTCGAACAGCATTTCGAGTCTGATGATCGTTCTGAATTGGCTCTTCTTACAGGAAAAGATCGAAAGCAGTCTTACTGGAGCAGTCTTAAGCCGAAGTCTCCTCCTTTAATTTCTCAGAAGGAAATAAGCTTGAAGTGGAAGTCTCTGAGTGAGTGGGAACATCTTCTGCTTGATTTCGAGCTGATGGATAGCAGCCTTCAGGAGCATCCCGCAAAGATTTATAAAAAAGAGAAATGGAACTACCCCGTCTCTCTCTCAAAAATCAAGCTGGCCTCTCAACTGGAGAAGGAAAAGGCGGGAGTGGGCTTCTTCGTGTTTGGAATGATTCAGAGCCTGCAAAGCCCCCCGACCGCAAAGGGGATGGTCTTTCTCACACTCGAGGATGAAAGCGGATTTCTTAATTTGATTTTTGATCCCCCGACTTACAAAAATTTCAAAGCCGTTCTTCAAAAGTCTTGGGGAATTCTTGCCTTTGGAAGACTCCAGAAAACAAGCTCTTATACTTCCATAAAAGTTCAGAGCCTGATTGAGCCGAAGGCTCTTAATTGCGAAATAAGATCAAGCCGTGAGACAGATCGTAGGGTGACAAGCCCACGGTTACTCGGTCACCGGGCATCACCTTAATGCTAAACCGGCGCATTTTTCCACAAAGCTTTGCGTTCATCACGGTCTCATTCATATCGAGTTTCACTCGATAGATACCGCCAGCGGCCACTTCTTCGACCACTCCTTCTACTTTTACTAAATCATCACGCGCCATCTATACCCTATTCCTACAAAGCTTTTTAATGCCTTTCAAGCTGCAAAGCCGCCGACTTTCAGCTAAAAGCCAACACAATGCTTCCAACACTCTATTCCATCTTCTTTTCGATGGCTTTGACAAGCACTGCTTCGCTCGAAAGCGGAGATCTCATCTTTGTCAGCCTCGATTGTGGATCAACTTGTCAGGCGATTGAATCGGTGACCCTGAAACAGTTCCAAGTCACTGCCCCTTCTCTTTCACATCTGGGCCTGATTGAAAAGAGCAATTCAGAAATCTGGGTTTGGGAGGCCTGGCCAGGGCCTGGCGTACAAAGAATTCCACTTAAAGACTTTCTAGACCGACCCATTCAAGCCCCGAACACCCGGGTTCTTAAAATCCAAGATGAAATCAAAGCTCATCTTCCCAAACTCTTTGAGCAACTTAGAACATGGCAGACTAAAGCCTACGATCCTATTTTTGCCTGGACCGACTCCTCTTTTTATTGCTCGGAGCTCATCTTCAAAGCCTGGCGAGAGGTCGCGCCCGAGCTTCAGCTGTTTTCTGAAGCCGTTCTTCCGATGGATTTCGGATCTCCTCTTTCAAGTGAACGACTGGTTTGGAAACAGTATTTCGACCGATGGTATCTCAACATTCCGGCGGGTCGACCCGGCATCAGCCCCCTAGGAATTTACCTTTCTGCCAAAAAGAGCCCTTACTTTCAATCCAAGCCCTCTCTTGCCAACCACCCGAACTAATCAAGCCGCAGCTCCCCGCCGAACCGCTTCAACGGCCTCTTCTAAACTAGAAAAACTCTTTTCATCGCCTGAGCGAAAGTCTTTGATCTTAAACTTCCCCGTTCGGAGCTCCTCTTCCCCCAGGAAGACGACCCAACGATAATTCTTTTGAGAGGCATACTTGAGCTGACTCTTCATCTTCGCCTCGCCCACGAAGAGATCGACAGCAAGACCCCTTTTCTGAAACTCCCTTGCCACAGAAGTCACGGACCTTCGAAGGCTTTCCTCCATCACCGGAAAGAACACGGGCTGGTTCGTTTCGGACTCAGACTCAGACTCAAGAAGAAGCAGCAATCTCTCGAAGCCCAAACTTCCCCCCACGGCGGGTTGCGCCCTCTTCATAAAGCGACTGGTCAGATCATCATAGCGGCCCCCACCGCCCAGAGCGAAGTCCGTCCCCTGCTGCATCCACTCGAAGATCACTCCGGTGTAGTAGCCCATCCCCCTCACTAAGCTGAGATCAAACTCCACTTTATACTTGGCCTTTGAAAGATCTTGAAGCTGCTCTATCAATTTGAAGAGCGACTCCCCTGCACCCTGACTCCAAACGACAGCCTCCTCTAGCGACACTTTCTCGTGAAGCGCTCGTTCAAGATCCCTTGGCAAAGCTTTACCCAAAAGCTCTCGAAGCTCTTTTGCAAGCGCCTCTGTATCTTGCTTGTCCTTTTTATCCAGGATGATGGCGAACTCACCGAGCCGATCACCAAAACCCCAAGCATTGGCGCAAGCCGCAAGCAAGCGGCGATCGCTGAGTCGCAATTCCAAACTAGAAACACCACAGGCCTCAAAAGCACCATAGAGGGCCTCGATTACCTCAAGCTCTGCCGCCTGAGAGGCAGTCCCAATCACATCCACATCACATTGATAAAACTCACGATAGCGAGCCTTTTGAGGCCTTTCAGCTCTCCAAACCGGCCCAAAGTGAAAAACCTTCCAGGGCAGAGGAATCTTGTCTGAGTACTCGGCCACCACCCGACAAAGGGGAACTGTTAAATCGAAACGCAGACCCAAATCTGAAAGATCTGACTCTGAACACTTCTGCTCCAAGGCTCTCTCAAGTTTTTCACCCCGCTTGAGAGTCTTGAAAATGAGCTTCTCATTCTCTTGACCCCCACTTCCCAAAAGAACTTCCAAGTTTTCGAGTGCTGGAGTCTCGAGAGATTCGAAACCAAAGGATCGATAAACCGACTCAATTTTTCGAATCAAGTCCGAGCGCTTTCGGCTTTCAGCGCCGAGAAAGTCTCGAAAGCCTGAAGCCGGTTTTGTAGAAAGGACTTTTCCCATGCCTCAGACTCTAGCAAGAGCCCCCAGCCGACTCAATCGAGATTCGGGCAATGCAGATGGGCCCTTAGCGCTTCACGGGGAGTGGCGATAAGGGTCCAGATGCGAGAAGACAAGGAGCGAGCATCGCAGTGTGGTTATGATGCCACTCGAGAAGCGCAGCGACGCAGCCGCCAAAGTAGATGGGCCCTTAGCGACACTCCCTACTAGTTTAGAAAGAGCATTTCGCGATACTTAGGCAAAGGCCACAGCTCATCTGAAACTTGAGCCTCCAAGTCATCGGCGACGCTTCTAAGCGCCTCCATACTCGGAATGACCTTGTCGGCGAGACGAAGGCTTCTCTTTTCTTCATCCTCCATTCGACTCGCTGAATCTAGATCCTTCTTCAGACTGGCAAGTTGGGTCAATAGCTCCGAATAGAGTTTTGAAAGAACTTCCTTTCTCTCTTTGGCTCCCTCAAAAGAGGGCTCTTTTGCCCCCCAAGCCTTCAGGCTCTCTGCAAGCGCCGATCTCCGGCTCAACTCCGCTTCGGCTGGAGGAATGATCGAAGTCTCCACCATCTCGAGCAAAGTCGCCGCCTCCATTTCAATTTGCTTGTTATAGCGCTCTAGGGCGACATGGTGACGCGCCGTCAGTTCCTGAGGGTTCAGAATCTTCAGCTCGTGCAAAAAGCTCACCCGCTTCTCATCTCCCAAGACCTGCAAAGCTTCTGGCGTGTTTTTCAGGTGAGGTAAACCTCTTTTCTTAGCCTCTGCTATCCATTCTTCTGAATAGTTATTGCCCTCAAATCGAATGGCTTTGGCTTCTTTCATGCTCTTTTGAATCAAGCTGAGAAGAGCTTCATCACGAGCTTTTCCGGAGTCTAAAAGTTCTTTTAGTTGCGCACTAAAGTCGCGAAAGCTCGCTGACACGGCCGCATTTAAGAACATGATGGGAACGGCGACATTGCTACTACTTCCGACTGCTCGAAACTCAAACTTGTTTCCTGTAAACGCAAAAGGAGAGGTTCGGTTTCGATCGGTATTGTCTTTTGAAACGGCGGGCAAATGAGCCACTCCTAAGCTGATAACAGTCTCTGCCGGAGAATCCTCAAGCACCTCTCCTTTTTCAAGGCGATCACAGATCTTTGACAATGTGTCCCCCAAGAAAATACTCATAATGGCCGGGGGGGCTTCATTTGCGCCCAAACGATGATCATTTCCGGGTGAAGCAATGCCCGCCCTCAGAAGTGCCGCATGCTCGTGTACCGCTTTCAAAATCACAGAAAGAACGGCCAAGAATCTAAGGTTCTGGTGGGGAGTCTTTCCGGGCTCGAGAAGGTTATCGCCGCGATCGGTCTGCAAGCTCCAGTTGCAGTGCTTGCCGCTGCCATTGACCCCCGAAAAAGGTTTTTCATGCAACAAACAAACCAGTTTATGCCTTTGCGCGACTTTTCGGAGCATATCCATCAGAAGGGTGTTGTGATCGGTGCTCACATTGGCGTTCTCAAATATCGGGGCCACTTCAAACTGCGAAGGTGCCACTTCGTTGTGTCGAGTCTTCAAGGGCAAGCCCAAACGATAAGCTTCTTGCTCTAGCTCCTGCATAAAACTCAAAACCCGCGAGGGAATACTCCCAAAGTAGTGGTCTTCAAACTGCTGGCCCCGAGTGGAAGCTCGACCCAAGAGACTCCGACCCGTCATCACCAGGTCGGGTCGCATTGAGAAAAAGGCTCGATCAATCAAAAAGTACTCTTGCTCAAGCCCCAAACTCACATCGACCGACTTCACATCGACATCTCCTACCAACTTCAAAAACGAAGTGGCCGCCTCATTGACCGACTGAATCGAGCGAAGAAGAGGGGTTTTCATATCGAGCGCATAGCCACTGTAACTGATAAAGGCCGAGGGCACACAAATCGTCTTTCCGTTGGTATTCTCAATGATAAAGACCGGGCTCATGGGGTCCCATGCGGTATAGCCTCGCGCCTCAAAAGTGCTTCTCATTCCTCCGCTCGGAAATGAACTCGCATCGGGCTCCTGCTGAAGAAAGGCTTCTCCGGTCAATCGATCAATGACCTGAGTCTGACCTTGCTCTGAGATTTTGGTCGAGATCAAGGCGTCGTGCTTTTCTGCAGTCAGCCCCGTCATGGGTTGAAAGTAATGACAAAAATGTGTGGCCCCGTGACTCAAAGCCCAGTCTTTTACAATTGAAGCAATCTCATTTGCGGTCTCCTTGGGTAGAGACTTCCCCTTCTTCACTAAATTCATCAATTGCTCAAAACCTTCAGTCGAAAGCTTGGACTTCATCTGATCGAGACCAAAGGCATACTGCCCGAAGTACTCACTAATGGGTAAGGCGTTTCCCAAACTATCCTTGGGTCGCTCAATTTTTCGGATTTCTCGGTTAATGGAAGTCTCAATCGCAGACAAGCGCGAAACAGAAGTCATAAGAATTTCCTTTCTATCTTTGTTGAATTCAGCCGTTCGCCAAGCTCACAAAAACAAGTCTCAGTTTGGGCTTCAAAAACTCAATCAGAGAGCTTTTAAAACCTGCCTAAAGATTGACATGAAAGGCCGCCATTCTCAAGAAGAGATCTGCCACATTGAAAATGCCTAGCCACACTCCGAAACAAGGGGCTTTCGGCAGAATGCCCTCTTGCGACGGGAGCGCTCTCGAAACCCGTATAAGCCAAAGGTCTTTGTCAAGAATCTGGACTAAAGCATTCGCTCTGAGGTCTCTGCAAAATGCAAATCTGGATAGCGCTCAAGTGCCTTATTCAGTGCATATTGGGATGAAATCAAAACCGCCCAACGGTCTTCTGAGTCTTTCGAGAGAACCACATCGTAGCTCTTTGAGAGCTCATTGAGCGCAGCATCAAACTTCGACTCTTGGCCTTCCTTAGAAAACACCCAGCGAGAAATCTTGAAGGCACAAGACTCGAAGCGCGCATCGACGGAATACTCGTGCTCCAAGCGGTGCCGAATCACCTCAAATTGAAGCTGCCCCACCACGCCGATGATAATGTCATTGCTGTTCTGAGGAAAGAACACCTGAGAAGCCCCCTCTTCACAAAGTTGATCTAGGCCTTTTCGCAATTGCTTCGACTTCAAGGGCGACTTCAGTACGACTCTCTGAAAAATCTCTGGGGCAAAGTTGGGGATTCCCAAAAATGAAAGCTTCTCTTTAGAGCTGATGGTATCTCCAACCCGAAACGAACCCGTATCATAAACACCCACGATGTCTCCGGCCAATGCCATTTCGGCCTGCACCCGCTTCGATGCCAGAAACTGAAAGGTGTTCGAAATTTTAAGGTTTCGCTCTAGTCGAGTATGAAAGACTTCATCCCCCTTCGAAAAAGAACCCGAACAGACTCGCACGAAGGCAATGCGATCTCGATGCCTCTGATCCATATTGGCTTGAATCTTAAACACAAAGCCTGAGAAGTTAGGCTCTGAAGGTTCCACGAGTCGCTCGGTGGCAAATCGCGCCTGAGGCTCTGGGGCCCAATGGCAAAACTCACGAAGAAGAACTTCCACGCCAAAATTGTTTAAGGCACTTCCGAAATAAACTCCGGTCAAGCGGCCTTGCCAGAGCGCCTCTTGTGACATTTCAGGATAGACCCCCAAAGCCAACTCGGCCTGATCTTTGAGTTGAGATAGCTCATCGTCGTCTAACCACGACTTCCATTGGGGGTCATCCCAACCCGACACGGGGAAACACTCGTCACGATCTGTATTCGCAACAAAGGGATAAAACTCTTTTTTGTAGAGATGATAAATTCCTCGAAAAGTCTTTCCGCTATTCACTGGTAGCGTGATCGGTGTCGCCTGAATACCCAGAACGGCTTCAATCTCGTCTAGCAGCTCCAGAGGATTCCGACACTCACGATCGAACTTATTCACGAATGTGAGAACAGGAATTTTCCGATCACTACAGATCTTCATGAGCTTTTTCGTTTGCTCTTCCACTCCCTTCGCCCCATCCACCACCATCAAAGCTGAATCGACCGCGGTCAAAACACGGTAGGTATCTTCACTAAAGTCGTGGTGGCCTGGAGTGTCCAAGAGGTTCACTCGATAGCCCTGATAGTCAAACTGCAGAACCGAAGAGGTCACAGAGATCCCTCTCTGCTTTTCAATCTCCATCCAATCGCTGGTGGCATAGCGACTGGCTTTTCTCGCTTTCACCGTGCCCGCCTCATGAATGGCGCCACCGTAAAGAAGGAGTTTTTCCGTCAAGGTCGTCTTACCCGCATCGGGGTGAGAAACAATGCAAAAGCAGCGGCGATTTCGATAGCTTTCTTTCAATTCATCCTCAATCTCTGCTAACCTATCGGCGTGAATGCCTTTTCCCAAACGAAATTTCTGAGCTTTTTCTGTTTGCTGAGCCTCTTGATATCTGCCTCTTGGTTCGGCCTGAGCCAAGCCGTAGAGGCGAGCTCAGCTCACATGAGTGAATGGAAACAGGGTCGCAGTGGTGGAGTTCAGGCACGACTCTTCACTGAGTTTGAGGAAGTTGAGCCCCTACAAGATCGCATTTGGCTTGCCCTTGAGCTAGAACTTGAGCCTGGCTGGTATTCCTACTGGAAAAACCCAGGCGATGTGGGCCTGCCACCTCGAATTGATTGGCGACTTCCAACGGGATGGAAGGCCGACCCCATTCAGTATTGGATTCCTCAAAGACACCCCGCACCTGGAGAGCTTGAACTCACTTCTTTTGGATACCGAGATCGGGTGATCTATCTGATTCTTCTCTCAGGACCGGAAGTGGAGGAAGAGGTCTTTCGAATTTCTGCGGCTCTTGATTTTCTTGTCTGCGAAGAACTTTGTGTTCCCGAGCGAATGGCTTTTGAACTCAATATTCCGGTCGGCACTGAGATCAGAGACGACAGCCTGGCGTTAGAGATTGAAGAGGCTTTTCTTCAGCTCCCAAAAGAAACTGAAGACTTTGCGGTGCGATGGAGGGGCTCAACCGAATTTGAACTCAGTCTTTTTGGGGTGACCGCAGAGGATTTGTTTTTCTACAGCCCAGGCCTGCGGGCCAACTTCTGGAAGGCAGAAGAAATTGGTGCCGAAGCGGATCGAGAAGTCTGGCGGGTCCGATTGGACGAGCCCGTGCAGAGTCTGGAGTTTGTCAGCTCCTACGGATTGGGCCTCGCCACAACGGGTGTGACGGGGAAGATTCAAAGCCGAGGACTCTCTTTCTTGGAGGCCAGTTTTTGGCTCGCCATACTTTTTGCCTTCTTGGGGGGAGTGATTCTCAACCTGATGCCCTGTGTTCTTCCTGTAGTCGTTCTAAAGACCAATTCCGTTTTGAGACTTCGAGCCGAAAATCGAGACATTTCTCCGTCTTTGATTCTCACCATTGCCGGAGTTCTTTTTAGCTTTTTGGTGCTGGCTCTGTTCACAGGCCTTCTCAAATCACTCGGACAGCAAGTCGGATGGGGCTTTCAGTTTCAAAGCCCGGGCTTTGTCAGTTTTATGATTCTTGTCATTTTCCTCTTCGCGCTCAATCTTTGGGGGCTTTTTGATGTTCAGCTCTCTTCTAAATTGGGCAGCCGTTTAAGTTCGAAAACAGGGCCCTTTTTTGAGGGGGTCTTTGCTACGATTCTCGCCACACCCTGTAGTGCCCCATTTTTAGGAGCCGCTTTAACTTTTGCTTTGAGCCAAAGCTTTCCCGTTCTCGTTTTGTTCTTCTTGGTGATGGGGCTGGGGCTTGCCCTTCCTTATGTTCTTCTATTGGTTGCTCCTGATTTGCTCGGCTTTTTACCAAAGCCCGGGCCCTGGATGCTGCGATTGAAACGAATTCTCGCCTACAGTTTGCTTTTGGCCGTTCTGTGGTTGGCTTATGTACTTAATCAACAAACGGCTTCGATCGTGCTTTTCGCCTTGGGCTTGGGCTTTCTGTTGATTGTTGTTTGTCTCAAAGAGTTTCGGTCTGGCTGGCGTTGGGCCTTGGTGGTTTTGATTTGTCTTGGTGGCGTCTTTGCGAGTGAGAGATTTTCTTTGGATCAGCTTCAGCAGAGAGCTGCGATCGAACAGCGCATTCAGACTTTTGATGAAAGGGAGTTCCGCAATCTGCTCGAAGAGGGGGAGCTGGTTTTTTTGAACATCACGGCCGATTGGTGCCTCACCTGCAAGTACAACGAAGCCACAGTTTTGAAAACAGGCTGGTTTCTTGAATTGCTCGAAGAAAATGGGGTGATCTTTATGGAAGCCGACTGGACGAGGCGCGATGCCACGATTGGGAGATTCTTAGAGGCCTATGGCCGGGTAGGAATTCCCTTCTCTGGCTTTTTTGCCCAAGACGAAACGGAGCTTTTGCCCGAACTCGTGACCCGAGGCATTGCCGATCGGGGCCTTCAAGAGATCTTGCAGCGCTTGGCTCAAGAGCCCGAGAGCGAAGACTAGGAATCTCGGGCAGATCGAGAACCTACAGATCCAATGCGCCTTTCATCGCCAACTGCCAAGGAAGAATCTCGACTTCCTCTTGGAGGCGGGGCTGCTTCTCCTGGCACCAGATTTGAAGTTTACAAGGGGTGGGAAAGTCTTTCGAAATTGCCTGTAATTTTTTGACCGACTCATGGCCCACTCTTGTTCCGCTCTTGATTTCGACTAAGAGAGTTGGCTTAGACTTCTCCTCAAGAATCAAATCCACCTCAAAACCATTCTTCAATTTGAGGTATGAAAACTTAATATCTCGCTCAAGATAGTCCCTAAGGCGAATACACTCGAGGACCACAAAGTGTTCAAAGAATCGGCCGTAGGCATAGCTCTGTGGACTTACAGGGTTCAAATCGCCCTCCAATGCACGAAGGACGCCAAGGTCAAAAAAATAAAACTTTGGACTAAGCCTCTGTTGTTTTCTCAGGGACGAATGGTAGGCAGGCAAATAGTGTCCAATCAATGTGTCCTCTAGGATTTCAAAATAACGCTGCACGCTCTTGGTCTCTATATTCGCTTCTCTCGCTATCCGAGAGAAATTAAGAATGGAGCCAGAAGATTGGGCGGCTACCGGCAGAAACTGTCGAAAGGGGTCGATTTTTCTCACAAGCTGCTCAGATAAAATCTCCTCCTTTAAATAGGTTTGTACATAGCTCTTCAGTCCCCTCTTCCGATCAAGTTCAGAGCTTTCTTCAAGCACGACAGGCAAGCTCCCCCAGCTAAGGCTCTCGTCAAGATCAAACCCATGGCCAAGCTCAATGTGAACAAGGGGATGCATTCGAAACGAAAAGGCCCTGCCCGCTAAAAGATTCGCCTGGCCTCGCTTCAACTTTCTTGCGCTGCTCCCACTCAAAGCAAAAGCTTGCTGCTGTTTTTGAATCGATCGGTGAACAACATCTAAAAGCTTCGGAATCTTCTGGACCTCATCGATGACTACCCAATTGAGTTTGCCGCCCCGCTTTCTCTGTTCGATCTGCTGAAAGAGCCGATCTGGCTGACGAGTGTACATCTCCTCATCGTCAGCTCGAAGGAGGTCAATCCAAAGAACAGTCGGATCCTCGGGCGGAAAGTGAAACTCTAGCCAGGTGGTTTTGCCGGTCGCCCTGGCCCCAAATAGAAAAAAGCTGTTTGATTTTGGGGGCTTAAGCATTCTGTGTATCATGTGTCTAAAATATCCGCTTTTTTGGACATATGGTCAATGGGCAGCCGCGAGGCTATCTCCCCCATTAAAATCTTGCTTGAACAGCCCAGTCTAGCCCCCAATCCGACCGGCCAACCTCCATCTAATCACCAGTCCAAAGTCAGATAGTGAAAATGATAATCGTTATCATTTGACTTGATGCGCCAAACCCCCTTAGCTTCAAAACGATGCGGGTTGGGCCTCTATTGATTACAGTCTTTTTTTTCGGAGTCATTAACGCAGACCAGGGCTACGCCTCTGAGATTTCAACGGAGGTGACTGCACGAGAGGCTAAAGTCGCTTCTCTGGGGGCTGAAGTCGCCGAACTAGAGGCCGAGTTTATGCAAAGCTATCGGGACTACCAAAAGCTCGTCCTCAGACATCGGGCTTTTTGGAGGAGTGTCAATGAGCTTCAGGAGTTTTATCGGAAGCACTTTGAACCACTGATTGAACAAGCGGCTAGGGATGGAAAAAAGAGAAGCTTCGATATGCTGCGGAACAAACTAAAGTTGTTTCTCACAAATGCTCCAGAGGAGGCCTCAAGAATGAGAAGCACACCAAAGGTGCCAGAGGCATGGTATCAAGAACCCGAACGAATCAACCGCCAATTTGAGGAACTTGAGCTTCAGATGAATCGACTTTACGAGGGCATTCAAGAACTGAAAGAGAGGGCT
The DNA here is from genome assembly GCA_007693605.1 of Bradymonadales bacterium. Classification (GTDB taxonomy): domain Bacteria; phylum Bdellovibrionota; class UBA2394; order UBA2394; family UBA2394; genus REDG01. The sequence continues at coordinate 34,961 of REDG01000042.1, forward strand.
CAAAGCTCCCAACGAGAAACCGCTAAGGCCAAGAAAAGTCTTAAAGAGACAAGCCAAAGCCTACGCAATGAACTGAAACGCTTTCAAAAACATCTGACCGCCACCAAACAAGGCGCCCCCCACTGCACCGCCGCCATAATCACCGTGACCTTGGAACAAGTGCGTTGATCAAACTTAACTCAAGGACGAGGCTCAAAGCCCCAGTCCAAGATTTCCTACTGAGTCCGTGCATCTTGTGGGACCCACCCCTTCCGTCGGATGCGCCAGATCGGCAGGTCGGATCAAAGAACTAAGAAGCTCTCCACTATCCTGCCACCATGTCGAACTCTGAGGCTCTGCCGTCAGCTGGGGCGAGTGGTTCATCGCCTTCCAAAATTCCTGGGGTCCACGCATGATCTGAGTCAAAAGATAGCCAATCCGAAGCATGCGAGAGGCGAAAGAAGTTCGCACACCAAGATAAATAAGGGGAGTACTCGCCATGATAAGGAGAGTGGTAACTATTGCACCGATAAACATCGGCCGAGACCCCCATGAATAGCCGGGGTCAAGGGCAACAGAAGCAACGGTTCCAAGCAACATCCCAGCAAAAGGGGTCAAAATCAGGGTAAGAGCGATGACCCCATGGTTCTCAGGATCCTTCAGCTCCCCGAAAGCCGACAGACCAAGATATTGCGCCAGCTCAGAGGAAAGTCCGGTACTCGCGTCCCGCATGCCTGCCACAAAGTCCAAGGGCCTTGTCTCGAACACAGTAGGATTTGAGGAGCCGACATCCTTGAAACCGCCGAATTCCTCGTACACCCCATTGATAAGCACAGAAACTCTCTCTTCAGTCCTTGCAATCAACCGATCATAATCGGTTCGCAGTTCTAGCGCCTTTTGCTCCGAAATCGATCCCTCATTCCAAAGCTGAGCAACACGATCGCTGAAGGCCAGCCAATCAGCTCGCAACTCCTCAATTTCCCGAGGCAGAGGGCCTTGCTCCTCTTCCTCTAGAGCTGTCCCCTGAACGATGGGCCCATTCTCCTCAGCACCAAGCGACCCAATCGCCAGAATGAAGGCGAGAAAGACCGGAAGACCTAAATTCTTAAAGAGTTTTTCTCGTCTAGTTAAATTCAAACCACAATCCTTCTCGTCTCGAACACACGCCTGCGCAGACTCCACAGATCCAAGCTAATCTGGCTGGCTGGAGAGGCCTTAGCATGTGAAGAAGGAGGCTTCAAGGCCATTTACCCGCAATGCGGCCACCACGGCCCTAGAGGGTACCAAGCCCCCCAAAAAGAGAGATCTGTCAGTATCGGAGCGGAAGTCGTTTTACTCAGGAATGGGTTGTGTCTGTCGCCTGTTCCTCAAAAAATAAAAATGAGTTTTTAGAGGACTCAGTCCCATTTTTCTGGAGCCCAGTTCTGCTCGAAAACTGGGGAAGGCATTCACTGCCGGAGCGGAAGTGATTTTTCTGATAAACGAGATCTTGCTGCCTATTTGTTCTTCTAAAAAATGAAAGTTTAAACTTCCATGACTTTGGACCCGTTCATTTTTTGAACGGCCACCCCCTCGTTCCTCCCCAAAAAATAAAAATAAGTTTTTAAGGGACTTATTTTTATTTTTTTGTTGACGGGTTTTTCTAAGCACTATTTTTAATCTCACAAATCAAATCAGAAAGCGGGTTTCAATCGTTCTGGCTTTTGTTCTGTAAGCTTGCTCCCAATCTGAAATAAAAAAATCCAAATGCATGGCAATGCGGCTTATAGAGCGAAGATGCGGCAGCCAAAAAAGTTCATGTTATGCTCAAGCCTATGAAAGATATGAACTTTGAAGAAAACTCTGTTGAAGACCAGGCACTTCCCTTGAATCTACAAAAACTAGCCTCAAAAGACCTGCTTCTCTATACGCAAAAACTCGCGGCCTCAGAGAGAAAAATCTATGCCGCCGTGATTGAAGCCCTGGAAGAGATCGAAAGGCGAAAGCTCTATCTTGCCAAGGGCTACTCTTCTCTTTTTCTGTTTTGCACAGAAGTCTTAAAGTATTCCGCCGGAGCGGCACAAAGAAGAATTGAGAGCATGCGGCTGATTAAGAATTTCCCGAGGGCTCAGAAGACAGAAGTTAAGACTAAACTCCAGAAGGGAAGCCTCTCTCTTTCTCATCTCAGTCAGGTCTCTAAGGCCCTTCGGTCTCTCCCGCCCCAGAGCTGTCATGAAAAAATGCAGCTACTGTCTCGGATTGAAAACACGACTCAAAGGGAGTGTGAGCGAAAACTGATTGAAGCCGGGGTGCCAGAGATCAAAAAGCGAGAAGATTTTCGAGTGGTCTCAGAGTCCAGTTATCGCCTATCGGTCACGGTGGATGAAGAAACCAAGGTGCTTTTGGAGAAATTCATGGCGTTAACCGCTCATCAAAACCCTTGGGGCAGTAAAGAAAGAGCCATAAAGATCGCCTTAGATTTGGCTCTTCGAGAAGTGGAGAAGAGGAAGTTTGGAGTGAGGGGGGAGAAGTCTGGAGATTCAACGAAAGAAGACTTTCAAGCAAGGGCTGGGGAAGGAGCGTTGAGAGAAACGGGCAGCTCTTCAGGGGCGAGTGCCTCGGTGGAAGTAAAATCGAGTATTTCTGAGAAGGGGAAAACTTGGGGCATCAAATCTGAGAATCTGGAGAGCAGTCGGGTGCAGGCTGCTTCCGCTACGGAATTTGTTTCAGCCGCTGGCGGCGAAGGGGTGAAACTTGGGACTAAAGGGAAGCGAAGTCGGCATATTCCAAAATCTGTGCGAGCGGAGGTGTGGAAGAGAGATGCTGGGGCTTGTGTTTTTGTGGAGCCAAGGACGGGAAGGCCCTGTGGTTCGAGCTTTGGGCTGGAGTGGGATCATATATTGGAGTTTTCGAGAGGGGGAGAGTCGAGCGAAGGAAATCTTCGGCTGCTTTGTCGGCAGCACAATAATCGACGGAGTTGCTGGGAGAGGGAGCCGCCAGAGCTATAGGACGAGCCCCATGCCCGATCTCTGGCTTGTGAGGGAGGTTGAGAAGAGGGCCGGCTTTGTGCGAGTCGAAAGGGTTTGGGTTATTTGAGCTTGATTTTGGGGGATTGTGGCCAAAGTCTGGGTTCGGGAGTGGGAATAGGGGTCCAGATGCGCGAAGGCAAGAAACGAAGCAGCCATTCTCAAACCATGTCGACCGAAGGTCGACCTGAAACGAGGGGCAGATGGGCCTTTAGCGACACTCCCTTTGGGCTTAATTTTTGCGGGGTGGGGCGTAAAACTGACAAAAAGTGTCGATGAGGGTCAAAGTTTGGCTTTTTGCGTCAAAATTTGTCACTAAAAGTGGTTGGGTTTATCTGGCGAAAATTTAGAATAGTAGAGGGAATCGGAGCACTTAGAGCAAGTAGAGGCTGGGGCGAAAGCTTTGGCACAACTTCTGCTTTCTTTGGGAGTGTCTGAGTCGGATGGGAGAGTTCTCATTCGATATTGAAACAAAAATATCAATAACGAAGAGAACTCGTTTTTGAGAGAAAACAGTCTGAGTGGAGGAATCGTTTAATGAAATTAAAAAACAAAAAAGGCTTTACCTTGATCGAGCTGATGATCGTTGTCGCGATTATCGGTATTCTTGCGGCGGTCGCAATCCCCGCATTCTTAAATTATATTGCACGAAGTAAAACAGCTGAAACTAGTCTGATGTTGAAGAATGTCGCGGAGTCGAATGTGGGCTTTTTTACACGGCCCAGAATTGACCCTGATGAAGGTACTGAACTGGAGTCCTGTTTTCTAACTGTAGATGCTGAACCGCGAGGAGGTGGGCCTGGACGAAACCGACGGCCTTGGGGTGGCAACGAGCACTTCAACTACCTTGGAGTTTCGTCTGCAAGTCCTGTTTACTTTTCCTATGGGGTTGCCCAAACTGATGCGGCTTTGGAATACAACGATGAAAACTGGGACTACGCCAGTGTAACGGACGGACCCGGTGCTTGCGACGATGTTGTGGGAGAGCCGGAAGGTGAGGGTTCTGGAATTGCAGCCGCCGCTTATGCCACAGGAAACCTCAAGGGAGGTGGTGAGGCTTACTCTCTATTCCTGAGACATTTGCGTGTTACAAACGGTCTTCCCTCTGCTGACGGCGTCATTGTCTACGGAGAGCTAAACTAAGACCTAAAGAGATCTTAACTTCAATTCTTAAAACCCCCCGCCAATGGCGGGGGGTTTTTTATGGGCTCCAGCCTATATGTAGTAGGATGCTATCTATAGTTCAGGCAGCCGTCCGAAAGTGTGGGATCAAAACGGCAAGACTGCCTAGTGCGCCTTGCTCCAAAGCCTGAAGTGAGAGAATTGGGGGTGGTCTTGAGTGACGGCTTCGAGCAGGGGCTTGAAGCTCGAGTCAGAGAAATCGTCTTGACCGAACAAGAGTCGAAGCCATGCGAAATCTTCGAGTAGGCGATCCAATCGAAACTGGGCGGCCCCGGCCTCCCCTTCTTTGAAACGATAAGTTGAGGTGTCTAGACCTCTGGCGTCTAGCATGGCTAGAAACAGTGGCACTTCGTCGGCCAACCAAACTCCGCGCACTCGCAGCTCTAAGATGGCAGTCTCGAGCTCTTCCGCCTCTCGAATCCGTCGTAAGTCTTGGTCTCGCCTCATCGCGCCTGCATGGAAATACGAATTAGAGATCACTCCGTATCCGGTCAGATACTGAATCGCATGCCCCCAATTGGTTGGCACCCAAAATGCCTCCTCTACTTGCTCTGGCTCCCCGAGTCGCGTCCAAGCCTCTTCGGCTGAAATCTCCCAGGCCTGAAGACTGCCCTCCAGCAGTGCGAAGTCTTGGCGCCTGACAAAATCCCAGCCTGTGGGATAACCTCCATGAATCACCGGCAGAAATAAAAGCCCAAGCCAACACGCCTTTAAAGACAGCTGAAGTCTCCGATCCAAAAACTTCCCAGTCTCTAACAAAAACCTTAAGAGCCAAAAGGAAGCCAAAACAAAACTGAAGAAAAAAAGCGCGCTGAATCTCTTTTGAGCGATACCCGGAATCAGCAAAAGAGCAAAATAGATCCAGAAGGCCTGCTCCATCAGAGACCAGCGCCGAAAATAAACAAATGCCAGAGGCAGTAAGGGCAGCAAAAACAAAAGGGGACCAAAGTTCGACCAGATAAAGCCAAGACCAAATTGATCGAAATGATAAAAGATCGGCGAAGCCTCCCCCACAAACTGAAGCACCCCCCGGCCTGAGAAAACATAATTCAAGGCTCTCTCAAAAGAGGCGCCCAGCATCGGCCAAAAGGCCCAAACTCCCACTCCCAACAAGATGAAAAAAACAAGTCGCGTTCGCCCAAAACCTGGCATGAGCGCCAGCAATATCAGACTAAGCCCCGCCAAGCTGCCAAGATGAAAAAATGAGGGCTGCAAAATACTGATCGCCTCTTGGTTCGCCCAAAAGACTCGTAGACCGGCGATCAAAAAAACGCCCGCACAAAGCCCTGCACTGGCCCAGATAAAGGGCGCCCGGTGTTTCTCTGAAAATGAAAGCCAAGCCGTGCTCAACAAATAGGCCCCCAGCACAAAAAGCAAAGAACTCGAAAAAAGGAGGCCGAAGCTCAAGCCAAAAGCTCCCAAAGCCAGCGCTCGAAACGACAAATCTCCCTTGGCCTGTTTCAGCACAAGCCACAGAGCGAAGAGGCTCCACAGAATCTCCATATGATGATGATCAACCTGACCCAAGGCGCTATAGCGCACCAATAAAGGGCTTAAACCAGTAACCCAGGCCACGGCTTTGGCCATCCAGGCCTCTTCAAAAAACAACTTGGCGATATGATAGGCCAGAATCACGGTAACAACTCCGATGAAGACCGTGATCAGACTCGCCCCCCACTCAAGCGCATGATAGTCAGAGACGCCAAAGATTTTCAAAGGAATGCCATACAAGAAAAGCATGCCCTCGGGCCAATCGACCGGACCGCCGGTCGGCCAATCGGCAGTCGGATCAAAACGCATAATTTCAGGAAAGTTTTGAAGAAAGTGCGCAAGTCTTCTTAGATGATAGTAACTGTCCGCATCGTAAAAGGATAAATGCCCTGAAAGACCCGTGGTGACAAAAGACCAATTGCTAAGCCTCGCCCAAAGAGAAGCCCCTAAAACCGAGAACCAAAAGAAAGCCGAGGAAGCAAAAAGTTTCTGGCAACGCAAATCAGCTTCCCCAAGATTTAAAAGACTCGGCCCGTTGAAAAAGCTCTACTGAAATGGAACCTTTCATTTTTAAGTCGACTCCCGAGAGGCCTTCGAAAGCAAAATCGAGACAAAGAAGGAGGAAAAAAAGATCTGAATGCCGAGGGCAACGAGTGCAAAGCCTAAGATCAAACTTCTGAGATCAACTCCCTGCAAAACCAGAACACCAGCCCCAAAAACGCCGAGGCTGCCTAGAATGCCGTATTCTAACCGAAAGCTTTCAATGAAGCGGGCAAATCCACGGTCCACCAAAAAGGAGTCCGACACCCAAAGAAAGGTTTTCGCCATCAGCCCGAAGCTCAAGACCTGAAACGAACTGATCAAAACAAAACTTCCCATCACTTGATAGCCAAATCGAGGCGACCAGAAGCACCAAGCACTCACAGCGAGGCCCAACAAGGCGGGCAAGACGAAAAGAGAGAAAGGGGCGCAATAGAGAATAAACCGCAGGTGTCGCCAGCCGTCTCGAAAGGTTCGAAGCTTGGCGACGCCACCGCCTCTTTTACGAAGTTTGATAGGGGCTTCGACAAACTTCAGACCTGCCTTCTGAGCATGAATCACCATCTCGCTCGCAAACTCCATCCCAGGAGAGCGCAAATTCATTTTTTCTAGACAGGACTTCTTAAAAGCCCGAAGCCCGCAATTGATATCACTTAGCCGAGTGCCAAAGATCAGATTGAGAAAGCCCGTCAAAAGTGGAGTGCCAAATTTTTGATGGAGCCAGGGCATCGCTCCCTTTTCAATTTTTCCTCTTAAGCGACTGCCAATCGCAAAATCGGCGTCTTCTTCTCGAAGTTTTTCGACTAAACGCTTGGCGTCATGAAAGTCATAGCTTAGGTCAGCATCTCCCATAATTAAGATGTCGGCTTGAGCCTCTTGAAAACCCCTGAGAATCGCCGAGCCATAGCCTCGACGCCGCTCTTGAATCACTTTCGCTCCGGCGGCTTTGGCCAACTCAAAAGACCGGTCGGTCGAGCCGTTGTCGACGACAATGATTTCATCAGATTCTGAAGGAAAAGCCTCTCTGGCCTCACGAACACAGGCCTCAATCGTCTCTTCTTCATTTAAACAAGGAATGACCACACTTACAGACATGAGAACCTATTATAGTCAGTTGTCCCCCCTAAGACTCAAGGCGAATCTCTGATTTTGGGACTGGAGCCGCATGTGAATAGAGCTGAGGATCCACTTGTCTGCTTTGAATCGACAGTGAAGCGATCATCTGCTTCCGGAGTCTTGGCACATCAATTCCCTCTTTTTCACTAATCGCTCGAAGATTTTGATCGAGCGCAGATAGAAAAGCGGCTGGCGTTTTATATCTCATGAAAAACTCCAATTCATTTTTTCAAGTTGCGACCAAAGCTTCGACTTTTTCAATTCTGACCGAGAGATAAGGCCCCGATGAAGGGCCTCTCGGATAGCCTGGTCGAGAAGCTCACTGTCTGGAACTTCCAACTCCGAATGAACAAGATCGAAAAGAGTTCTCAAGGGCGTGGTTACCTTAAAGCCTCTCATCGCCCGAGCCTCATCTGGCGAAAGATCCTTTTGATGGAGAACAAGTGGCTTTGGAATGAGAGTTCGTCGCCTGAAGCCTTTTGGAACGATCATGTGAATTTTAGAGGGCATGGCATCAGAAAGCTCGTAGAT